>DAOQNK010000377.1:0-1504 GCA_035332045.1 Thiobacillaceae bacterium | reverse complement strand
GCTGGCCGGCCAGCGGGAATACGACCTCATGGGCGAGCAGTACCACCTGGGCGACTGCTTTGAGTGCGGCTGCTGCACCTATGTCTGTCCCTCCCACATTCCCCTGGTCCAGCAGTTCCGCGTCGCCAAGGGCATCCTGCGGGAGAAGTCGGCCTGACGCCCGTCCCGAATTCCTCATCCTCTGTCTTCATCATGAAACCTTCCCTGACCCGCGAATTCGTCGCCGACGCCCTGTCCCAGTCCATCCTGGATCCCCGCACCCGGGCCCTGTACGACCTGTGCTTCTTCAACCGGCACCATCTCCAGGATGAGATCGTCGCCGACAAGCTGCGCCTGATCGGCCGGCTTTTTGCCGAATACGGTGCCAGCCTGGGCTTCTCGCCGGAGCGTGGCGCCCACGCCCTGGCCAAGTCGCCGGTGGACCACTGGTTCTGCACCCTGGCCACCGCCGAGGAACTGGAAGGCTGGCTGCTGCTGGAGACCCACAAGCGGGTCATGGACGTGTTCGCCGATCTGCCCGAGGCCGAGGCCCGCTCCCTGGCCTCCAAGTACCTGCATTTCCATTTTCCCGAGTTGTTCTACATCCATGACAGCCTGGTGGAGCGGACGGCCCGGCATCTTGCCGAGGGCGACGGGGGCTTCCTGGCCATGAGCGAGTTCGACCCTGTCTACGGCCGCTTCCACGCCTGCTGCCGCAAGCTGGCCGACCGCCTGGCCCCTGAACTTGGACGCCGTCTGTCCCCCCGGGAACTGGATCGCGTGCTGCGCGCCTGGGGCGAGATGGAGGCGGTCCGCCGTGATAGCCGCGAAGCGGGGTACGATGCGGCTCGCGCTCCCGCCGCCCTCCACGCCTGATCCGCCATGAACGAGCCCCTACGCCTGGAACTTCGCACTTCACCCCATGTGGTGAAGGACAACAGCGTGGAACGCATCATGTTTCACGTGGTCCTGGCGCTCCTGCCCGTGGCCGCCTTCTCGGTCTGGCAGTACGGTCTCTCGGCTCTGGCCCTGATCGTCACGGTGACCGCCGTTTGCCTGTTCTCGGAGCGACTCTTCAACCGCCTGGCCGGCACCGCCAGCACCCTGTCCGACTGGTCCGCCACCATCACCGGCCTGTTGTTGGCCCTGACCCTGCCGCCTGCCTTCCCCCTGTGGATGGGCGCCGTGGCGGGCTTCACCGCCATCGCCCTGGGCAAGGCCCTGTTCGGCGGCATCGGCTTCAATGTGCTGAACCCGGCCCTGGTGGGCCGCGCCTTCGTCCAGGCCGCCTTCCCGGTGGCCATCACCACCTGGGTGCCGGCCTACGCCCCCCATCGCTTCACCGAGTTCGTGCCCACCACCTTCACCCTGCCCTTCATGACCCCGCCGGACATCGCCGACTGGGCCAAGAAGGCCGTGGACGGCTTCACCGGCGCCACCCCCCTGGCCCGCTGGAAGTTCGAGAACGTGCTGGCCACGCCCACGGATTTCCTCAGCGGCGCGGTCACCGCCTCGGCGGGGGAGA
>DAOQNK010000376.1:0-1505 GCA_035332045.1 Thiobacillaceae bacterium | reverse complement strand
ATGATGATCTGCTTGTAGGGCACGGTGGTGCAGTCCCCCGCCGCGAACACGCCGGGCAGGCTGGTCTGGCCTTTGGCATCCACGATGATCTCGCCGAAGCGGGAGAGTTCCAGGGTGCCCTTCAGCCAATCGGTATTGGGCAGGAGACCGATCTGCACGAACACGCCTTCCAGGGCGAGGTGCTGCCGCTGGCCGGTGACCCGGTCGGTGTAGGTGAGGCCATTTACCTTGCCGTCGGCACCCGTCACCTCCGTGGTCTGGGCGCTCTTGATGACCGTGGCGTTGGGCAGGCTGTGCAGCTTGTTCTGCAGCACGGCGTCGGCGCGCAGGGTGTCGCCGAACTCCAGCAGGGTGACGTGGCCGACGATGCCGGCCAGATCGATGGCCGCTTCCACGCCGGAGTTGCCGCCGCCCACCACCGCCACGTGCTTGCCCTTGAACAGGGGGCCGTCGCAGTGGGGGCAGTAGGCCACGCCCTTGCCCCGGTATTCCTTCTCGCCGGGCACGTTGAGCTCGCGCCAGCGGGCGCCGGTGGCGAGGATCACGGTCTTGGCCTTGAGCACGGCGCCGTTCTCCAGCCGCACTTCATGGAAGGCGCCGGCTTGGCCGGGAACCAGTGCCTGGGCCTTTTGCAGGTTCATGATGTCCACGGCATATTCCTTCACGTGCGCCTCCAGGGCACGGCCCAGCTTGGGGCCATCGGTGTGGGTCACGGAGATGAGGTTCTCGATGGCGAGCGTGTCCATGACCTGGCCGCCGAAGCGCTCCGCCAGCACGCCGGTGCGGATGCCCTTGCGCGCCGCGTACACCGCCGCCGCCGCGCCGGCCGGGCCGCCGCCCACCACCAGCACGTCGAAGGGGGCCTGCTCCGCCAGCTTCGCGGATTCCCGGGCCGCCGCGCCGGTATCCAGCTTGGCGACGATCTCCTCCACGCTCATGCGGCCGTCGGCGAAGGGCTCGCCGTTCAGGTAGACGCTGGGCACGGCCATGATCTGGCGCCCGTTCACCTCGTCCTGGAACAGGGCGCCGTCGATCATCACATTCTGGATGTGGGGGTTCAGCGCCGCCATGGCGTTGAGGGCCTGCACCACGTCCGGGCAGTTGTGGCAGGACAGGGAGATGTAGGTCTCGAAGCGGAAGTCGCCGGAGAGGCCGCGGATCTGTTCCACCAGATCATCGGAGAATTTGGGCGCGTAGCCGCTGGCCTGGAGCAGAGCCAGGATCAGGGAGGTGAATTCGTGGCCCATGGGCAGCCCGGCGAAGCGGATGCGCGCGGCCTCGCCCACCTTGCCGATGCTGAAGGATGGCCGGCGGGCGTCGTTTCCGTTTTCCAGAAGGGCGACCTTGGTCGACAGGCCAGCGATGTCCTCCAGCAGGCCGCGCATCTCGGCGGACTTGGCGGAATCATCGAGGGAGGCCACCAGTTCGATGGGGGCCACGAGCTTGTCGAGATAGGCCTTGAGTTGGGTCTTGATGTTGGCGTCCAGCATGGTGGTTCTCCTGAA
>DAOQNK010000375.1:0-1507 GCA_035332045.1 Thiobacillaceae bacterium | reverse complement strand
GGGAAGTCGATGATGCGGAACTTGCCGCCGAAAGGCACGCCCGGCTTGGCGCGCCAGTCCGTGAGCTGCTTGAGGCGGCTGCCCCGGCCGCCGGCTAGGATGAGGGCGGCCGTGTTCTTGGTCAGCAGGCTGACGAAACGCGGATACTCTTTTTGCACGCTGAAGTCCCTTCGCTATGGTCTGATTTTATCAATCGGATGCTGAGTGAAATAATAGCCGATAAGGGTATCCTTATTGCATGCGCTCCATTACTCCAAATCCCCGCGCCTGCCCTGGATAACCTGTCCAAGCCGCGAAATTCCATACGAAAAAACCATATGCCCCACACCCTCGAACGCCTGCTCAACGCCCGACATCATGATCCTTTCGCCCACCTGGGGCTGCATCCCGACCCGGCCGGCTGGGTGTTGCGGGTGTTCCGGCCGGACGCGGACGAGATCACCCTGCGGTTTCCCGAGGGGGTTGAAAGGATGCTCAAGGCCGATGATCGCGGCCTGTTCGAATGGCGCGGCGCCCTGGCCCCGCCGCGGCCCTGGCGCCTGGCCATTCAGGCCGGGGGACAGTCCTTCGAGATTGTCGACCCCTATGCCTTCGGCCCCCTCCTCTCGGACCAGGAAATCCACCTCTTCAACGAAGGCCGGCTGCTGGAGGCCTGGCGCAGCATGGGCGCGCAGCCCATGAGCTGGGACGGGATCGAGGGTGTGCGCTTCGCGGTCTGGGCACCCAATGCCGAACGGGTCTCGGTGGTGGGCGGCTTCAACAACTGGGACGGCCGCATCCACCCCATGCGGGTCCGGGGCGGCTCGGGCATCTGGGAGTTGTTCATTCCCGGCCTGGTGCCGGGGGACCTGTACAAGTTCGAGATCATCAACCGGGATACGGGCGCGGTGCTGGTCAAGGCCGATCCCTTCGCCCAGGCCTTCGAGCTGCGCCCCGACACCGCCGCCGTGGTCGCCGCCCCCAACCGCCATACCTGGGGCGATGGCGACTGGATGCACGCCCGCGGCAAGCGCGACTGGCTGCATGCCCCCATGAACATCTATGAGCTTCACGCGGGTTCCTGGCGCCGCCATCCGGATGGCCGCTTCTATACCTGGCGGGAGCTGGCCGACGCCCTGGTGCCCTACGTCAGCGACCTGGGGTATACCCACCTGGAACTGCTGCCGGTCACCGAACATCCCCTGGATGAATCCTGGGGCTACCAGACCACCGGCTATTTCGCCCCCTCATCCCGTTTCGGCTCCGCCGACGAATTCCGCGGCTTCGTGGATACCTGCCACCAGGCCGGCATCGGCGTGATCCTGGACTGGGTGCCCGGACATTTTCCCATGGACGCCTGGGCCCTGGCCCGCTACGACGGCACCGCCCTCTACGAGCACGAAGACCCGCGCCTGGGCGTGCACCAGGACTGGGGCACCCACATCTTCAACTACGGCCGCAGCGAGGTGAAAGGCTTTCTGCTTTCCAGCGCCTGCTACTGGCTGTCGGAATTCCACCTGGACGGCCT
>DAOQNK010000374.1:0-1516 GCA_035332045.1 Thiobacillaceae bacterium | reverse complement strand
CGGGCGCGGGCTGGACAGGCATCGACTGGACGGTCTGCCCCGGCGTGGTGGCCGGTGCCATGGGCGTGTCGGCGGGCGCGGGCGGCACACCATCCGGCACCACCTGGGCCGATGCCGGTAGCGGCACGGACTGGGACTCGGCGGCGGGCGCGGGCGCGGGCGCAGCGGCGGCCGGCGGCGGCATTTCCTGGCTGACCCCGGCTTCCTCGCCCTGACGAAGCCACTGGTAGAGGATGGCCACCAGCACCAGGAAGACCAGCAGGGCGATGGCGGGCAGGATCACCCAGCGGCGCAGGCCTCCGCCCGAGATGCTGACCCCGGCACTGGGCGCGGTGATGGTTTCAGCGGCGCTGGCCTGGAGATCAACGGGAGCGATGAGGGAATCCGGGTCCACGCCCACCAGGCGGGCATAGTTGCGGACGAAGCCACGCACGAAAACGGGACTGGGCAGATGGCTGAGATCCTCGACTTCCAGGGCCTCTACCTGGCGCGAGGTCAGCTTCAGCTTGGCGGCCACCTCGGCCACCGCCAGGCCGGTGGCCTCGCGGCCTTCGCGCAGGCGCGCGCCGAAGCCGGGCTGGAAATCTTCGTTCATAGCATGCTCCCGGGCTGGTCATACTGGCCGGTCAACAGCCACTGGGTCTGCATGGCGTCGGGGAAGCGGCGGCGCAGCTGGGCGGCATAGCTGGCTTCGGCTTCCCGATCGCCCATGTTCCGCTCGACCCTGATCCCGATCCACAAGGCCTGGGCGCTCATGGCGCCGGCATCGTTGAGCTGGCGCAGCAGGTTCCGGGCGGCCAGCCAGCGCCCCTGGCGGTAGTTCACGTCGGCCATGCCCAACATGGCGGTGGGCTGGCCTGGCGCCCGCTTGAGGGCGCGGATGAAGAAGACTTCCGCCTGGGTCACGTCACCCTTGGCCAAGGTGCACATGCCGGCATTGGCCAGGGCCTTCTCCGGCGTCGCATAGAGGGGATTGGCCAGGGCGCTCTCGAAACGCGCCAGGGCCTCGGGCATGCGGCCACGCTGGCAGAGGAAGAGGCCATAGTTGTTGTGGGCCTCGGAATAATTGGGTGAAAGCTCGATGGCCCGGCGATAGCTGTCCTCCGCCTGCTTGTCCTCCCGCAGTTCGGCATGGACCAGGCCCAGGACGTTGTAGGCGGGGGCGTAGCCGGCATCGGCCTCTCGGGCCTTGCGCAGTTCCTGGAGGGCGATGGCGTACTTGCCCTGAGCATAATAGCCGGCACCCAGTTCGGTATGGATGCGGGACTGGGGATTGTCCTCGCTGCTGAGGCGGGTCTCCGGGCTCCCGCCCTCCACGGGGGCCCGGCCGGCGCAGCCGGCCAGCAGCAGCCCGGCCAGCGCCAGGATCACGGGATGTCTCATGGGGCAGCCGTCTCCATGCGCCGCAGGATGCGGCGGGATTTATCCTCCACCTGGCCGGCCAACTGGCCGCAGGCGGCGTCGATGTCGTCGCCCCGGGTCTTGCGGGTGGTGGCGATCCTGCCTTCCGCCATGA
>DAOQNK010000373.1:0-1522 GCA_035332045.1 Thiobacillaceae bacterium | reverse complement strand
TCCAGCCAGGCGTCCTCCAGGCGGCTGCCGGATTCGGCCAGGCCCTGGGCCAGCCAGGCCAGGCGTTCGGCATCCCGGGATAGGCGGTGGCGGCCATAGATGCGGCGGCGTTTCATGATTCGGATCCCTCAGGTATTGGAATGGGGGGCGCAGCCCTGGCGGCCGCAGACGTTGGTGGGGTCCAGCAGGGCCAGATCGGCGTCGGCCTGGCCGATGCCGCCCAGGTGGCGCACGGCGCCCACGTAGCGCTGGCTCTCGTGCAGGGCGGTGCGGTTGGGCGGATGGGGGCGGCCGTGCATGCGCGCCAGGCGGATCAGGGACACCGGCGGCAGGGGCCATTTCAGCTTGGCCAGCAGTTCGTCCGCCAGGTCCGGCCGGTTGCACACCAGCACCATGTCGCAGCCCGCCGCCAGGGCGGCCAGGGCCCGCTCGGCAATGCCGCCGGCGCCGCTGGCGCCTTCCATGGTCAGGTCGTCGCTGAAGATCACCCCCTCGAAGCCGCACTGGCCCCGCAGGATTTCGGTGAGCCACTTGCGGGAGAAGCCGGCGGGCTGGTCGTCCACCCGGGGATAGATGACGTGGGCGGGCATGATGCCGGCCAGGCCCAGGTCGATCATCTGGCGGAAGGGCAGCAGGTCGGCGAACTCGATGTCCGCCTGGCTGCGCTCGTCTACGGGGATGGCCAGGTGGGAATCGGCGGCGACGAAGCCGTGGCCGGGGAAATGCTTGCCCACGGCGCTGACGCCCGCCTCCTGGAGGCCCAGCACCAGGGCGTGGGCCAGGTCGGTGACCGCCTGGGGGCTGCGGTGGAAGGCCCGGTCGCCGATGACGCCGCTGTTGCCGTAGTCCAGGTCCAGCACCGGGGCGAAGCTGAAGTCCACCCCCACCGCCCGCAGCTCGGCGCCGATGACGTAGCCCGCGTCCCGGGCCAGGCGCCGGGCGCGCTGGGGATGGCCGTCCCAGACCTCGCCGATGGCGCGCATGGGCGGGATGGGGGTGAAGCCTTCGCGGAAGCGCTGCACCCGGCCGCCCTCGTGGTCCACGCCGATGAGCAGGTGGGGGCTGCGCAGGGCGTGGATCTCCCGGCACAGGGCGGCGATCTGCTCCGGGCTCTCGTAGTTGCGCTTGAACAGGATGACGCCGCCCACGCCCGGGTGCAGCAGGCGGGCGCGCTCCGCCTCGGTGAGAACCAGGCCGGCCACGTCGGCCATGACCGGCCCCAGGGGCAGGTGGTGGGCGGGGGAATGGCTGGGGATCATGGGCGCTCGACGATGACGAAGGCGACGACGGTTTCCTGTTCGTCGGAAAGGGAAAGATGGGCCCGGCCGGCGCCTTGGGCGCCCAGCCAGGCGGCGAGATCGGGAGCATAGGCGAAATCGGGCCGGCCCAGGGCATCGTGGACCACGCCGCAGGCGGTCAGCGTCATGGGCGCCCGGATGCCCGTGCCCAGGGCCTTGCCCAGGGCCTCCTTGGCGGCGAAGCGCTTGGCCAGCAGGCGGGGCTTGTCGGCGGCGCGGACGTA
>DAOQNK010000372.1:0-1526 GCA_035332045.1 Thiobacillaceae bacterium | reverse complement strand
ACCTTGGTCAGCTCCGCCCCGTCCGGCGCCATCACATGGGTGGAGCAGGCCAGGCAGGGATCGAAGCTGTGCAGGGTGCGCAGGATTTCCAGAGGCTGGTCGGCCTTGGCCAGGGGCGTGTTCATGAGGCTGGCCTCGAAAGCGCCGATCTGGCCCTTGGAATCCCGGGGGCTGCCGTTCCAGGTGGTGGGCACCACGCACTGGTAGTTGTCGATGCGGCCATCCTTGATGCGCACCCAGTGGCCCAGGGCGCCACGGGGCGCCTCGGTGAAGCCCACACCCTTGGTCTCCTTGGGCCAGGTGGCGGGTTCCCACTTGTCGATGTTGGCCGTGGACAGGTCGCCGGCCTTGAGGTTGGCCATGAGCTTGTCCTGGAAGTAACGCATCTTGTGGGCGGCCCAGGAAGCCTCCAGGCCCCGGGCGGCGGTGCGGCCCAGGGTGGAGAACAGGGCGGTGAGCGGCAGGTCCAGCTTCTTCAGGACCATGTCCACCGGCTCCTTGAACTCGGGCTTCTTCTGCACGTAGCCGATGATGTAGCGGGCCAGGGGGCCGACTTCCATGGCGTGGCCCTTCCAGCGCGGCGCCTTGATCCAGGAGTACTTGCCGCCTTCGTCGATCTGCTCGATGTTGGTCGAGGTGCCCTTGGCGTTCTTGCCCAGCTCGTAATGGGGCTCCGTGACGCCGTCCCAGGGATGCAGGCCCTTGCCCGGCTCGCCGTACTTGAACCAGGAATGGTCCACGAATTCCTGAATCTGGTTCGGGTCCCGCAGGTCCACTTCGTGCACCTTGGTCAGGTCGCCGTTGATGATGGCGCCCCGGGGCAGCATGAGATTGGAAGCGCCGTAGTCGTTGGCCTTGTCCGGGATGTCGCCGTAGGACATCACCGACCGGGACGACAGGCCGCCGCCGTGGGTCCAGCCCTTGTAAAAGGAGGCGATGGCCAGCAGATCGGGAATGTAGACGTTGTCGATGAAGTCGATGGTGCGGTCGATGATGTAGGACACCAGGTTCAGGCGTTCCATGTTGATGGCGCCCACCGCGCCGGTGTCATGGACGTTGATGGCGCAGGGCACGCCGCCTACCAGCCAGTTGGGGTGGGGGTTCTTGCCACCGTAGATGGTGTGGATCTTGACGATGTCCTTCTGGAAATCCAGGGCTTCCAGGTAATGGGCCACCGCCATCAGGTTGGCCTCGGGCGGCAGCTTGTAGGCCGGGTTGCCCCAGTAGCCGTTCATGAAGGGGCCCAGCTGGCCGCTCTCGACGAATTTCTTCAGACGGTTCTGCACGTCGCGGAAATAGCCCGGCGAGGACAGGGGCCAGGAGGAGATGCTCTGGGCCAGTTCGGAGGTGGCCTTGGGGTCCGCCTTCAGGGCGGAGACCACGTCAACCCAGTCCAGGGCGTGCAGGTGATAGAAGTGCACCAGGTGATCGTGGGCCTGGAGCGTCAGCTGCATGATGTTGCGGATGCTGTTGGCGTTCTCCGGGATCTTGATGGCCAGGGCGTCCTCCACGGCCCGCACGCTGGT
>DAOQNK010000371.1:0-1528 GCA_035332045.1 Thiobacillaceae bacterium | reverse complement strand
CGCTGTCCTTGGCGTGGATGAAGGCCTCGATGTCCGGGTGGTCGCAGCGCAGCACCCCCATCTGGGCGCCCCGGCGGGAGCCGGCGGACTCCACGGTCTCGCAGGAGCGGTCGAACACCCGCATGTAGGAGACGGGGCCGCTGGCCCGGGACTGGGTGCCCTTCACCAGGGAACCCTTGGGCCGGATGGTGGAGAAGTCGTAGCCAACGCCGCCGCCCCGGCGCATGGTCTCGGCGGCTTCTTCCAGGGCCACGTAGATGCCGGGCTTGCCTTCGCTTTCACCGGAGATGGCGTCGCCCACGGGCTGCACGAAGCAGTTGATGAGGGTGGCCTGGAGTTCGGTGCCGGCGGCGGAGTTGATGCGGCCGGCGGGGATGAAGCCTTCTTCCATGGCCTGGAAGAACTGGCGCTCCCAGTGGGTCCGCTCGTTCTTGCGTTCCGCCATGGCCAGGGCCCGGGCCACCCGCAGGCGCACGTCGGTGACGTTCTGCTCGTCGCCCTTGGCGTACTTCTCCAGCAGGACTTCAGTGGAAATGGCTTGTTCGGCGAGCTCCTGGAACAGGGCTTCCTGCATGGTGCGTCTCCTTGATGTGCGCCTTTGTTTGGCGCTTTGTCCACTAGATGTATGGTCAAGCTTGTTTATTAGACACTACATCCAGCGTTTACAAGAATTTTTTTTCTTGTGCGGCGCGGCAGGGGTTGGACCGCCGCGCGGGGCGCGGGTTTCAGCCCAGCGTGGCGATGACCGGGGTGTGGTCCGAGGGTCTTTCCAGCATTCTTGGCGCCTTGTCGATGACACAGGCCGAGCAGCTCGCCGCCAGTTCCTCCGACAGCAGGATGTGGTCGATGCGCAGGCCCAGGTTGCGGCGGAAGGCACCCTGGCGGTAGTCCCACCAGGAGTAGCTCTTTGCCTCCTGGGGGAAGAGGCGGAAGGCGTCCTTCAGGCCCAGGGCCTCCAGGGCCCGGAAGCGTGCCCGCTCCGGTTCCGACACCAGCACGTTGCCCACCCAGGCGGCGGGGTCGTGGACGTCGGCGTCCGCCGGGGCGATGTTGTAGTCCCCCAGCAGGGCCAGGCGCGGGTGGCGGGCGAGTTCGTCCTTCAGCCAGGCGACGAGGGCGTCCAGCCAGCGCAGCTTGTATTGGTATTTGTCGGAGTCCACCGCCTGGCCGTTGGGGATGTAGACGCACACCACCCGGCTGCCGTCCACCGTCGCCGCGAGGACCCGCTTCTGCTCGTCCTCGAAGCCCGGGATGCCGGCCTGAAGGTCGGCCAAGGGTTGCCGACTGACGATGGCCACGCCGTTGTAGGTCTTCTGCCCGGAGAAGGCCACCTGCCAGCCCGCCGCCTCGATCTCGGCGCGGGGAAAATTGGTGTCCTCCAGCTTGGTTTCCTGGAGGCAGACCACGTCCGGCTCCGCGGCCGGCAGCCAGTCCAGCAGATGGGGCAGGCGGACCTTGAGGGAATTGACGTTCCAGGTGGCGAGCTTCATGTCTGGCGCAGGTTGTTGACGAGCATGGGCAGGAAACG
>DAOQNK010000370.1:0-1529 GCA_035332045.1 Thiobacillaceae bacterium | reverse complement strand
ACTTGCTGTAGAGGACTTTCGGACGCGGGTTCGATTCCCGCCGGCTCCACCAAACCCCAACGCCACCCTCGCGGTGGCGTTTCTTTTTGCCTCGGCCTCGGGGCGTCGGCTCCGTATAATCCGCGCTTTTTGCGAGGCGCCCATGTGGTTCAAGAATCTCCAGCTGTATCGCCTCCCCCTGGACTGGGCCGTGGACTTGGAAGCCCTGGACGGGCAGTTGGCCGCCCATGCCCTAACGGGCTGCGGCAACATGGACATGCAAAGCGTGGGCTGGCTGCCGCCCCGGGATGACGAGCGCTTCGCCTATGCCTCCAACCGCCAGCTGCTGGTGACGTTCGGGGTGGAGCAGAAGCTGCTGCCCGCCGCCGTGGTGAACCAGATGGCCAAGGACCGGGCCGCCGAGATCGGCGACCGGGAAGGCCGTCCCGTGGGCCGCAAGGAACTGCGGGAGCTGAAGGAGCGCATCACCGACGAACTGTTGCCCCGGGCCTTCGTGCGCCGGCGTGTCACTCGGGCCTGGATCGATCCCGTCCACGGCTGGCTGGCGGTGGACGCCGCAGCGAAGACCAAGGCGGAGGAGCTGATGGGCCAGCTCATCAAATCCGTGGACGAGGTGCCCGCCCGCCTGCTGAAAACCCAGATGTCCCCCGGCGCCGCCATGACCACTTGGCTGGAGACGGGCGAGGCCCCCGCCAACTTCACCCTGGACCGGGATCTGGAACTGCGCGCCCCGGGGGAGGAGCGGGCCACGGTACGCTACGTGCGCCACCACTTGGAAGGCGACGAGATCCGCGCCCACATCGCCGAGGGCAAGCAGGCCACCCGCCTGGCCATGACTTGGAACGACCGGATTTCCTTCGTGCTGACCGAGGACTTGCAGATCAAGCGCCTGACTTTCCTGGACATCCTCAAGGAGGAAAGCGAGGGCCAGGCGGAGACCGACGAGGAGCGCTTCGAGATCGACTTCGCCCTCATGACCGGGGAACTGGCGAAGCTGCTGGAAGCCTTGGTGGACGCCTTGGGAGGGGAGATGCCGGCAGCCGGCTGACCGGGCTTTCCTTGGTGGGAAGCGCCGGCCGGCATTGGGCCATTCGATGCCCGATCGGGTGATAATGCCGGTTTGATGCTGCAACCGCACATTTCAGCCATGGCCCAAGTCTTCCTCTACGACACCACCCTGCGCGACGGCACCCAGCGGGAGGACATCTCCCTTTCCGTGGACGACAAGCTCACCATCGCCAAGCGTCTGGCCGAGTTCGGTATCCACTACATCGAGGGCGGCTGGCCCGGCTCCAACCCCAAGGACGCGGAATTCTTCGCCCGTGCCGGGCGCATGAACCTGGGCGCCACCAAGCTGGCGGCCTTTGGCAGCACCCGGCACAAGCACACCCTGTGCGAGGACGACGCCAACCTGAAGGCCCTGCTGGCGGCCAACACCCCGGCGGTCACCCTGGTGGGCAAGAGCTGGGACTATCACGTGAGCCACGTGCTGGACACCACGCCGGAGGAGAACCTGGCCATGATCCGGG
>DAOQNK010000369.1:0-1533 GCA_035332045.1 Thiobacillaceae bacterium | reverse complement strand
GCCTACGCGGGAATGACGGAACGGTTTCATGCGCCCAGCTCCTTCAGTTTCGGTTGGATCTTGTCTTTCCACACGTCGGGGCTGATGGGGCCCACGTGCTTCATGCGGATGATGCCGGCCTTGTCGATGATGTAGGTCTCCGGGGTGCCGGTGACGCCGTAGTCGATGCCGGTCTTGCCGTTGAGATCGTCCGGAACCGCCACGTAGGGGCTGCCCTGCTGGGCCAGGAGCTGTTCGGCTTCCCGGTCCTTGTCCTTCCAGTTGAGGCCGACGATGGGCACCGGCTGGCTCTGGGCCAGTTCCATGAGCACGGGATGCTCCTGGCGGCAGGACACGCACCAGGGCGCCCAGACATTGAGGAGCCAGACCTTGCCCTTCATGTCCTCGGGGCTGAAGGTCTTGTCGACGGCACCTACCACAGGCAGCTTGAAGGCCGGCGCCGGCTTGCCGATGAAGGGCGAAGGCACCTCGCGGGGGTTGAGCAGCAGGCCCTTGGCCAGGAAGCCGGCCAGGACGACGAAGACCAGCAGGGGGATCCAGCGCTTCATGTCAGGCTCCTTGGGCGGCGGCGCCGGCTGGCGCGGCGAGCTTCTTCACGGCGATGCGGTAGCGCCGGTCGGAGGCGGCCAGGAAGCCGCCCGCCACCAGGAACAGGGCGCCGATCCACAGCCAGTTGATGAAGGGTTTGTGGAACACCCGCACCGCCCAGGACTTGGCCTCGTCGTCCAGGGGCTCGCCCAGGGCCACGTAGACGTCGCTGGTGAGGCTGTAGCGGATGGCGGCCTCGGTCATGGGCATGCCGGAGGCGTTGTAGATGCGTTTTTCCGGGAAGAGGCTGTAGAGCTTCTTGCCATTCTGGCTGACCTCCACCTCGCCCTTGGCGGCTCGGTAGTTGGGACCAGGACGCTCGGTGGTGCCCTTGAAGGTGAAGGTGTAGCCCGCCAGTTCGGTGTGGTCGCCCACGTGCATCTTCACGTCACGCTCCAGCTGATAGTTGGCCACCAGGGTGATGCCGGCCACGCCCCAGGCCAGGCCCAGGTGGGCCAGCTGCATGCCCCAGAAGGCCCGGGGCAGGGACGTCAGCCGGGCGCCGGTCTTCAGGCGCTCCCGGAAGCCGATGAGGACGGTGAGGAGGATCCAGACGGCCAGGAAGAAGCCCAGGGTGGCCCAGGGATTGAAACCCTGGAGGGTGAGGGGCAGGGCGAAGCCGGTGACCACCGCGATCCCCAGGGCCCATTTCAGGCGGCCGATCATGTCCGGCAGGCTGGCTTCCTTCCAGCGCGCCAGGGGGCCGATGCCCACCAGGAACAGGGCCGGGGCCATGAGGGGCACGAACACGGCGTTGAAGTAGGGTGGGCCCACGGAGATCTTGCCCATGCCCAGGGCATCCATCAGCAGCGGGTACAGGGTGCCCAGCAGCACGGAACCCATGGCCGCCAGCAGCACCACGTTGTTGGCCAGCAGCAGCGCTTCCCGGGAGAACCAGGTGAAGCGGCCGCCGGTGAGCATCTTGGGCGCCCGCCAGGCGAACAG
>DAOQNK010000368.1:0-1546 GCA_035332045.1 Thiobacillaceae bacterium | reverse complement strand
GCTGGCCAGGGAGAGCTGCATGGCGTCGGCGATCATTTCCCGCAACCGGTCCAGGGTATGGACCAGGCGAATGGCGTGATCCTCCACGTCCCGGTAATAGGCGCGCAAGTCCTTTTCCACGATGTTGTGGTGGAGGCGGATGAGGTCGCCGCAGATTTCCGGAATGGGCTGGACCGTGGCTAGCAGGCTCAGGATTTCCCGCTTGGTCTCGAACAGGAATTGCAGGTTTTCGCTGGAGAAGCCGGAGGCGACGATGGCAGCCTCCAGGTCTCCATAGCGGTCCTCCAGGCGGACGGCCAGGGGCCGCAGGTCGTCCACGATGTGGTCCAGCAACGCATACAGGGCCAGACCCGAGGTGGGGGGCTTGCCATGGGATTCCAGCCGTTCCAGGACCCGGCCGTAGCCCGGCCCGGTGTCGTGGCGGATGATGGCCAGATACCCCGGGGCGCAGAACACGTGGGTCTCGCCGAATTCAATGACGCTGTTCCAGAGCCGGGCCGTGCGCAGGACCACGAAGAGTCCCCCCTGGTAATCCTCCACCTTGGGCCGCTGGTGGGCCGAGAGGGCGTCCTCCACCGCTAACTCATGGAGGTCGAGTTCCGCGCGCAACAGGTCCAGGGTCGCCTTGTCCGGGTCATTGAATTCCAGCCAGACCAAGCCGTTCCCCTTGGCGATGGCTTCGGAGACATCGGCCAGGGGGATGGGCCGGCGCTGACCGCCGGCCAGGAGGTGACAGGAGACGAATCCGGCCAAGCCGCTAGTCCTGGAAAAGCATGACTCCCGCCAGGGGTGGCAAGGTCAGTACCAGGGACTGGGCATAGCCCATCCAGGGCACCTCTTCCGCCTCCAGCCCGGCGCCGTTGCCCAGGTTGCCGCCCCCGTAGAAGTCCGAGTCGCTGTTGAATATCTCCCGCCAGAAGCCGGCATGGGGGGCGCCGATGCGGTAGCCGTCCCGGGGCACGGGGGTGAAGTTGAGGGCGATGATGACCGCGCGGCCCTGACGATCCCGACGCAGGAAGCTCAGGATGGACTGGTCGGCATCGTGGCAGTCGATCCAGGCGAAGCCCTCGGCCTGGAAATCCAGGTCGTGGAGGGGCGGCAGATCCCGATAGAGGCGGTTGAGGTCCCGCAGGCAGCGCCGCGTGCCTTCGTGCCAGTGGGATTGCAGCAGGCCCCAGTCCAGTTCCCACTTTTCGGACCATTCCCGGCCCTGGCCGAATTCATTGCCCATGAAGTTGAGCTTCTTGCCCGGCGTCGCGATTTGATGGGTGAAGAGCAGGCGGAGATTGGCGAACTGCTGCCAGGCGTCGCCGGGCATCTTGCCCAGCAGGGAGCCCTTGCCGTGCACGATCTCGTCATGGGAGAAGGGCAGGACGAAGTTCTCGGAATAGGCGTAGAGCTGGCCGAAAGTAAGATTGTTGTGGTGGTAGCGCCGGTAGACCGGGTCCTGGTGCATGTAGGCCAGGGTGTCGTTCATCCAGCCCATGTTCCACTTCATGGAGAAGCCCAGGCCGCCCACGTAGGTGGGCCGGGACACCATGGGCCA
>DAOQNK010000367.1:0-1565 GCA_035332045.1 Thiobacillaceae bacterium | reverse complement strand
GGCTGGAAGCCCACCTTCCACTGATGTCCAAACAACTCATCATCGCCGAGAAGCCTTCGGTGGCCCAGGACATCGCCCGGGCCCTGGGGGGCTTCCACAAGGAGAAGGACTACTTCGAGTCGGAGCATTACGTCCTTTCCTCCGCCATCGGCCACCTGCTGGAACTGACGGTGCCCGAGGAATACGAGGTCAAGCGCGGCAAGTGGTCCTTTGCCCACCTGCCGGTCATCCCGCCCCGCTTCGCCCTGGCCCCCATCGAGAAGACCGAGGACCGGCTCAAGCTCCTCACCAAGCTGATCAAGCGCAAGGACGTGGAAGGCCTCATCAACGCCTGTGACGCGGGCCGCGAAGGGGAGCTCATCTTCAATTACATCGCCCAGCACAGCGGCAACAAGAAGCCTGTACGCCGCCTGTGGCTGCAATCCATGACCCAGGCCGCCATCAAGGAAGGCTTCGCCTCCCTGCGCGAGGCGGCCGAAGTGGCGGGCCTGCGTACCGCCGCCATCTGCCGGGCGGAGTCGGACTGGCTGGTGGGCATCAACGGCACCCGGGCCATGACCGCCTTCAACTCCAAGACCGGCGGCTTCCACCTCACCACCGTGGGCCGGGTGCAGACCCCCACCCTGGCCATCGTGGTGGAGCGGGAGGAGCGCATCCGACGGTTCGTGCCGCGCGCTTACTGGGAACTGGAGGGGCGCTTCGCCGGCGAGAAGGGGGAATACGCCGGCCGCTGGTTCGACGAGAAATTCAAGAAGGACAGTGAGGCCAACCTCGGCGACGAGCATGCCGCCGCCCATCGCCTGTGGGACCAGGCCAAGGCGGAATCCATCCGTGCAGATTGCCTGGGCAAGCCGGCGAAAGCCGAGGAGGAGACCAAGCCCTCCAGCCAGCTCTCGCCCCTGCTCTACGACCTGACCAGCCTGCAGCGGGAGGCCAACGGCCGTTTCGGCTTCTCCGCCAAGACCACCCTGGGCCTGGCCCAGGCTCTGTACGAGAAGCACAAGGTGTTGACCTATCCCCGGACCGACGCCCGCGCCCTGCCCGAGGATTACCTGGCCACGGTGAAGGACGTGCTGGGCGGCCTGCCCGAGGACTACGCGCCCTTCGCCAAGACCATCCTGCAACGCAAGTGGGTGGTGCCCAACAAGCGCATCTTCAACAACGCCAAGATCTCCGACCACTTCGCCATCATTCCCACCGGCACGGCGCCCAAGTCCCTGAACGAGCTGGAATGGAAGCTCTACGACCTGGTGACCAAACGCTTCCTGGCGGTGTTCTACCCGGCCGCCGAATACGCCATCACCACCCGCATCACCCGGGTGGAGAAGCACGCCTTCAAGACCGAGGGCAAGGTGCTGGTGAACCCCGGCTGGCTCGCGGTGTATGGCAAGGAGGCCCAGCCCGAGGACGAGGAAGGCGGCAACACCCTGGTGCCCCTGGTACCCGGCGAGACCCTGGACACCCGGGCGGTGGACATCAAGTCCGCCATGACCCGCCCTCCCGCCCGCTTCAACGAAGCCACCCTGCTTTCCGCCATGGAAGGCGCCGGCAAGATGGTCGACGAC
>DAOQNK010000366.1:0-1573 GCA_035332045.1 Thiobacillaceae bacterium | reverse complement strand
TGGATGGCGCCTCCCTGGTGGTGGACAAGGGCGAGCGGGTGGGCCTCATCGGCCGCAACGGCGCCGGCAAGTCCAGCTTCCTGAAGCTGGTCGCCGGGGAGATCGCCCCGGACGCGGGGGAGGTCTGGACGAAGCCGGGCCTGCGTCTCGCCTTCGTCGCCCAGGAGCCCGCCTTCAGTCCCGGCCACAGCGTCTTCGAGGCGGTGGCGGAAGGCGCCGGCCCGGCCCGGGGACTGCTGGCTGACTACCACGCGGCGGCCCACGCCGCCGGGAGCGGCGAGGCGGCGGCCATGGCGGATCTGGAACGGCTCTCCCACGAACTGGAGGTCCACGACGTCTGGCGCCTCAACAGCCGGGTGGAGGAGACCATCGCCCGCCTGGGCCTGGACGCCGACGCCTCGGTGGACACCCTCTCCGGCGGCACCAAGAAGCGGGTCGCCCTGGCCCGGGCCCTGGCCTCGGAGCCGGAACTGCTGCTGCTGGACGAGCCCACCAACCACCTGGACTTCGTCGCCATCGAGTGGCTGGAAACCCTGCTCGCCGAGTTCCCCGGCGCCCTGCTGTTCATCACCCACGACCGGGCCTTCCTGGATCGGGTGGCCAACCGCATCGTCGAGCTGGACCGGGGCCAGTTGCGCCAGTACCAGGGCAATTTCACCGCCTACCAGGCCAAGAAGGCGGAGCAACTGGAGGTGGAGGCGGCCCAGAACCGCAAGTTCGACAAGTTCTGGAAGCAGGAGGAAGTCTGGATCCGCAAGGGCATCGAAGCCCGCCGCACCCGCAACGAAGGCCGGGTGCGTCGCCTGGAGGCCCTGCGCCGGGAACGCTCGGCCCGGCGGGAACGCCTGGGCCAGGTGGGCTTCGCCCTGGACGCGGGGGAGCGCTCCGGCAAGCTCATCGCCGAGTTCGACCACGTCAGCCACGGCTATGGCGGCCGCCCCCTCATCCGCGACTTCTCCACCCGCGTCCTGCGGGGCGACAAGCTGGGCCTCATCGGCCCCAACGGCGCTGGCAAGACCACCCTCATCAAGCTCATCCTGGGCGAGATCGAGCCGGATGAAGGCCGCATCAAGCGCGGCACCCGCCAGGAGGTGGCCTACTTCGACCAGTTCCGCAACCAGCTGGACGACGAGGCCACCCTCATCGACACCATCTCCCCCGGCTCGGACTACGTGGACATCGGCGGCCAGAAGAAGCACGTCATCGGCTACCTGGAGGAATTCCTCTTCCCCGGCGAGCGGGCCCGGGCCAAGGTCTCGGCGCTGTCCGGCGGCGAGCGCAACCGCCTGCTGCTGGCCCGGCTGTTCGCCCGGCCCGCCAACGTGCTGGTGCTGGACGAGCCCACCAACGATCTCGACATCGACACCCTGGAGCTGCTGGAACAACTGCTCCAGGACTACCCCGGCACCGTCATCTTGGTCTCCCACGACCGGGCCTTCCTGGACAACGTGGTGACCCAGTCCATCGTCTTCGCCGGCGACGGCAGGCTCCTGGAAATCCCCGGCGGCTATGCCGACTGGCTGGCCTGGCGGGCCCGCGTCCAGACCGAGGCGCCCCCCGCCGCCGCCAAGGC
>DAOQNK010000365.1:0-1576 GCA_035332045.1 Thiobacillaceae bacterium | reverse complement strand
GGGCGATGGCCTGGGCCATCTCGCCGGCGGCGGCCAGGCGCATGGCCTGGTTCAGCTCGGTCTCCCGCTGGTGCAGCCGTTCCTCGGCCGCCCGCCGGGTGGTCACGGTCATGCCCAGGAACAGGCCGGTAACCGCCAGGCCCAGCATGAGCATCTGGAATTCCACCACGCGGATGGCGTGCAGGCCCCGCCATTGCAGAATGGCGTTGATCCCCACGTGGCTGGCGGCCAGGGCCACCGTGGTGCCGGCGATGCCGTAGCGCATGGCGATCCAGATGAGGGGCAGGAAGAGCAGGTAGAAGAACTTGAACTCGTCGGTGTATTTGAGGCCGAAGATGACCCACAGGGCCAAGGCGATGGCCATGCCTTGCAGGACCATTTCCTTTTCCAGGCGGAGGCTGGCCCAGTCTCGCCGGGCATGGACCAGGACCAGGGGGGAGATGACGAGCAGCCGGATGAGGGCGCCCACCCAGTAATTCACCAGATCGGCGAGCCAGGCCCAGACGTCCGGCGCGGCTTCCGGGCTGCGGGAAAAGACATGGACACCGGAATCCAGCCAGGCCGCCAGCACCGCCACCACCAGGAACCAGGACAGGTCCCGCTGGGTGGAGAGTTCCGGGTCGACTTTCAGTCCTCGCAGCAACCAGGCTGCCAGGGCCATGAGCCCCAGCATCAGCAGGGTGGCGGCCCAGATGGCCGGCAGCCAGTCGTGAGGGTGGCCATAGAGGGGCATGCCGATCAGGAACGTGATGACGATCAGCAAGGGCGCGTAATGGAGCCCATAGAGCAGCAGGAAGGCCAGGCTCAGGCCCAGGGGCGGCGTCCACGGCGCCAGGGCCAGGGGCAGCACGGTCTGGGGGTTGCTGACCGCGTCCAGAGCCAGGCTGCCGATGGCGTAGGCCAGCAGGACCTTCCAGGAGAGGGGAAAGGCTGCCTCCAGGGAGGTGGGCCGCGGGTCGGGCGCGTTCATGCGGGGCCCCCGGGCCGTCGATTCCACCCGGGCGACACCCAGCCCTCGACTTCCGCCGTGATGCGGGCGAGGGTATCCGGCGGCGGGTCCTGGGGCATGGTGGCGGGCGCGGGGAGGGAGACGCCATTCTAGCCTGCCGGCTGGGCGGGCCTCTGCCTTATCCCGACAGGCGGATCGGAATAGACCCGTCTCAATTAGTCGAGCAATTTCCCTTGTTAAGCGGGCGCTTTTCTCTTAACAATAGTGATGGGGGGTCTTTGTCAGAACCCGCAACCCACCATTCAAGCCTGTCCACACGTTGATCGGTTTGCCGAGCAGGAGGAGTCATGCAGAAATCGCTTTTTATCGACCCGGTGAAATGCACCGGTTGTTTGCAGTGCGAGATGGCCTGCTCCTACGAGCACACCGGCGCCATCAACCCGTCCAAGTCCCGCATCAAGGTGTTCAATTTCGAGCATGAGGGCCGCAAGGTGCCCTACACCTGCACCCAGTGTTCCGAGGCCTGGTGTCTGCACGCCTGTCCGGTGGAGGCCATCAAGATGGATGCGGCCACCGGCGCGAAAGTCGTGCTGGAAGCCACCTGCGTGGGCTGCAAGGTGTGCACCA
>DAOQNK010000364.1:0-1601 GCA_035332045.1 Thiobacillaceae bacterium | reverse complement strand
CGGTCTTGCCCCGCATCAGGGCTTCCGGCTGGGCCAGGAAGTTGGACAGCAGCACCGCGTGCTGGCCGCCGTGTTGGCCCATGAGGTCGTTGTGGGATTCGGCGGCGGCGATAAAGTCGCAGGGGATCAGCTTGGTGCCCTGGTGGATGAGCTGGTAGAAGGCGTGCTGGCCGTTGGTGCCGGGCTCGCCGAACAGGACGGGGCCGGTGGAGAGCTTCACCGGCTTGCCGTCCCGGGTCACGCTCTTGCCGTTGCTTTCCATGTCGCATTGCTGCAGGTAGGCGGGGAAGCGGGACAGACGCTGCTCGTAGGGCAGCACGGCGTAGCTGTCGGCCTCCCAGAAATTGTTGTACCAGAGCCCCAGCAGGGCCAGGATCACCGGCATGTTGGCGTCCAGGGGCGCGGTCCGGAAATGCTCGTCCATGTCGTGGGCGCCGGCCAGCAGTTCCTCGAAGGCGTCCATGCCCACGTAGAGGGCGATGGGGAGGCCGATGGCGCTCCAGAGCGAGTAACGGCCGCCCACCCAGTCCCAGAAGCCGAACATGTTGGCGGGGTCGATGCCGAAGGCCTTCACCGCCTGTTCGTTCGTGGAGACGGCGACGAAGTGCCTGGCCACCGCGCCCGCGTCCTTGGCGGCGGCGAGGAACCAGTCCCGGGCCGCCTCGGCATTAAGCAGGGTTTCCTGGGTGGTGAAGGTCTTGGAGGCGACGATGAACAGGGTGGTGGCCGGGTCCAGGTCCTCCAGGGTGTCCACCAGATGGCTGGGGTCCACGTTGGAAACGAAGTGGGCGCGGATGTTGCCGCCGTAGGGTTTCAGCGCCAGGCAGGCCATGGCCGGCCCCAGGTCGGAGCCGCCGATGCCGATGTTGACCACGTCGCTGATGGGCTTGCCCGTGTGGCCCTTCCACTTGCCGGTGCGCACCTTGTCGGCGAAGGTGCGGATACGGGCCAGCACTTCCCGCACGTCCGGCATCACGTCCTGGCCATCCACCAGGACGGGCCGGTCGGAGCGGTTGCGCAGGGCCGTGTGCAGCACCGCCCGGTTTTCCGTCAGGTTGAGCTTCTCGCCGGCGAACATGGCGTCGCGCAGGGCCTCCACGCCCACCTCCCTCGCCAGCCTGACCAGCAGGCGCAGGGTCTGGGGCCGGACCAGGTTCTTGGAGTAGTCCAGCAGCAGGTCGTCCAGTTGCAGGGAAAAGCGCTCGGCCCGCTTCTTGTCCTTGGCGAACAGGGTGCGCAGATGCAGGGCTTTCCAGGCCTTGCGTTCTTCCTTGAGGGCTTGCCAGGTGGGGGAGAGGGTGATGTCGGGCATGGTGGGATGTGCTTCAGGGTGGATTCAAATCCAGCCGCGCCGCTTAAGGTGGCGGTACAGCCAGAGGCAGGCGACACCGGTCCCGGCCAGGGCCATAGGGTAGCCGAAGGCCCAGTCCAGCTCGGGCATGTATTTGAAGTTCATGCCGTACAGGCTGAAGACCAGGGTGGGGATGGCCAGGATGGCGCCCCAGCCGGCCAGCTTCTGGACGGATTCGCTTTGCTGCATGGCGGCGCTGGCCAGGGAGAGCTGCATGGCGTCGGCGATCATTTCCCGCAACCGGTCCAGG
>DAOQNK010000363.1:0-1614 GCA_035332045.1 Thiobacillaceae bacterium | reverse complement strand
CGGCGGAGCAGGGACCATTTCTCGAAGATCAGCCACCAGGACACCACGGAGGCGAACAGCAGCACCAGCAGCACGCCCTTCACCACCCAGCTGGCCTGAGCGACGAGGGCGATAAAGGTCATGTCCTGGGTGAGGGCGATATCCATCTGCGTCAGTTCCCGAAGGCGTTCATCACGAATTCCGGGATTCTAGCGGGGCGGAAGGCAGACCGTTCCACGCAGGCGACCTTCACCACGGCCGCCAGCAGCACCTCCTCGCCGCGCACGACCCGCTGGGCCATGGTCAGGCTCACCCGGTTCAGTTCCGCCAGTTCGCAATGGACGTTCAGCCGGTCGTTGAAGCGGGCGGGCTTCAGGTAATCCGCCTCCACCCGGCGCACCACGAACACCACCCCCGCTTCTTCCGCCAGCCGGTCCTGCTCCAGGCCCAGGGCGGACAGCCACTCGGTACGGGCCCGTTCCAGGAACTTGAGGTAGTTGGCGTAATAGACCACGCCACCGGCGTCGGTGTCTTCCCAGTAGACCCGCACGGGCCAGGTGAATGTGGGGTGATCGCTCATGGCTGGAAATGTGGCAGGACAAGAGGGAAAGTCGACCAACCGGGTTGGCCCACCCGGGGTTATTCGAACAGTTCCGGCTCGCTCCCCGGCTGGATGAAGCCGAAGTGGCGCCAGGCCAGGGGCTGGGCGACCCGGCCCCGCGGGGTGCGGGCCAGGAAGCCCTGCTGGATGAGGTAGGGCTCCAGCACGTCCTCGATGGTGTCCGCCGCCTCGCCGATGGCCGCCGCCAGGTTTTCCAGGCCCACCGGGCCGCCGGCGAATTTGTCCAGCATGGCGGTGAGCAGCTTGCGATCCATGACGTCCAGGCCGGCGTGGTCCACCTCCAGCATCTTCAGGGCCGCGTCCGCCACCGTGGCGTCCACCTTGCCGCCGGCCTTCACCTCGGCGTAGTCCCGCACCCGGCGCAAGAGGCGGTTGGCGATGCGGGGCGTGCCCCGGGAGCGGCGGGCAATCTCGATGGCACCCTCGGTGCTGGCGTCCACCCCCAGCAGCCGGGCCGAGCGGGCGACGATGGTAGCCAGTTCCTCCGGCGTGTAGAACTCCAGGCGGGCGACGATGCCGAAGCGGTCCCGCAGGGGGTTGGTGAGCATGCCGGCCCGGGTGGTGGCGCCCACCAGGGTGAAGGGCGGCAGGTCCAGCTTCACCGAGCGGGCCGCCGGCCCCTCGCCGATCATGATGTCCAGCTGGAAGTCCTCCAGGGCCGGATAGAGGATTTCCTCCACCACCGGCGACAGGCGATGGATCTCGTCGATGAACAGGACATCATGGGGCTCCAGGTTGGTGAGCAGGGCCGCCAGGTCGCCGGCCCGCTCCAGCACCGGCCCGGAGGTCAGGCGCAGGTTGACCCCCATCTCCCGGGAAATGATGTGGGCCAGGGTGGTCTTGCCCAGGCCCGGTGGCCCGAACAGCAGCACGTGGTCCAGGGCCTCCTTGCGGTTCTTCGCGGCGGCAATGAAGATTTCCAGTTGCTCCCGGGCCCGGGCCTGGCCCACGTATTCCGCCAGCCGCTGGGGCCGCAAGGCCCGCTCCAGGGCCTCCTCTTCCTTGGAGGCCGG
>DAOQNK010000362.1:0-1615 GCA_035332045.1 Thiobacillaceae bacterium | reverse complement strand
GGATCAGGTCCGGCGGGGTCTCGGCGATCTCGTCGCCGAACAGGGAATTCTGGGCGGCGTTGGCCTGCTGGTTTTCCGCCCATTCCATGGCCAGGCCCACGCTCATGAGGGCGGCGTTGCGGTTGGGGTGCAGCCCGTCGAAAGCGCCGGCCTTCACCAGGGCCTCGATGGCCCGGCGGTTCACCACCCGGCGGTCGATGCGCTTGCAGAAATCGAACAGGTCGTTGAAGGCGCCGCCGGCTTCCCGGGCCGCCAGGATGTTGTTGATGGCCCCTTCCCCCGTGCCCTTCACCGCCCCCAGGCCGTAGCGCACGTGCTTGCGGTCCACGGGGAGGAAGCGGTAGACGGACTGGTTGATGTCCGGCGGCAGAATGACCAGACGGTTCTTGACCGCGTCGTCATGGAAGATCTTGACGCTGTCCGTGTCGTCCATGTCCGAGGACAGGGTGGCGGCCATGTAGGCGGCGCAATGGTGGGCCTTGAGCCAGGCGGTCTGGTAGGACACCACCGCATAGGCGGCGGTGTGGGACTTGTTGAAGCCGTATTCGGCGAACTTTTCCATGAGGTCGAAGAGCTGCATGGCCAGGGCCTCGTCGTAGCCCTTATTCTTCGCGCCCTCGCGCATGATGTCCCGGTGCTTGGCCATCTCCTCGGCCTTCTTCTTGCCCATGGCCCGGCGCAGGAGGTCGGCGCCGCCCAGGGTGTAGCCGCCGATGATCTGGGAGATCTGCATCACCTGTTCCTGGTAGACGATGACGCCGTAGGTGGGCTCCAGGCATTCCTTCAGGTCCGGGTGGAAGTAGTCGATGGCCTGCTTGCCCTTCTTGCGCAGGATGAAGTCGTCCACCATGCCCGAGCCCAGGGGGCCCGGGCGGTACAGGGCCAGCACGGCGACGATGTCCTCGAAGCGGTCCGGCGCCAGCTTCACCAAGAGCTTCTTCATGCCTTCCGATTCCACCTGGAAGATGGCCGTGGTGTTGGCGGCCTTGAAGATGTCGTAGGCCGCCGGATCGTCCAGGGGCAGGGTCTCCAGGTTCACGTCCCAGGCCGGGTCTAGCAGTTTGATGTACTTCACCGCCAGATCGATGATGGTGAGGTTGCGCAGGCCCAGGAAGTCGAACTTCACCAGGCCCGCCTTCTCCACGTCGTCCTTGTCGAACTGGGATACGGGCGCCGCGTCCACGCTGTCCGCCTGGTACAGGGGGCAGAAGTCGGTGAGCTTGCCCGGGGCGATGAGCACGCCCCCGGCGTGCATGCCCACGTTGCGGGTCAGGCCCTCCAGCTTGCGGGCCAGGTCGAAGAGTTCCTTCACCTCCTCTTCCTGGTCGTAGCGGGCCTTCAGTTCCGGCACCTGCGCCAGGGCCTCGTCCAGAGTGACGTTCTTGCCCGGGGCCGAGGGAATCATCTTGGAAAGCTGGTCGCAGAAGTTGTAGGACAGGTCCAGCACCCGGCCCACGTCCCGCACCACCGCCCGGGCCGCCATGGCGCCGAAGGTGGCGATCTGGGAGACCGCGTCGGCGCCGTATTTCTCCCGCACGTACTCGATGACCCGCCAGCGGTTGTCCTGGCAGAAATCGATGTCGAAGTCGGGCATGGACACCCGCTCCGGGTTGAG
>DAOQNK010000361.1:0-1617 GCA_035332045.1 Thiobacillaceae bacterium | reverse complement strand
GAATCCGGCGTGGTCTGGGTGCGCTCCACGGCGGTGAACCAGGACGACAAGGAAGTCATGACCTGGGTGCGTTGGGTCATGGTGAAGAAGCTCGACAAGAATCTGCCGGCCCCCAAGGCGGTGGTGCCGGAAATGCCCGACTACGTGGCGCCGCATCGTCTCGAGATCCCGGGATTTCTCGAGGCCCGCGACTACGAGACCCGCCTCACCGGCGGTCCCTGGCTGTGGGATGACTACGCGCCGGGCGAACGCATCGACCATCCCGCCGGCATGACCCTGGACGAGCCGGACCACACCTTTGCCACCCGGCTTTATCAGAACCCGGCACGGCTGCATTTCGACGCCCACATGATGAAGGACAGCGGCTTCGGGCGGCGGCTGGTCTACGGTGGCCACGTCATCTCCCTCTGCCGGGCGCTGTCCTACGAGGGCCTGGAAAACGCCCTGCTCATCGCCGCCATCAACGG
Organism: Thiobacillaceae bacterium; assembly: GCA_035332045.1. Lineage (GTDB taxonomy): Bacteria > Pseudomonadota > Gammaproteobacteria > Burkholderiales > Thiobacillaceae > PFJX01. The sequence continues at coordinate 1,150 of DAOQNK010000361.1, read as the reverse complement.
CGGCACCCACTGCAATCCCACCTTCGCCGGCGACACCCTCTACACCCGCACGGAGGTGCTCACGAAGTGGGACCTGCCGGACCGCGCCGACCTGGGCGCCCTGCGCCTGCGCATGCTGGGCATCAAGAACATGGCCGCGGCCGAGTTGCCGGACCCCATGATCGATGCCGGCGGCAAGAAGAAGTACCACCCCCACGTGGTGCTGGACCTGGATTACACGGTGCTGATGCCGCGCCGAACCTGAACGAGGAGAACCGATGTCCCACCCCGTCCACCCCAACGCCGCCCTGTTCGCCGGCGAGAAGCCCTTCCCGGTGATCCCCGCCTGCGAGCATTTCGCCGGCAGCGAGAAGCTGATCCTCAAGGCCCTGGAGCAGATGGAGAAGCTGGGTCCCGTGTTCAACGTCACCTGCGACTGCGAGGACGGCGCCCCCGCCGGCCGGGAGAAGGAGCACGCCGAGATGATCGTGGGGGTGCTGGCCACCGACGCCAACCATCACAAGATGGCCGGCGCCCGCATCCACGACTATTCCCATCCGGCCTGGCGCCAGGACGTGGACATCCTGGTGGGCGGCGCCGGGCACCTGCTGGCCTACATCACCCTTCCCAAGAGCACCGAGTACGACCACGCCGCCGAGATGATCGCCTACATCCAGACCGTGGCGGCCAAGCACGACATCCGGCGGGAAATCCCCATCCACATCCTCGTCGAGACCCACGGGGCGCTCCGCGACGTGCACCGCATCGCCACGCTGCCCTGGCTCCAGGTGCTGGATTTCGGCCTCATGGATTTCGTCTCCGGCCATCACGGCGCCATCCCCGCCAGTGCCATGCGCAGCCCCGGCCAGTTCGAGCACAAACTCATCGCCCGGGCCAAGACCGAGGTGGTGGCGGCGGCCCTGGCCAATGGTGTCATTCCCGCCCACAACGTCACCCTGGACCTGAAGAATCCCTACACCACCTACCAGGACGCCCGGCGGGCGCGCATGGAGTTCGGCTTCCTGCGCCAGTGGAGCATCTACCCCACCCAGATCCAGCCCATCGTCGATGCCATGAAGCCGGACTATTCGGAAGTGGAAACCGGCGCCGCCATCCTGCTGGCCGCCCAGAAGGCGGACTGGGGTCCCATCCAGCATGCCGGCGAACTCCA
>DAOQNK010000360.1:0-1626 GCA_035332045.1 Thiobacillaceae bacterium | reverse complement strand
TTCCGCGCCCTGGACGTGCTCCGCTCGGCGGACCTGGTGGCGGCGGAGGACACCCGCACCAGCCAGGCCCTGCTGGCCGCCTACGGCATCCAGGCGAAGATGGTGGCCCTCCACGAACACAACGAGGCCGCCGGCGCCACCCGCCTGGTGGCCGAGATGCAGGCCGGCAAGAGCGTGGCCTACATCTCCGACGCGGGCACGCCGGGCATCTCCGACCCGGGCGCGAAGCTGGTCAAGGCGGCGCGGGCGGCGGGCCTGCCCGTGGTGCCCGTGCCCGGACCCAGCGCCGCCGCCACCGCCCTGTCGGTGGCCGGCCTGGAAGGCCCCTGGCTGTTCTTCGGCTTCCTGCCCGCCAAGGCCGCCGCCCGGCGCAAGGCCCTGGCGGAGCTGGCTCCCCTCCCCCACGCCCTGGTGTTCTACGAAGCTCCCCACCGCATCGAAGAATGCGTGGATGACCTGCTGGCGGTGCTGGGCGGCGAGCGGAGCCTGCTGTTCGGCCGGGAACTCACCAAACGCTTCGAGCAGGTTCATGAATGCTCCCTGGCCGAGGCCCCCGCCTGGCTAGCGGCGGACGAGAACCACCGGCGCGGCGAATTCGTCCTGGCGGTGTCGCCACCGCCGCCCCGGGAAGCCGGCGACGACGGCGAAGCCCGCCGCGTCCTGGAAATCCTGCTGGAAGAACTGCCGCTCAAGCAGGCCGCCCATCTCGCGGCGAAGCTCACCGGCGGCCGCAAGAACGCCCTCTACGATCTCGCCCTGGACTTGAAGAAAGACACCTGACCATGGACCGCCTCACCCTCACCCGCCCCGACGACTGGCATTTGCACCTGCGCGACGGGGCCATGCTCGCCGCCGTGCTGCCCGACACCGCCCGCCGCTTCGGCCGCGCCATCGTCATGCCCAACCTGAAGCCGCCGGTGCGCACCGTGGCCGACGCCAACGCCTACCGAGAACGCATCCTCGCCGCCCTGCCGGCGGGCATGGCCTTCGAGCCCCTCATGACTCTGTACCTCACCGACAACACCGATCCGGCCGAAATCGCCCGGGCCAAGGCCAGCGGCGGCGTGCAGGCGGTGAAGTACTACCCGGCCGGGGCCACCACCAACTCCGATTCCGGCGTCACCGACATCCGCAAGGTGGACGCGGTGCTGGCGGCCATGCAGGAAGCCGGCCTGCCCCTGCTGCTGCATGGTGAGGTGACGGACACTGAGGTAGACGTGTTCGACCGGGAGGCGGTGTTCATCGACCGCATTCTCGCCCCGCTACTACAACGGCTTCCCCGCCTGAAAATCGTGCTGGAGCACATCACCACCCGCCAGGCGGCGGAATTCGTGACGGCGGCCCCGGCCAACGTGGCGGCCACGGTCACCGCCCACCATCTGCTCTACAACCGCAACGCCATGTTCCAGGGCGGTATCCGCCCCCATTACTACTGCCTGCCGGTGCTGAAGCGGGAAACCCACCGCGCCGCCCTCATCGAGGCGGCCACCGGCGGCAATCCCAAGTTCTTCCTGGGCACCGACAGCGCCCCCCACCCCAAGGGGGCGAAGGAATGCGCCTGCGGCTGCGCCGGCATCTACACCGCCCACGCGGCCCTGGAGTTGTACGCGGAAGCCTTCGACGGGG
>DAOQNK010000359.1:0-1630 GCA_035332045.1 Thiobacillaceae bacterium | reverse complement strand
CACCGGCTGGCTCCACGCCGGGCCGGTGGGGGCCGGCCATTTCACCAAGATGGTCCACAACGGCATCGAGTACGGAATGATGCAGGCCCTGGCGGAGGGTTTCGCTCTGCTGGGGGCCAAGAAGGAGTTCGATCTGGATCTGGCCGCCATCTCCGAACTCTGGCGGCACAGCTCCGTGGTGCGCTCCTGGCTGCTGGACCTCACCGCCGATTTCCTCAAGAACGACCAGCAGCTGGAAGATATCGCGCCCCTGGTGGCGGATTCCGGCGAGGGCCGCTGGACCGCCCTGGAATCCGTGGATCTGGGCGTGCCCACCCCGGTCATGACCCTGGCCCTGATGAGCCGTTTCGCCAGCCAGGGCAAGGGGGACTACGCCAACAAGCTGCTGGCCATGATGCGCAAGGGCTTCGGCGGCCACGCGGTGCAGAAGTAGACACCGAGGGAGACACGCCATGTTCGACCAGGAAACCCCGCTGCCGCCGTGCAGCTTCGTCATCTTCGGCGCCACCGGCAACCTTGCCAGCATCAAGCTGCTGCCTGCCCTGTATCGGCTGGAGGAGGCGGGCCGTCTGCCCGAGGGTTTGAGCCTCATCGCCCAGGGCCGCAAGCCCTTCGACGAGGATGGCTGGCGCGCCCACGTGGCGGACCTGCTGGAAAGGAAGCTCGCGCCTGACCCGGCGGTGCTGGCCCGCTTCCTGGCCCGCTTCGACTACCTGCGCGGCGAGCTGAACGAGGCCGACACTTACACCCGCCTCAAGGAGACGCTGGCCAAGCCCAAGATGGGCGTGTGCTCCAACGTGGTGTTCTATCTCGCCATCAAGCCCGGCGATTTCGGCGCGGTGATCAAGAACCTGGACGCCTGTGGTCTCAACAAACCCCGGGGCCTGCACCGCATCGTGGTGGAAAAGCCTTTCGGCACCGACATCGAGTCGGCCCGGGTGCTGAACCAGCTCCTGCATCGCTACTTCGAGGAGGAGCAGGTCTTCCGCATCGACCACTACATGGGCAAGGAAACGGTGCAGAACCTGCTGGTGTTCCGCTTCGCCAACACCCTCATCGAGAACCTCTGGAACCGCAACTTCATCGACCATGTGCAGATCACCGTGGCCGAGGAAGTGGGCATCGGCAGCCGCGCCGACTATTACGACCGGGCCGGGGCCATGCGCGACATGCTGCAAAACCACCTGATGCAGCTCATGACCCTGGTGGCCATGGAGCCGCCCCCAGCCCTGGAGGCGGACGCCCTGCGGGACGAGAAGGTGAAGGTGCTGCGCTCCATCCGCCCCATCTCCCGGCGCTCGGTCCACGCCCATGCTTTTCGTGCCCAGTACAAGGCGGGGCGCATCGGCAGCGAGCTGGTGGCGGGTTACCAGGACGAGATGAACGTTGAACCGGATTCGGTTACCGAGACCTTCGTCGCCGCCAAGTTCTACATCGACAACTGGCGCTGGCGTGGCGTGCCCTTCTACCTGCGCACTGGCAAGCGGCTGAAGCAGAACCTGTCCATGATCGCCATCCGCTTCCGCCACCCGCCCCAGCAGCTGTTCCGGGAAACGCCCCTGGAAGTATTGGAGCCCAACTGGATCGTGCTCTCCATCCAGCCGGAGGAATCCATGCACATGGAACTCCA
>DAOQNK010000358.1:0-1634 GCA_035332045.1 Thiobacillaceae bacterium | reverse complement strand
AACTGGGTGGACAACACCGGCGACAAGAACTCCGCCGAAGCCACCATCGGCTGATACGCCTCGCCCCGGAAAAGCCGGACTTCGGTCCGGCTTTTTTTATGCCGGTTCAGGCGCCGTCGCCGACGAAGGGATTGCTTCGCCGCTCCCGGCCGAAGCTGCTCATGGGGCCGTGGCCCGGAATGAAGGCCACGTCGTCGCCCAGGGGGAACAGTTTTTCCCGGATGGCATGGATGAGGGCCCGGTGGTCGCCCCGGGGAAAGTCGGTGCGGCCGATGCTGCCCTGGAACAGCACGTCGCCGACGAAGGCGTGGCGGCTGGCGGGCTCGTAGAACACCACGTGGCCTGGGGTGTGGCCCGGGCAATGGATGACCTGGAAGCGCAATTCGCCCAGTTCCACCGTATCGCCGTCCTGAAGCCAATGGTCCGGCCGGAAGGCTTCACAGGCGGGGAATCCGAACATCCGGGATTGTTCCGGCAGGGCGTCCAGCCAGAAGGCGTCCGCCTCGCCGGGGCCGTAGACGGGCAGGCCCAGCCGGCGGGCCAGGGCCGGGGTGCCGGCCACATGGTCGATGTGGGCGTGAGTCAGCAGGAGCTTGTCCAGACGGACGCCGGCCTTCTCCACCTCGGCCAGCAGCAGATCGACGTCACCGCCCGGGTCCACCAGGGCGGCGCTGCCGGTGGCCTCGCACCAGACCAGGGAGCAATTCTGTTCGAAGGGGGTGACGGGAATGACCTGAAATCGCATGGGATCAGTCCAGGAAGGGATAGTCGGTGTAGCCTTCCTCGCCGCCGCCATAGAAGGTGGCGGGGTTCGGGGCGTTCAAGGGTGCATCCCGGCGGTAGCGTTCCGGCAGGTCGGGATTGGCGATGAAGGGGACACCGAAGGCCACCAGATCGGCCTGGCCCCCGGCCAGCACGGCATTGGCCCGGGCCTTGTCGTAGCCCGCGTTGGCCATGTAGACGCCCTTCCAGATCCGGCGCAGTTCCAGGGGCTCGAAGAAGGGTCCGGCGGCGCCGGGCGCGTCCCGGCCCATCTCGGTGACGTGGAGGTAGGCCAGGTCGTAGGCGTTGAGCCGTTCCACCACCCGGCTGAACGTGGCGCGGGGATCGGCGTCGCGCATGTCGTTGAAGGGCTGGATGGGCGACAGCCGCACCGCCACCCGGGAGGCGCCCCAGACACCGCACACCGCATCCAGCACTTCCAGCAGCAGTCGGGCGCGCTGGTCGACGCTGCCGCCGTAGGCATCGGTCCGGTGGTTGGTGCCGTCCCGCAGGAACTCGTCCAGCAGGTAGCCGTTGGCGGCATGGACCTCGACGCCATCGAAGCCGGCGGCGAGGGCATTCTTGGCGGCGACGCGATAGGCGGCGACGATGCCCGGCAACTCGCCGATATCCAGGGCGCGGGGGGTAACGAAGGGTTTCATGCCCTCGTAGGTGAAGGTCTCGCCGGCCGGCCGGATGGCGGAAGGGGCGACGGGCAGTTGCCCGTCCGGTTGCAGGTCAGGATGGGAGATGCGGCCCACGTGCCAGAGCTGGCTGAAGATGTGGCCGCCTTCGCCATGGACGGCCGCCGTCACCTCGGCCCAGCCCCCCACCTGGATGCCGTTCCAGAGGCCCGGCGTGAAGGGATAGCC
>DAOQNK010000357.1:0-1635 GCA_035332045.1 Thiobacillaceae bacterium | reverse complement strand
CGCCCTGCAGCAGAACATGGAGATCGAGTTCCAGCGCAACCGGGAGCGCTACCAGTTCATGAAGTGGGGCATGCAGGCCTTCGAGACCTTCAAGGTGGTGCCCCCCGGCGTGGGCATCGTCCACCAGGTGAACATGGAATACCTGGCCCGGGGCGTCATGGAGAAGGATGGCGTCTATTACCCGGACACCCTGGTGGGCACCGACAGCCACACCACCATGATCAACGGCCTGGGCGTGGTGGGCTGGGGCGTGGGCGGCATCGAGGCGGAAGCCGGCATGCTGGGCCAGCCGGTCTACTTCCTGACCCCGGACGTGGTGGGCGTGGAACTCACCGGCGCCATCCCCGCCGGCATCACCGCCACCGACATCGTGCTCACCATCACCGAGATGCTTCGCCGCGCCAAGGTGGTGGGCAAGTTCGTGGAATTCTTCGGCGAAGGCGCCGAGGCCCTGCCTGTTACCGACCGGGCCACCATCGCCAACATGGCGCCGGAATACGGCGCCACCATGGGCTTCTTCCCGGTGGACGAGGCCACCTGCCAGTACTACCTGGCCACCGGCCGCGACCCGGCCAAGGTGGATGCCCAGCGCAATTATTACCAGGCCCAGGGCCTGTTCGGCATTCCCAAGGCCGGCCAGTGCGACTACAGCCAGACCCTGCGGCTGGACCTGGGCAGCGTGAAGCCCTCCGTGGCCGGCCCCAAGCGGCCCCAGGACCGCATCAACCTTTATGCCCTGAAGGAGAGCTTCGAGACCCTGCTGGAACTGCCCAAGGACCAGGGTGGCTACGGCAAGACCGAGCCGGCGCCGGCTGGCGGCCTGCGCCATGGCGACGTGGTCATCGCCGCCATCACCTCCTGCACCAACACCTCCAACCCGGGCGTCATGCTGGCCGCCGGCCTGCTGGCCAAGAAGGCGGTGGCCAAGGGCCTGAAGACCCCGGCCCACGTGAAGACCTCCCTGGGCCCCGGCTCCCGCGCCGTCACCGAATACCTGAAGGCCGCCGGCCTGCTGGAGCCCCTGGCCCAGGTGGGCTTCAACGTGGTGGGCTACGGCTGCACCACCTGCATCGGCAACTCCGGCCCCCTGCCCGAGGCCGTGGAAAAGGAAGTCCTCGACAAGGACCTGGTGGCCTGCTCGGTGCTGTCCGGCAACCGCAACTTCGAGGCCCGGGTGCACCAGAACGTGAAGGCCAATTTCCTCATGTCGCCGCCCCTGGTGGTGGCCTTCGCCCTGGCCGGCCGGGTAGACATCGACGTGGCCAACGAGCCCCTGGGCATGGGCACCGACGGCCCCGTCTACCTGAAGGACATCTGGCCCAACGCCGCCGAGGTGGCCACGGTGCTGGGCCATGCCGCCAACGCCGACACCTACAAGGCCATCTATGCCGATGTGGGCGCCAACAACCCCCTGTGGGACGCGGTGCCGGGTTCCGCCGGCCAGGTCTATGCCTGGGATGAGCGCTCCACCTACATCCAGGAACCCCCCTTCTTCGCCCAGGCCGCCAAGCCCAACCCGGCCATCCGCGGCGCCCGGGCCCTGGCCATCTTCGGCGACTCGGTGACCACCGACCACATCAGCCCCGCCGGCAACATCAAGGCCGCCGCCCCCGCCGGCAAGTACCTGGTGGAGCA
>DAOQNK010000356.1:0-1641 GCA_035332045.1 Thiobacillaceae bacterium | reverse complement strand
GCATGGGCACGGCGGCCTTCGTGGCCCTGCTCATGAGCCTGTGCAACCAGCGCTATACCGCCACCCACTACGCCCTGCTCTCGGCCCTGGCCTCCATCGGCCGCATCTACGTGAGCCCCCTGGCCGGGGTCATGGCGGAGGGCATCGGCTGGCCCGCCTTCTTCATCCTGGCCGTGCTGCTGGGAACGCCGGGGGTCTGGATGGTCTGGCGCATGCGCGACACGCTGCGCGGCCTGGAGGCGGCGGGCCGCTGACTGCGACAATATGTCGCGGGGCCTGAGGCTTCCCACTGCCTAGACTGGTCGCTCCCTTGAGGAGGAGACCATGAGAAAGACCCTGTTCGCGCTGCTTCTGGCCGGCGCCACCCCCCTTGCCTGGGCGTCTTGCGGCGGCATGATGTGCGAGTTGAACCCCGCCTGGGACACCCAGAATTTCACCCACGGCCGGGGCCTGAGACTGGATTTGCGCTATGCCTACTCCAGGGCCGACGTTCTGCGCGCCGGTTCGGACAGCATCCAGCCACCCCCCTTCACTGCTTCGGGGGACGAGATCGAGAACCGCCGTACGGTCACCCGGATATTCACGGCCGACCTGGATTATGCCTTCGACCGCACCTGGGGCCTGGGCCTGCAATTGCCTTTGGTGGCCCGGGACCATGCCCATACCCTGGACAACACGCCCCCCGAATTGGAGCAGGCGGACTATCTGGCCCTGGGGGATGTCCGGGTGATCGGCAAATACCGAGGCATGGCCGCGGATCGGCTCTCGGGAGGAGGCTTGCGCTTTGGCTTGAAGCTGCCCACCGGCGACACGCGGCGACTCATGGCGCCGGGGACCTTGATGGAAGCCTCCCTCCAGCCCGGTACGGGCAGCACGGATCTGATCCTGGGGGCCGATGCCTGGTGGAGCGCCGCCGAGAGTCCATGGGGGAGCCTGCTCCAGGTCCAGGTTCAGCGCCCCGTGGCCCAACGGGAGGCTTATCGGCCCGGCACCAGCTTCTCCCTGGATCTGGGGCTCAACCACAGCTTCAATGACACGTTCACCGGCCTTCTCCAGCTGGGTTATCTGTACCGTGGCCGCGACCAGGGCGCCAACGCGGCGCCCAATGGAGCCTCCGGTGGCTACGTGGTGCACCTCAGCCCCGGCCTCAGCATGGCCGTGGCGCCCGGGACCCGCGTTTATGGGTTCATGCAGTGGCCCCTGCGCCAGCATGTCAACGGCGAACAGTTGACGGCTCGCTGGAGCGCGGTGGTGGGGATCGGCATGGGGTTCTGAGCAACCGGGCTTGCGGCGGCGGGACCGGCATCGCACCATTTGTCCCCCAACGGAGGACCCCGCCATGACCTTCAAAGCCTTGCTGCTGGAGAACCAGCCCGCTTTTTCCGCCCGCGTCGCCGACCTGGAGCTTGCCCATCTGCCCGAGGGTGAGGTGCTGATCCGGGTCAGCCATTCCACCCTCAACTTCAAGGACGCCCTGGCCATCGGCAACACCAGTCCCATCGTGCGGACCTGGCCCATGGTGGCGGGCATCGACGCGGCGGGGGTGGTGGAAAGCTCCGCCAGTCCGGACTTCCAGCCCGGCGATACGGTGGTGGTGAACGGCTGGGGCCAGGGCGAGACCCGCTGGGGCGGCCTGGGCCA
>DAOQNK010000355.1:0-1654 GCA_035332045.1 Thiobacillaceae bacterium | reverse complement strand
TGGCCAGCAAGTACCTGGTGGAGGAGATCGATCCCAAGGTGGATCCCCTCTCCCCGGACAACAAACTCATCATGTCCACCGGACCTCTGACCGGCACCATGGCCTCCACCGGTGGCCGCTACACGGTGGTCACCAAGGGGCCCCTGACCGGCGCCATCGCCTGCTCCAACTCCGGTGGCTTCTTCGGCGCCGAGATGAAGTTCGCGGGCTGGGACATGATCATCTTCGAGGGCAAGTCGGCCAAGCCCGTCTATCTCTACCTGGAGAACGACAAGGCCGAGCTGCGTGATGCCTCCCATTTATGGGGCACCTCCACCTGGCACACCGAGGAGGCCATCAAGACCGCCCACCAGGACCCCCAGATCCGAGTCTCCTCCATCGGCATCGCCGGTGAGAACCAGGTGCTCTTCGCCTGCGTGGTGAACGACCTGCACCGGGCCGCCGGCCGATCCGGCGTCGGCGCGGTCATGGGCTCCAAGAACCTGAAGGCGGTGGCCATCCGCGGCACCCAGGGCGTCTCCGGCGTGAAGGACTTCAAGGAGTTCCTCAAGGTCACCACGGAGAAGAAGAAAATCCTGGCCGAGAACGGCGTCACCGGCGCCGGCCTGCCCAAGTACGGCACCCAGGTGCTGATGAACGTGATCAACGAGATCGGCGCCCTGCCCACCCGCAACCACAAGGACATCCAGTTCGAAGGGGCGGGCAAGATCTCGGCGGAAGCCATGTACGAGAAGCGGCCCACCGACGGCAAGACCCACCTGGTCACCAATGCCGCCTGCTTCGGTTGCACCATCGCCTGCGGCCGCATCTCCCAGATCGACCAGAACCACTTCACCGTGGTCAACAAGCCGGAATACTGGGGTGCCTCCGGCGGCCTGGAATACGAGGCCGCCTGGGCCCTGGGCGCCGCCAATGGCGTCAACGACCTGGAAGCCCTGCAGTACGCCAACCTGATCTGCAACGAGCAGGGCATGGACCCCATCTCCTTCGGCGCCACCATCGGCGCGGTGATGGAGCTCTATGAAATGGGCGTGCTGACCAAGGAACAACTGGGCGTGGATGCGCCCTTCGGCTCCGCCGCCGCCCTCGCCGCCTTCGCCGAGATGACCGCCAAGGGCGAGGGTTTCGGCAAGGAGATCGGCCAGGGTTCCAAGCGCCTGTGCACCAAGTACGGCCATCCCGAGCTGTCCATGAGCGTCAAGGGCCAGGAGTTCCCGGCCTACGACTCCCGGGGCATCCAGGGCATGGGCCTGACCTACGCCACCTCCAACCGGGGCGCCTGCCACCTGCGCTCCTACACCGTGGCTTCGGAAGTGCTGGGCATCCCGGTGAAGACCGATCCCCTGGTCACCGAGGGCAAGCCCGCCCTGGTGAAGGCCTTCCAGGACGCCACCGCCGCCTTCGATGCCGCCGGCATCTGCATCTTCACCAGCTTTGCCTGGGGCCTGGCCGACATCCAGCCCCAGATCGCCGCCGCCTGCGAGGGTGACTGGTCCCTGGAAAAGCTGAACCTGGTGGGCGAGCGCATATGGAACATGGAGAAGCAGTTCAACCTGGCCGCCGGCTTCACCAAGGCCGACGACAACCTGCCGCCCCGGCTCACCACCGAGCCGGCCAAGACCGGCCCCGCCAAGGGCCTGGTCAACGGCCTGGC
>DAOQNK010000354.1:0-1667 GCA_035332045.1 Thiobacillaceae bacterium | reverse complement strand
GCTTCCGGCGCGCAGGCCACCAGCAGGCCGCCGCTGGTCTGGGGATCGGTGAGCAGGGCCTTCTGCCAGTCGGCGCAGCCCTCGAACAGTTCCACGCCACCGCCGTAGCTGGCCCAGTTGCGACCGCTGGCGCCGGTGACGAAGCCCCCCTGGGCCAGTTCCGCCGCGCCGGGCAGCGCCGGCACGTCGGCGAAGCGGAGGCGCACCGTCAGGCCCGACCCCCGCGCCAGTTCCAACCCGTGGCCCAGCAGGCCGAAACCGGTCACGTCGGTGAGGGCGTGCACGGCCTGCATCTGGCCCAGCTCCGTGCCCGGCGTGTTGAGCTGGGTGGTGGAATCGATCATGGCCCGATAGCCCTCGGCCGGCAGCTGGTCCTTCTTCAGGGCCGCCGAATAGATGCCCACCCCCAGGCCCTTGCCCAGGATCAGCACGTCGCCGGCCTGGCCCGCGCTGTTCCTCTTGATCTGGCGCGGGTCCACCACGCCGATGGCCACCAGGCCGTAGATGGGTTCCTGGGAATCGATGGAATGGCCGCCGGCAACGGGCATGCCCGCCGCCCGGGCCGCCGCCTCGCCGCCTGAAAGAATGGCCCGGATGGTCTCGTGGGGCAGCTTGTCGAGGGGCATGCCCACCAGGGCCAGGGCGAACAGGGGCCGGCCACCCATGGCATAGACGTCGGAAATGGCGTTGGTCGCCGCGATGCGCCCGAACTCGTAGGGGTCGTCGACGATGGGCATGAAGAAATCCGTGGTGGCCACGATGGCCTGGGTCTCGTTCAGCTTCCACACCGCCGCGTCGTCGGAGGATTCCGTGCCCACCAGCAGGTCGGGAAAGCTGGAAGCCAGACCCTTGGCGAAGGGCGTGTCGGCCAGGATCTTCTCCAGCACCGCCGGCGCGATCTTGCAGCCGCAGCCGCCGCCGTGGGACAGGTGGGTGAGGCGGATGGGGGAATTGAGCACAGGATCGGACATGACGTTTTGAACGTTTGGCTGGCCAAACGGATGGGGGAAAAGCGGGATTTTGCCGGCCGGCATGTTCCCGGGGCAAGGCTGGGCGCGCGGCGAGCGGGGAAACCCAGCGGGGCTCGCTTGCAAGCGAACATGTCCCCCCATCAGGCAACCGACCGTCGCCCGGGCCTCAGCCGTCGTTCAACCCCTTCCGCCGCAAGAGCGCCCGGACCATCACGGCTAGGATGAGGCCATTGACCACCAGGGCCCCGAAGCTGAGCCAGGCGGGCTGGCGGATCAGTTCCATGACCTCGAAAGGCACGTAGATGCCGCTGCTCAGGGCCGCCAGCCACTCCGCCCAGCTTCGCCCCCGGAAGAGGCCATAGGCCTCCAGCAAGCGCAGGCCGGCATAGAGGGCGGCCCCTGCCGCCAGCCAGAGCAGCCGGGTCTGGGAAAGGTCCGATGCGGCATCGAGAAAGATTTTCGGGTACTTGGCGGCCGGATTGAGGTGGGCATGCAAAATCAGTCTTGCCGCGAAGTCATGCAGGTCCTGGTGAATCAAGGCCAACAGACCCGTGGCCGCGAGAAGGACGAGGAGGCCTTTCAAGGCCTCCACCAGGGCGATCAGCCGGATCACCCGGGGTGGGGTAGAGGCGGCGTAAGCGGGCGGGAACTCGGGTGGCAAGGCGGGCTTTGCGTAGGCTCAAGTGGGGATCTGGC
>DAOQNK010000353.1:0-1680 GCA_035332045.1 Thiobacillaceae bacterium | reverse complement strand
CCTTGTCCGTGTCCTTCATGCCCATGATGGCGAAGAACTCGGGCAGGGCCACCAGTTTGGCGCCTGCCGCCACGGCCATTTCGATGAGCCGCTCGGCCTCGTCCAGGTTGGCCGAGACATTGGGGCCGGAGGCCATCTGCACCGCCGCGACGCGGAGGATGCCACTGCCATCGGGGGCCGCCTTGGGCGCGGCGCGCGTGCGGGTCTTGGCGAACGAGGAGGCTTTGGAGCGGGTCACGGGAAACTCCCGGGCTGAAAGGGTGGATGGGTTCGAGGGTACACAAGGATTTCACCGCCCCGCAATAGTGCATCCGCCGGAATTCACGGGCTTTCGCCGGGTTTTGGCAGCTCGGCCGCGGGGCGTTGGATTTTTGCGACGACGGGATCCGTCCAGGTGCCTGTCACCGCGTAATCAAAGGCGACGGCTTGGCCGATGGGGTTTTGCAGCACCTTGTTGGCGATGAGGGTGCCCAGACCCACCACCGGCCCGCCCAACAGGGCGCCGGCCACGGCCACGGTGTCTTCCAGGCGGGGCTGGATCTGGAAGCGCAGGTTCTGGGTTTCCCGGTCCAGGTCCACTACCCCGCTGATGCGGATTTTCGCGGCGGGGCCGTTCATGCGCAGGTCCTTGGCGTAGGCGGAGCCCCGCTCCAGGTGGACATTGCCGCCGATCTCATCGAAGGCGAAGCCCTCCGAGAATACATCCCGGAAATCCAGGGTGATGCGCCGGGGCAAGGCCTGCAGGCTGAGCACGCCGAGCAGCTTCGCGGCGCCCGGGTCCACCTTCAGGAACTGGCCTTGCTTGACCGCCAGGGTCAGGTCGCCGCCCAGGGTGGCGAAGTTGAAATCCTCCAGACCTCCGAGCCAGGTCAGATTGCCGGCCAGCCGGCCCGCGCCGTTGCGCAGCTTGCCGGGGCTGCCCAGCTGGCCCAGCAGCTTGCCCAGGTTGTCGACGTTGAGGCTGAGATCCAGATGGGTTGGCCGGCGGGGGTGATCGGAGACCACGCCCTTTGCTTCCAGGCGGCTGTCAGGTCCGGTGAGCTGAAAGCTGTCCACCTGGAAACCCTGGCGCATGGGCGACAGGTGCAGCCGCAGTTCGCCCAGTTCCTTGCCCTTCCAGGCCACGCTGGCCGCCGTCAGGTCCAGTGCCCGCAGCGCCCCGGGCGCCTCCAGGCCGCTTTCCGGCGCCGCGCCCTCCTGCTCGGGAATGACGAGGCGGCGCAGGTTGGCCAGGACGCGCTGGCCGCCCGCCTCGGGCACCGTGGTGATTTCCCCGATGATCTCCTTGCCGGCCAGGTTGGCGCTCCAGCCAGCGCCCGAAGGCCGCAGGCGGACGTGGGTGTCGTGCAGCCGGCGGTTGGCGACCTTCAGTTCGTTGAAGGCCACGCTGAATTCCCGGAGGGCGGGGGCGCCCTCGCCGGCCGGCAGATCGAGTCCGCGCCAGGCGTCCAGGTCCAGATTGCGCAGGGTGCCGGTGATCCAGACCCCGTCCTCGGCGGGCAGGGCGGCATCGCCCGTTCCCAGGCGAATGCCGATGCGGGGCGGCGCCGCCTCGGCCAGTCGGGTCTTGAGGGAAATCGACTCGCCAAAGCGGGCGGTCACCAGATCGGGTCCGGGGCCGGGTTGTCTGGTGATGGCCAGGGGCACGGCCTGGGCGGCCGTCTTGCCAAGAGGGGCAGG
>DAOQNK010000352.1:0-1684 GCA_035332045.1 Thiobacillaceae bacterium | reverse complement strand
TGGCGCTTGCCCTTGTTCCAGGTGGTGCCGCCCAGGGTGACGCCGTGGTACAGGGTCACGTCGTCGCCGATCTCGGCGGTTTCGCCGATGACGACACCGGCGCCGTGGTCGATGAAGAAGCGCCGGCCCAGCTTGGCCCCGGGATGGATGTCGATGTTGGTGAACAGCCGGGCCAGCCAGGCGAGGAAGCGGGCCGGGTAGCGCAGCCCCAGCCGCCACAGGCGGTGGGCGATGCGCTGCATGAGGATGGCGTGGACGCCGGGGTAAGTGGTGATGACCTCGAAGCGGGAACGGGCCGCCGGATCCCGCTGGAAGACGCAGGCCACGTCCTCTTTCAGCAAGGCGAAGAGGCCGGGGCTGGTGGGCTTAGCGAGGGTGGGCATGGTGGATTCCATGGGTTTAGCTCGCCATGGCGGGGGGATTAGGCGCGGAGAAATCCCCCCCAACCCCCCTTTGCAAAAGGGGGGAGCACATCAGCGGGTCGTTATCGAAGGGTTCCCCCCTTTCATAAAGGGGGGACAGGGGGGATTTGAACCCCGCTTCCATTTCCACCAGCCTTTGGAATTGCCGACTCGCCATCACCATCCCCTCAATGCACCGCGCCCGGCGCGCCGCGGCTGATCAGGCGCTGGTAGATGAACACCAGCTCGTGGTCGGCGGGGGAGCGCTTGGCCTTCTCGGCGAAGGCGCGGATGTCGGGAAGCAGTTCCCGGGCCTCGGCGGGGCTCAGGTTGAGGCCCATGCGGGCGTAGGCGGCGATGACCCCGTGGGAGCCGGAATGCTTGCCCACCACCAGCTTGTGGTCCCGGCCCACCTCCCGGGGATCGAAGCCCTGGTAGGTGTCCGGGTCCTTCAACAAGCCGTCCACGTGGATACCCGCCTCGTGGGTGAAGACGCCTTCGCCCACCACGCTTTTCTGCCAGCCCACGGGCCGGCCGGCGGCGGCGGCCACCTTTTCCGACAGGGCCGGAAAGCCGGCCAGATCCACGCCGGTATGCAGGCCGTAGAGCTTGGCCAGCCCCAGGGCCACCTCTTCCAGCGGGGCGTTGCCGGCCCGCTCGCCCAGGCCGTTGACCGTGGTGTTCACGTGGGTCGCGCCGGCCCGGCAGGCGGCCAGGGTGTTGGCGGTGGCCAGACCCAGGTCGTCGTGGGCGTGCATCTCGATCTCCAGGTCCACCACCGAACGCAGGGTGGCGATGGCCTCATGGACGCCGAAGGGTTCCATCACCCCCAGGGTGTCGGCGTAGCGCAGGCGCCGGGCGCCGGCCCGCTGGGCGGCGTCCGCCACCCGCAGCAGGAATTCCAGGTCGGCGCGGGAGGCGTCCTCGCAGCCGACGATGACCTCCAGGCCCAGGTCCAGGGCCCGGGGCACCAGCTCGGCCACGGTCTTCAGCACCCAGGCCCGATCCCGGTTCAGCTTCCTGGCGAGATGGATGTCGGACACGGGGATGGAAACGTCGATGAGGTCCACCTTCAGGTTGCGGCAGGCCTCGATGTCCGGCAGGCGCATGCGGCTCCAGGCCACCAGCTTCGCCTTCAGGCCCAGGGCGGCCACGGCCCGGATGCCCTCGCACTCGACCTCGCCCATGGCGGGGATGCCCACCTCCAGCTCGGGCACGCCCAGGGCATCCAGGCGGCGGGCGATGTCCAGCTTCTCGTCCAGGGTGAAGGCCACCCCGGCGCT
>DAOQNK010000351.1:0-1689 GCA_035332045.1 Thiobacillaceae bacterium | reverse complement strand
TGCTTTCCGGCGGCCTCATGATCGGCGCCGTGTTCATGGCCACCGACATGGCCACCTCGCCGGTGACGCCCCTGGGAGTGTGGATCTACGGCGCCCTCATCGGCGTGGTTACGGTCATGATCCGTTACTTTGGCGGCCTTACGGAGGGGGTCATGTACGCCATCCTCCTGGCTAATGCACTGGCCCCTCTCATCGACCAAATTACCCAGCCGCGCGTGTTCGGTGCCACCCGGAGCAAGAAGCCATGAGCGAACAGGCCACGCCCTCCGTCGCCCCTGAGGCGCCCGCCACCCCCAGCGCGGCCATGATCCGCACCCTGGGACTGGTGGCCACCATCTGCGGCGTGCTCATCGTGTCTTCCTACGAGGGCACCCTGGACGCCGTGAACGCCAACAAGAAGATCGCCCTGGAGCGGGCGGTGTTCCAGGTCATCCCGGGCGCGGCCAAGGTGGAGGAGTATTACGCCACCCCCGCCGGGATCCAGCCCGGCACGGGACCGACACCGGAAGGTGGTGCCAAGTTCTACGCCGCCTACGACAAGGCCGGCGCCATCCAGGGCATCGCCGCCGAGGGGGCCTCCAAGGGCTACGCCGACGTGGTCCGGGTCTTGTTCGCCTATGATCCCGCCAAGCAGACCATCAACGGCATCGGCGTCATCTCCATGCGGGAGACGCCGGGTATCGGCGACAAGATCTATACCGACAAGGCCTTCCTCAAGAACTTCGAGGCCCTGGACGTGAAACTGGCCGCCGACATGAAGGCCCTGGCCAACGCCATTAAGGTGGTGAAGCACGGCACCAAGCAAAACCCCTGGGAGATCGACGCAATCTCCGGTGCCACCGTCACCTCCAAGGCCGTGGGGCGCGGCATCAACGAAAGCGCCCAGAAGCTGTTGCCGCTTCTGGTGCCCAACCTGGACAAACTCGGGAGCAAGTGATGGCCCTGCCCGGACAGAAACAACCCACCAACATGGAAGAGTTCCTGGAGGGGATCTGGAAGCAGAACCCCACCTTCGTGATGATCCTCGGCATGTGCCCGACCCTGGCGGTGACGGTGTCGGCCATGAACGCCATCAGCATGGGCCTGGCCACCACCTTCGTGCTGGTGGCCTCCTGCCTGCTGGTTTCCATGGTGCGCAACATCGTGCCCTCCCAGGTGCGCATCGCCACCTACATTCTCATCATCGCCACCTTCGTGACCGTGGTGGACTACGCCATCCAGGCCATCAGCCTGGCGGTGTACGACGCCCTGGGCGCCTTCATCCAGCTCATCGTGGTGAACTGCATCATTCTGGGCCGGGCCGAGGCCCACGCCGCCAAGAATCCGCCCATGCGCGCCGCAATAAACGCCGTGGGCATGGGCATCGGCTTCACCATCGGCCTGTTCGCCCTTGGTGGAGTCCGGGAAATACTGGGGGCCGGGAAACTGTTCGGCATCAGCCTTTTCGGCCCTGACTTCCAGCCCTGGGTGGTGATGGTGCTGCCGCCCGGCGGCTTCTTCGTCCTGGCTTCCTGGCTGCTGTTGTTCAACTGGCTGAACAGTCGCAAGACCAAGGCCGACCGCATCGAACCCGTTGGAGGACACGTCCATGGCGCCTGAGTCCCTTGGTCAAATCTTCGTCGGCACGCTGCTTTCCAACAACTTCGTGCTGGCCATGTTCCTGGGCCTGTGCCCCTTCCTGGGGGTGTC
>DAOQNK010000350.1:0-1692 GCA_035332045.1 Thiobacillaceae bacterium | reverse complement strand
GGCGGCTTCCAGGCTTTCCTCGCCGGGGGCGAAGTCCAGGTGCAGCAGCTTGGCGCGGAACACCAGGTAGACCTGGTTGATGTCGGGCAGGCTGATCATGCTGTAGAGGCCGAGGATTTCCACCCGGGCGCCGGCTTCCTCCAGGGTTTCCCGGGCGGCGCCCTCGGCGGTGGTCTCGCCGTTTTCCATGAAGCCGGCGGGCAGGGTCCAGAGGCCGTACTTGGGTTCGATGGCCCGGCGGCAGAGCAGGATCTTGTCCTCCCACTCGGGGATGCAGCCCACCACCATCTTGGGGTTGTGATAGTGCACGGCGCCGCAGGCCGGGCAGACATGGCGCGGCCGGTTGTCGCCGGGTGGCACTTCGACGCGCACGGGACTGCCGCAGTGGGAACAGAAATTCATGTTTGACGCCCGGGGAGGATTGCGCGAAGTTTGCAGCATCAGCGAATGGAGGCAAAGCACATGGACGAGGATCCGTGGCTGGTGAATCTGGTGCGCACCCTGCGCCGGGCCAAGACCCGGGATGAGGTGCGGGATGTCATCGAAGTTCTGGAGGACCGATACGACGCCTTCTCCGGGCCGGGCCAGGAGCTGGTGGACGAATTGCTGGACGAGGCGCGCAAGCGATTGCGCGGTTTATGAACCGGGGCCTGGGGGCCGGGAGGGGTTTTGTATCCCAAGTATTACGGTCTGCGGCGCGTCAACCCCTACCGGGGGGTGGTGCAGCACGTGGACGTGGGCGAGGCCTCGGCCAGCAGCCATGACGGCCTGACCTGGCACCTGCGCGCCGACGACGGATACGGCTGGGTGCGGCCGGTGGGGGTGTGGGTGGAAGGGGAGGGCATGAAGGCCGGCCAGCCCCGGAGCCTGGAGGACTTGATCGCCGCCCTGGAGACCCGGCCGGCCCTGCCGTTTCCCATTTTTGACATCCACGAACTCTGGCTGCTGGACCGGGAATCCGGCCTGCCCCTGGCCCTGCTGGCCACGGATCGGGGCATGACCCGGGGCCACGAGCAGACCGAGGCGGAGTGGTTTCCCTTCGTGCTGTCCTACACCGGCTTCCGTTCCGAGGCCCTGGCCCAGCGGGACGCCGTGAGCCGGCAGGCCGGCGACGGCCACAAGGATTTCCTCGCCCGCGTCGTCAATCAGGCCGCCCGGCCCCATCCCATGACCCAGTGGTTCAAGCGCGGTCAGGACGGCGTCGGCTACGGCGAGCCGGGCCGGCGGCTGCCCCACGAGTGGCGGGGCCGGACCGTGGCCGCCGGGGACTTTCCCGAATTGCTGGTGCGGGAAAAGTGGAATACCCGACTGGAACAGTCGGTCATTAGCGACTATCATCGCTGGCTGGCGCCCCTGCTCCTGCTGTGGCCCCGCCTGAGCCCGGAAACCCGGCGCCGCCTGGAATTGCAGGCCTGCGACAATCCCGCCTGGCTAGCCCGGGTGGAGCGTCTGCTGCCGCCCCTGCTGGAACCGGAGCGGGTCCGGGCCGCCCTGGTGGCGGCGCGGCTGGAGGCGGCCCGGAGCGCCGGCGCCGAAGCATTCCTGTAACACCCCAACGAAGCGAATCATGCGTCCCTCCCACATCGAAACCATCCTCGACCGCGAATTCCAGAGCTGCGCCTCGGGCCAGCACACCCCCGTCATGCTGTGGGGGCCGCCAGGGGTGGGCAAGTCCCAGATCATCGCCGGCAT
>DAOQNK010000349.1:0-1702 GCA_035332045.1 Thiobacillaceae bacterium | reverse complement strand
TCCAGGCCCCGGGACTTGTCGCGCAGGGCCAGCACCTGGCGCTCGCCCAGGGAGATGGCCTGGCCGCTGTAGGGATGGGGCACGGAGATGTCGGTGAGGAGTTCGGGATGGCCGACGAAGAATTCCGGGTTGAGCTTGAGGAATTCGGCAATCTGTTCGGGGGTGATGTTCATGGATGGGTCTCGTGGGAATCAGAGTTCGATCTCGCCGTGGAAAACCGTGACGGCCGGGCCGGTGAGGAACACGGACTGGCCTTCGCCGGCCCAGCGGAGGGTGAGGTCGCCGCCCCGGGCGTGGACGGTGACGGCGGCGTCCAGCAGGCCCCGGGTCATGCCGGCGACGGCGGCGGCGCAGGCGCCGGTGCCGCAGGCCAGGGTTTCGCCGCTGCCCCGCTCGAACACCCGCAGGCGGATTTCATCGCGGCCGACGATCTGCATGAAGCCGGCGTTGACCCGCTCCGGGAAGCGGGGATGGCGTTCGATCAGAGGACCCAGTTCCGCCACGGGGGCCGTGTCCACGTCGTCCACGAGCCACACGGCGTGGGGGTTGCCCATGGACAGCACGGAAATCTCCAGTTCCCTGCCCGCCACGTCGAGGGTATAGGTCTTCTGCCGGGAAGAAGCGTCGAACGGCACGACGGCGGGCTCGAAACGGGGCGGCCCCATGTCCACGGTGACGCGGCCGTCCGCCTCCAGCTTGGGCACGATGATGCCGGAGGCGGTCTCGACCCGGATTTCCCGCTTGGGTGTCAGGCCTTTCTCGTGCACGAAGCGGACAAAGCAGCGGGCGCCGTTGCCGCACTGCTGCACCTCGCCGCCGTCGGCGTTGAAGATGCGGTAACGGAAATCGGTGTCGGGCCGGGCAGTCTGCTCCACCAGCAGAATCTGGTCGCAGCCCACGCCGAAATGACGGTCAGCGATGGCCCGGTATTGGTCCGGGCTCAGGTCGATGGGGCGGCTGACGCCATCGAGCACGACGAAGTCGTTGCCGGCGCCCTGCATTTTGGTGAACGGAAGTCTCATGTTGGCATTATCGGGCACTTGGCCTTCGCCCTGTTAGGGGGCGAGTTCCTCCAGCCCGCGCCGGGCCCGATTGGCCACGGTCCAGCCCAGCAGCAGCAGGACGATACCCAGCAGTTGGTTGAGCCAGGCCGATCCCGGTAATCCCAAACCCAGGGCCAGGCCGACAGTGCCGAAAACGAAGGCCCGGTCGCTCTTGCCCATGGGGCCGTCGTAGCGGCGGGAAGCGCCCAGGGTCTGGGTGAGCACGCCGGTCATTTCGCTCAGGGCCGCGCCCACCACGATGAGGACGACCAGCGATGCGGCGAAGCCGGGCACCAGGGCCAGGGGCAGATAGAGGGCCGCGTCGGACACCACGTCGCCCAGTTCGTTGAGCACCGCCCCCAGGCGGGTTTTCTGGTCGTGTTCCCGGGCCAGCATGCCATCGATGGCGTTGAGGGCCATGCGCAGGAACAGGACGGCGGGCAGGAGCAGCAGCAGGCCGCTGCGTTCCGGCGCCAGGGCGATGGCCGCGCCGGTGGCCAGGGACAGCAGCATGGCCGCCAGGGTCACTTGGTTGGCGGTGACGCCGGCCCGGGCCAAGCCTCGCACCAGGGGTCGCAACAACCCCTGAAAGGCGGGCTTCAGGTCGTAGACGGAGGGCACGTTTCCTCTTGGGCCAGGCGCTGGATGTAGTGGGCGAA
>DAOQNK010000348.1:0-1709 GCA_035332045.1 Thiobacillaceae bacterium | reverse complement strand
CCTAGAATTATCGAGCCGCCGAGTTAATTGCAGCAATGCATTCCGACAAATTGCGGGCGGGGTATAAATCCAGCTAAAGCGTCCCGCTCCTGTTCCCCGGAGCCGGTTCGCCGGTCAAGATTGGGGAATATTGACAGGAGCCTCTCATGAGCAAGGACTACTTCTTTACCTCGGAATCCGTGTCCGAAGGCCATCCGGACAAGGTCGCCGATCAGATTTCCGACGCCGTGCTGGACTGCATCCTGGCCCAGGACCCCACCGCCCGGGTCGCCGCCGAGACCCTGGTGACCACCGGCCTGGTGCTGATGGCCGGCGAGATCACCACCAACGCCAAGGTGGATTTCGCGCGGGAAGTGCGTGAAACCATCCGCCACATTGGCTATGACGATCCCACCCTGCGTTTCGATGCCGACGGCTGTTCGGTGCAGGTCTGCTACGGCCAGCAAAGTTCCGACATCGCCCAGGGCGTGGACCGGGCCTCCGATGACTATCTGAACCAGGGTGCGGGTGACCAGGGCCTGATGTTCGGCTATGCCTGCGACGAGACACCCGTCCTCATGCCCATGCCCATCTACCTGGCCCATCGCCTGGTGGAGCGGCAGTCCATGCTGCGCAAGGACGGCCGCCTGCCCTGGCTGCGTCCCGACGCCAAGAGCCAGGTGACGCTGAAATATGAGGATGGCAGGCCCGTCGCCATCGACACCGTGGTGCTCTCCACCCAGCATTCGCCGGAGATGGCCGAGGTGGCCAACGGCCGCAAGCAGATGAAGAAATCCGCCATCGAGGCCATCATCGAGGACATCATCCAGCCTGTCCTGCCCAAGGAACTGATCAAGGGCGACATCAAGTACCTGGTGAACCCCACCGGTTGCTTCGAGATCGGCGGCCCCCACGGCGACGCCGGCCTGACCGGCCGCAAGATCATCGTCGACACCTATGGCGGCGCGGCGCCCCATGGCGGCGGCGCCTTCTCCGGCAAGGACCCGTCCAAGGTGGACCGTTCCGCGGCCTACGCCGCCCGCTACGTGGCCAAGAACATCGTCGCCGCGGGCCTGGCCAGCAAGTGCCTGGTGCAGGTTTCCTACGCCATTGGCGTGGCCCAGCCCACCTCCATCATGGTGGAAACCTCCGGGACCGGAAAAATCTCCGACGAGAAACTCACCGAGCTGGTCAGGCGCCACTTCGATCTGCGCCCCAAGGGCATCGTCGCCATGCTCGATCTGCTCCGGCCCATCTACCGGAAGACTGCCGCCTACGGCCATTTTGGCCGGGACGAGCCGGAATTCACCTGGGAGGCCACCGACAAGGCGGAAGTCCTCAAGGCGGACGCCGGCCTCTGATATTTTTGGACCCCCGCCGAGGGGCGCTGCGACCCAAAGCCATGGGCCAGGCTCGGATGGGGGGACCTGATGGAACCGCGCCCGTTCATTCAAGGAGTTGTTCAATGAACGCGTTCACCGACTACAAGGTCGCCGACATGGCCCTGGCCGACTGGGGCCGCAAGGAAATCCGCATCGCCGAGACCGAGATGCCCGGTCTCATGGCCATCCGCGAGGAATACGCCAAGAGCCAGCCCCTCAAGGGCGCCCGCATCACCGGCAGCCTGCACATGACCATCCAGACCGCCGTGCTGATCGAGACCCTCATCGCCCTGGGCGCCGAAGTGCGCTGGGCCTCCTGCAACATCTTCTCCACCCAGGACCACGCCG
>DAOQNK010000347.1:0-1713 GCA_035332045.1 Thiobacillaceae bacterium | reverse complement strand
TCACCGTGGGCAAGATCGACCCCTTCGTCTTCTTCGACCAGAACAACCTGGCGGACGACGAATCCGAGGCCTTCCTCAACAACGTCTTCGTCCACAACCCCCTGCTGGATTCAGGCGGCGACGCCGGTGTGGATGCCTATGGCTTCACCCCGGGCCTACGCGTGGCCTATGTCAGCGACGTGAACGGCGCCGACAACTGGGGCGCATCCCTGGGGGTGTTCGGCTCCGGCCCCGGCACCAGTTTCGACACCAGCTTCAGCCAGCCCTTCGTCATCGGCCAGGTGGAATACAAGGGCAAGGCGCTGCTGGGCAAACCCGGCGCCTATCGCCTGTACGCCTGGAACAACGGCCGCGCCAGCGACCTGACCGGCGCCCCGGAGCGTCACAGCGGCTGGGGCCTGTCCCTGGACCAGCAGGTGTCGGAACACTTGAGCCTGTTCTCCCGCATCGGCCTGTCCAGCCAGGGCCAGGTCGGCTTCGACCGGGCCTTCACCCTGGGCGGCCAGCTCTCCGGCGCCGGCTGGGGCCGGGAGAAAGACCGGCTGGGCCTGGCCTTCGGCCTGCTGAAGACCAGCGATGAATACCAGGTGGCGAATCCTGGCTTCTCCGGTTCGGAGAAGAACGTGGAGCTGTTCTACGCCTGGCAGCTCAACGACCAGGTCCACATCGCGCCCAGCGTGCAATGGATCGGCCGTCCCGGCGGCGACCCGGCGGCGAAGGACGTCACCGTCCTGGGCCTGCGCGCCAAGGTGGCCTACTGAAGAAAGCCCGCCCCCATGCAGGACATCCCGAAAACCCCGGAATTGCCCGAACCGCCCGTGCGGGACGGGGACGCCTCGCCAGCCACCTATACCAGCCAAGCCCTGTTCCAGGGCGGCAAGGTGGTGCTGATCCTGCACGGCGGCCGGGAGTACTGGCTGCGCATCACCCACGCCAACAAGCTGATTCTGACCGCATGAACGAAAGGGCCGGCGGCGCCGGCCACGCCTCGAAAGGACACCCCATGAACAAGACTCTCACCGCCCTTGTCCTCGCCGCCGCCCTGGCCTTTGGTGCACCCGCCGCGATCGCCGCCGAGCGGTATGTGACGCCCGTGCTCAACCACTACGCCGACATGGTGCACGCCAACTACGAAGACACCCTCCAGGCCGCCCAGGCCATGAAGCGCGCCATCGATGCCTTCCTCGCCGCCCCTTCCGCCGAGACCCTGCAGGCCGCCCGGAAAGCCTGGCGCGCCGCCCGGGAGTTCTACGGCCAGACCGAGGCCTTCCGCTTCTACGGCGGCCCCATCGACGACGAGTCGGGCCCCGAGGGCCGGCTCAACGCCTGGCCCATGGACGAGTCCTACGTGGACTACGTGGAAGGCAAGCCAGATTCCGGCTTCGTGAATGACCGCAATTTCGTCATCACCAAGCCATCCATCTCCGAGCAGAACGAGCGGGGCGGCGAGGAGAACATCGCCACCGGCTGGCACGCCATCGAGTTCCTGCTGTGGGGCCAGGACAAGAGCGAGACCGGCCCCGGCGACCGGGCCTACACCGACTACGTGGACGGCAAGGCCGCCAACGCCGACCGCCGCCGCCAATACCTGGCCGTGGTCACGGAACTGCTCATGGACGACCTCCACTACCTGGTGAAGGCCTGGCGCCCGGGCAGCAAGCTCAACTACCGCAGCCGCTTCGTCGAGGGCGGCCAGGAATCCCTGCGCAAGAT
>DAOQNK010000346.1:0-1719 GCA_035332045.1 Thiobacillaceae bacterium | reverse complement strand
TGGATCAGGGCGGTGCCGGCCAGCCAGGGCATGAAGGAGGCGTTTTCCGTCGGGTCCCAGAACCACCAGCCGCCCCAGCCCAGCTCGTTGTAGGCCCACCAGCTGCCCAGGGCGATGCCGGCGGTGAGGAAGGCCCAGGCCACCGTGGTCCAGGGCCGGGACCAGCGGGCCCAGGCGGCATCCAGGCGGCCGGAGAGCAGGGCGGCGATGGCGAAGGCGAAGGCCACGGAGAAGCCCACGTAGCCCATGTAGAGCATGGGCGGGTGGATCACCATGCCCGGGTCCTGCAACAGCGGGTTCATGTCGCGGCCATCGGCGGCGGCGGGCAGCAGGCGCAGGAAGGGGTTGGAGGTGGTGAGCAGGAAGGCCAGGAAGCCGGTGGAGACCAGGCCCATGATGCCGATGACCCGGGCCACCATGTCGTCGGGCAGGTGGCGGGAGAAGACCGACACGGCCGTGGTCCAGAAGCCCAGGATCAAGGCCCAGAGCAGCATGGAACCCTCGTGGGAACCCCAGGTGGCGGTGAAGCGGTAGATTTCAGGCAGCTGTGAGAAGGAGTTGCGTGCCACGTTCTCCACGGAAAAGTCGTTGTGGAGGAAGGACCAGGCCAGGCAGCCGAAGGCCAGCGCCACGAACACGAACTGTCCCTGGGCCGCTGGTCTCGCCACCGCCATGAGGGTCAGGTTCCCGCGCTGGGCGCCGACGAGGGGCAGGATGGCCTGGGTCAGCGCCAGCAGCAGCGCGACGATAAGGGCGAAATGGCCGAGTTCGGGGATCATGGCTGGACTCCTTTTACAGCGCCGTCATTCCCGCCCCCGACAACCCCATTCGGGGGCAGGCTGCGGCGGGAATCCAGGTTGTATTTCAAACCAGGATTCGAAAGGCATTCGGATGAACAAATTGAATTTCCGCCAGAGCGGAAATGACGGTCAGATGATGTCTTCATACAAATCTCGCCATGCACTATTGTTCTCCTCGATGAGCCGGAGTTTCCAGGCCCGGTTCCACTTCTTCAGTTGTTTCTCGCGGGTGATCGCGCTTTCCATGCTTTCGTGCTGTTCGAACCAGACCAGGCTGTGGACGACGTAACGCCGGGTGAAACCATCAACCAGATCGGATCGGTGTTCGTGAACCCGCTTGACCAAGTCGCTGGTGACTCCGATGTAAAGGGTGCCGTTGCGCTGGCTTGCGAGGATATAGACACAAGGGGAACGATCCACATTACGCCGTCATTCCCGCGTAGGCGGGAATCCAGGGTGTTTCTCTGCTTGATTCGAATGAATCAGCCCTACGAACTGGATTCCCGCCTGCGCGGGAATGACGGTGGCAAGGAAATCGACCGCGCTCATTTCACGATGGTTTTCTGGGCCTTGGCTGCCTGCTCCAGAGCGTGGGCGGCCTCGGGGGGCATGTAATTTTCGTCATGCTTGGCCAGCACCTGGGTGGCGGTGAACAGGCCGTCCGCTCCCAGCTTGCCTTCCGCCACCACGCCCTTGCCTTCCTTGAAGAGGTCGGGAAGGATGCCCTTGTAGACCACGTTCATGGACTTGGCGGTGTCGGTGACCACGAAGTGGACCGTCAGGCCGTCGACTTCCCGCTTGACGCTGCCGGATTCCACCAGGCCGCCGATGCGGAAGGCCCGGTCGGTGGGCGCCTCGCCCTTCGCCACCTGGGTGGGGGAGAAGAAGAACACCAGGTTGCTCTGGAAGGCGTTGAGGA
>DAOQNK010000345.1:0-1731 GCA_035332045.1 Thiobacillaceae bacterium | reverse complement strand
CCCATCTTGCCGCCGGGCACCACCAGGTTGTTGGGCCGGGACATGAAGGAGCCGGGGATCATGGACAGGAAGTAGGGGAAGTCCACGCCCTTGGGATTGCGGAAGCGCACCACCACCAGGGATTCGTCCGGAGTCGGGATGTCCCGGGCGATGAAGGGGTTGGAGGTGTCCACCAGGGGCACCCGCTGGAAGTTGATGTCGGTGCGGGAGAACTGGGGCGTCACGTAGTTCACGTAATCCGGCATGCGGCGCAGGATGGTATCGACGATGGCTTCGGCGGAATAACCCCGCTCGGCGGCATCCCGGTGGATCTTCTGGATCCACTCCAGGTTCACCACGGGCACCACGCCCACGGCCAGATCCACGTACTTGGCCATGTCCACCTTGTCGGTGACCACCAAGCCGTGCAGGCCTTCGTAGAACAGGATGTCGGTGTTGGCGGGCATGTCCTCCCAGGGGGTGAACTGGCCCGGCTTCAGGTCGGTGCCCAGGCGGGCGTTGAGGGCGGCGGCTTCCTCGTCGCTGTGGATGTAGTAGCGCTTCTTGCCGGCGCCGGTCTCGCCGTAGGTCATGAACATGTTGGCCAGGCCTTCGAAGTCGTTGGCCTCGGGGCCGAAGTGGCTGAAGGAGTGGTTGCCGGCGGCTTCGGCCTTCTTCATGGCCTCCTTGAACTCGACCCGGCCCAGGCTGTGCATGCTGTCGCCCTCGATGACGGCGGCGGACAGCTTCTCGCGGGTGAAGATGTGCTCGAAGGCGCGCTTGACGGTGGTGGTGCCGGCGCCGGACGAACCGGTGACGACCACGACGGGATGCTTCTTGGACATGGAGATTCCCCCTAGAAAAAACCTGTGGACAAAAGCAAAGTGAAACGTGAAATGTGCGGTCGCAGCAAAGCGGGGCGCCAAAGTGGGCACACCTCACAGCTCAAGTTTCACTTCGGTGAAACGGTCGTTGAGTATAAACGCCACCCCCCGGCCTGTCACCCGAGCGGCGGGTATAATCCGCCCTTCTATCAAGCACATCCGAGAAGTCAGAGCACCACATGGACGCCCATTACCGCCCGGAGATCATCGAGCCGGAAGCACAACAGCACTGGGAAGAAAAACAGATCTTCCGCGCCACGGAAGACACGGCCAAACCCAAGTACTACTGCCTGTCCATGTTCCCCTACCCTTCGGGCAAGCTGCACATGGGCCACGTCCGCAACTACACCATCGGCGACGTGCTGGCCCGCTACCACCGCATGAAGGGCTACAACGTCCTGCAGCCCATGGGCTGGGACGCCTTCGGCCTGCCCGCCGAGAACGCCGCCATGGCCAACAACGTGGCCCCCGCCGGCTGGACCTACGCCAACATCGACTACATGCGCGGCCAGTTGAAGCGCCTGGGCCTGGCCATCGACTGGTCCCGGGAACTGGCCACCTGCAAGCCCGACTACTACCGCTGGGAGCAATGGCTGTTCACCCGGCTGTTCGAGAAGGGCCTGATCTACAAGAAGATGGCCACGGTGAACTGGGACCCGGTGGACTGCACCGTGCTGGCCAACGAACAGGTCATCGACGGCCGCGGCTGGCGCTCCGGCGCCCTGGTGGAGAAGCGGGACATCCCCATGTACTTCTTCCGCATCACCGCCTACGCCGAGGAGCTCCTGGCCGAACTGGACAACCTGCCCGGCTGGCCCGAGCGGGTGAAGACCATGCAGCGCAACTGGATCGGCAAGAGCTTCGGCGT
>DAOQNK010000344.1:0-1733 GCA_035332045.1 Thiobacillaceae bacterium | reverse complement strand
TCAGTGGCCCGGGTCATGGCCACGTAGAGAAGGCGGGATTCGGCTTCGTCCACCGGGTCGTCAGGCACACCGGGAATGGCCACCAGGGGGAATTCCAGACCCTTGCCGCTGTGGAAGGGCAGCAGCTTGACCGTATCCTGCTTGTCGCTGAATCGGATCTGCTCCTTCCAGGTGAGGGGGATGCCCGCCAGGCGGAAGACCCCGTTCACCGTCTTGCCGGTGGGCTCCCAGTGGCGGTAGAGCACCGCCATGTCCCGCCAGGGGGTGCCGGCCCGGTGGGCGGCTTTCAATTGCTCGGCGATCCACTGGGCCTCCTCCCGCAGGCCGGGCAGACGCACCAGCAGGGGCGCGTCGCCATGGCGGCCCGCCGATACCGGAGCCAGGCGGGGCACGCCGTCCTCGCCGGCTTCGGTAGGCTCCAGCAGGTGGCGGGCGAAGCCGGCGGCGAAATCCAGGATTTCCCGGGTGTTGCGGTAGTTGACCTTGAGGATGGTGGTGCGGCCCTGGGCCTTGATGCCTACGCTCTTGAAGCTGAAATCCCGCTTGCGGCCGGTGTCGTAGATGGACTGGGCGTCGTCGTAAAGCAGCAGCAGGGAATCGGTGAGGGGGTCCACCATGCGCACCACCAGCTTCAGCCATTCCGGACGGAAATCGTGGCCCTCGTCGACGAGCACCGCGTCGTACTGGCCGGACGGGATGAGGCCCCGGTCCAGGGCCTGGATGACCCGCTGCACCAGGGTATCGAAGTAGCCCTGGTCGTTGGCATCGCCGGGAGGCAGGCCGGCGTGGTAGGTGGTGAGCTGGCGGTGGCACCAGGCGTGGAAGTTGCCGATGTGGACCTTGTCGGCCACGCCCCTGGCGTGCATCCAGTGGTCCAGGCGGCGGGCCAGGGCCTTGTTGTAGCAGAGCACCAGGATGGGCTTGGCACAGGCCCGGGCCAGGTGCTCGGCCCGATAGCCCAGGATCAGGGTCTTGCCGGAACCGGCGACGCCGTGGATGACCCGGTGGCCTTCCCCCAGGCTGCGGGCCAGTTGTTCCTGCTGCAAATCCAGCACACGCAGCAGGTCCGGCGATTCCACGTTCTCCACCTGATCGAACAGGCCGATCTGCCAGGCCGGCAGGCGGATGTCCGGAAACAGGTGCCAGCGGATGCGGTCGATCTGGGGCAGGGAGAGGTGGCCGAAGCCGCCGATGTGGAACATGTGCCAGAGCTGCCGCTGGAAAGCCTCGGCCTCCACGTTTTCGGTCATCTCGTCCTGGCAGATCACCCGGTGAGGCTCCAGGACTTCGGCAAGATCGGTGGACTCGAACTGGCGTCGCGTGATGTGGCTCAGCACCACGCCGTAGGTCCAGGGGAACAGGGCCTTCCCCTTCATGCGGCCGCTGGAGAACGTGAGCTGGAGGTCCTTCTCCAGCACGCCCATGACCGCGTGGGCGTACTGGCGGGCCTGTTCCAGGGGATTGGCCACCCGCTTCAGGCCCGAGTCGGTGAGCAGGGCCGCCTCGGAGCGGGTGATTTCCCGGATGCTGTCCAGCTTCCAGTCCTTCACCTCCAGGATGAGGAGCCCCCGCCTCGGGTGCAGGACGATGAAATCAGGATGCAGGTTGGCGGGCCCCACGGGGACGTCGTACCAGCAGAGGTAGTCGTCCTCCAGCTTGGCCTCCAGGCGCTGGGCGAAACGCCGCTCCCCCGTGGTCATGCGGGACAGGCAGGCGGACAGGCTGGGGATGAG
>DAOQNK010000343.1:0-1736 GCA_035332045.1 Thiobacillaceae bacterium | reverse complement strand
CTCAGTGATTTCAAGGGACGCGGCGTCGTCCTTTATTTTTATCCCAAGGACAGCACGCCGGGCTGCACCACCGAGGGCCAGGATTTTCGCAACCTGCATCCGCTATTCCAGGCCCTGGCCTGGGATGTGGTCGGGGTGTCCCGGGACAGCGTGAAGTCCCACGAGAATTTCGCCGCCAAGCAAGGCTTCCCCTTCGATCTGCTTTCCGACCCGGAGGAGGCGCTGTGCGAGGCCTTTGGCGTCATGAAGCTGAAAAACCTGTATGGCAAACAGGTGCGCGGCATCGAGCGCAGCACTTTCGCCATTGCCAAGGACGGCACGGTCGCCCGGGCCTGGCGGGGCGTGAAGGTGCCCGGCCATGCCCAGGAAGTCCTGGAATTCGTGCGTACCCTGGCCTGACGGCCTTTCCGCTCTCTTCCCACCCTTCTTCGGACAATCCCGATGGCGCGTAAAACCGGCAAGAAACAGAACAAGCTCTTCGTGCTCGATACCAACGTCCTGCTCCACGACCCCACCTGTCTCTATCGCTTCCAGGAGCATGACATCTACCTGCCCATGGCCACCCTGGAGGAACTGGATCACAACAAGAAGGGCATGTCGGAAGTGGCCCGCAATGCCCGTCAGGTCACCCGCTTCCTGGACGAGATCGTCAGCCCGGCGGAGCTCGCCATCCAGGACGGGGCGCCGTTGGCGCCCTACAGCCACAAGGCCGCCACCGGCCGGCTGTTCCTGCAGACCCACCCCATCAACAGCGACGTCACCTCGGTGCTGCCTTACAGCAAGGTGGACAACCAGATCCTGGGGGTGGTGGCCTACCTCAAGGCCCAGCAGCCCGAGCGCCAGGTGATCCTGGTCTCCAAGGACATCAACATGCGCATCAAGGCGCGTGCCCTGGAGATCCCCGCCGAGGACTACTTCAACGACAAGGTCCTGGAAGACACCGATCTGCTCTATACGGGGGTTCTGGAACTGCCCGCCGACTTTTGGGAAAAACACGGCAAGGGCATGGAATCCTGGCAGAAGGACGGCCGCTCCTACTACCGGCTCACCGGCCCCCTGGTGCCTGCCCTGCTGGTGAACCAGTTCGTCTGGCAGGAAGGCCCCAATCCCTTCCACGCCCGGGTTACCGACGTGACCGGCAACGTGGCCACCCTGGTCACCATCAAGGATTACAGCCACCACAAGAACAACGTCTGGGGCATCACTGCCCGCAACCGGGAACAGAATTTCGCTCTCAATGCCCTCATGGACCCGGAGATCGACTTCGTCTCCCTGCTGGGCCAGGCCGGCACCGGCAAGACCCTGCTGACCCTGGCGGCCGGCCTCACGCAGATCCTGGAAGCCAAGATCTACAGCGAGATCATCATGACCCGGGTCACCGTGCCGGTGGGCGAGGACATCGGCTTCCTGCCCGGCACCGAGGAGGAGAAGATGACGCCCTGGATGGGGGCTCTGGAGGATAACCTGGACGTGCTCAACAAGCCCGACGAGGAGGCCGGCGAGTGGGGCAGGGCGGCGACCCAGGATCTGGTGCGCAGCCGTATCAAGGTGAAATCCCTCAACTTCATGCGCGGCCGCACCTTCATCAACAAGTTCCTCATCATCGACGAAGCCCAGAACCTCACCTCCAAGCAGATGAAGACCCTGATCACCCGGGCCGGACCCGGCACCAAGGTGGTCTGCCTGGGCAACATCGCCCAGATCGACACGCCCTACCTCACGGAAGGCTCGTCGGG
>DAOQNK010000342.1:0-1738 GCA_035332045.1 Thiobacillaceae bacterium | reverse complement strand
AAGTCGCCCGATTCCCAATCCACGATGGCAAGGAGGCAGGCGCACAGGATGGCGCAGCCGCCATGCTCGCCGGGCTCGATCAGCAAGGGGACCTTCAAACTCCCCGTCGAGCGGCCGATCCGGCCGACGACGTCGTGCTCTTCCAGCCAGGGTTCGCCGGTGCTCGTCTCGCCCAGGATCAGGCGGACCTTTCGTTCGCGCGTGCGGCAGGATTCCAGGACCCTGGCGGCCTTGGCATCGGTACTGGGATCGAAGTAGGTCGTGCGCGTCAGCGGGGAAAGGCTCCAGGCCTGGATGGCGTTCACGTACTTTTCGTAGCCGGCGAGGGTCGCGTAGTCCTCGCCCGTGAACGCCAGGTCGGCACGGCCCAGCTTGCTGGCGATCTGGTTGGCATGGTCCCGGGCATTGGCGAAACCGAGGCAGGTATAGCCCTCGCCGCAATCGATCACGTAGCGCTGCTGTTCCGCATTGATACTCACCTTGTTCATATCGGGTTCCTCTCGAAACATCGTGGAACCCCACCCCGTCGGGCGTGAGCCCCACGGGGGTGTTGGGTGTCTGGCGAGCCGGCGGGCGACTCGCCGGTGGTGTCGCCGCGGTTCAGGCCGCCTGCGCCACTGCCTGGAATCCTTGCTCCAGGACGCCGGCATCGGGGGGCAGAATCACTTGGTCGGACTCCAGGCGACCCAGCTTCAGCAGCAGGGCGTCGGCGTGGTCCTGGTCTTCCGGGCTCAGGGAGGGGCGCAGTTGCAGGACCTCCTTCTTCATGAGGCGAAGCTCTTGGACGATGGCGCGTTGGGCGCGCGCTTCGATGGCATTCAGGATTTCAGTAGCGCTTCTCATCAATGGATTCCTTTCATTGCTGAAAACTGGGCCGGCATGCCGGGGGCAGATCGGCGGGCGGGGTTTGGCCCGGCGAGCGCAGACGGCGTAGCGGGCGGGTGTGGGCGCCCCGTGAAGTCGCCTTGCCGGCGTTCACGGGCACTCGATGGGGTGTGCGGGGATCGGGGCGAGCACCGCACGCGCCGCTGGGTGAGCAGCGGGCGTGGGCGTTCGGCGATCCGGATGCGACGGCTGGTGCCGCCGCATCACAGGCCGGGCCGGTGATGGCCTGGCGCTTCTCGGGTCAGGCGGCCGAGCGCGTTGTCTTTGCGCTGGGCGAGGCCTGGGCTTCAGTGGATGCGGGTAACGGGTCGGCCGTAGACTGGGCCGCCTGTTGCTCGAAGGCCGTGTGTGCCGTCGTGAACTCGGTTTCCCGAGCCAGGCGGCGCACTTGGGCCACGGCCGGCTCCTTGACCACTTCGGGCAGGCATTCGACGGCGATGTCGCTGCCGTGACGCAGCCCCTTCTGCAGACTGCGCAGCGGCCGGACGAACAGGCCGTGGCACAGCCAGCGGACGAACTGACCGATCCGCTTGTTGCGTGCCTGGCGGGCCTTGTGCCGACGCAAGGATTCCTTGCAGCACAGGTACAACGCCAGATGGGTACGCTTCATTTCGGGATCGGACTCGAGCTGGGCCATGACTTCGGTCGCGATGGCCGGATCACGGCCGACGCGCTGGTAGAAGCCGACCCAGGCACGCTCTTCCTCGGACTCGATACCGGAGCGCCGGGGGCGAGGACGGGGTTTCTCAAGGGACATGAT
The DNA here is from genome assembly GCA_035332045.1 of Thiobacillaceae bacterium. Classification (GTDB taxonomy): domain Bacteria; phylum Pseudomonadota; class Gammaproteobacteria; order Burkholderiales; family Thiobacillaceae; genus PFJX01. The sequence goes on along the minus strand of DAOQNK010000342.1, from coordinate 93 downwards.
GTTCTCCAAAGACGAATAGAGGGAACACCTGTCCCTGGTCGGGGAGGCGGTGGACTCCCCGGGGTTGCACGGACATGCGGCGCTGCTAAGCTG
>DAOQNK010000341.1:0-1740 GCA_035332045.1 Thiobacillaceae bacterium | reverse complement strand
TCGGAGCATTCCAGCACGTTGGCCTTCTCCACCGAGCACAGCTTCCTGCCCCGCTTCATGGCGATGCCGAAGGCCACGTGGGCGACCCGGCGCACTTCGCTCTCGGAATAGATCATGGTGTTGAAGCCGACGCGCTCGCCGTCGCGCACCTCGATGCCCCGGGGCTGGCCGAAATACACATCGCCGGTCAGTTCCCGCACGATCATGATGTCCAGGCCGGCCACCACTTCCGGCTTCAGCGAGGACGCGCCGGCCAGTTCCGGGTAAAGCAGGGCCGGACGCAGATTGGCGAACAGGTTGAGTTCCTTGCGGATGCGCAGCAGCCCCCGCTCCGGGCGCAGGGGCCGGTCCAGCTTGTCGTACTGGGGACCGCCCACGGCGCCCAGCAGCACCGCGTCGGCGGCCTTGGCCAGCTTGAGGGTGGCTTCGGGCAGCGGATCGCCGGCCGTGTCGTAGCCGGCGCCACCGATGGCGGCCTCCTCGGTCTCGATCTTCATGCCATCGCGCTTGAGCACGTCCAGCACCTTCATGGCCTGGGCGACGATTTCCGTTCCGATGCCGTCTCCCGGCAGCACAGCGATCTTCATGCAACTTCCTTTCAGGCGAACAACCAGGGTGCCTCGGCCTTGCGCCGGGCTTCGTAATCTCGAATCGCGTCGGTGAACTTGAGGGTCAGACCGATGTCGTCCAGGCCGTTCAGCAGGCGGTGCTTGCGTTCTGGATCCACATCGAAGACCAGGGTTTGGCCGGTGGGTGTGGTGAGCGTCTGGGCGGCCAAATCCACGGTCAGGGCGTAGCCCTCATTGGCGAAGGCGGCCTTGAACAGCCCGTCGACCTGCTCGGCGGGCAGCACGATGGGCAGGATGCCGTTCTTGAAGCAGTTGTTGAAGAAGATGTCCGCGAAACTGGGGGCGATGATGACCCGGAAACCATAATCCTCCAGGGCCCAGGGCGCATGTTCCCGGGAGGAGCCGCAACCGAAATTCTCCCGCGCCAGCAGCACGGAGGCGCCCTGGAAGCGAGCCTGATTCAAGACGAAGTCCGGATTAAGGGGCCGGTCGTGGTTGGATTTCCCCGGTTCGCCCCGGTCCAGATAGCGCCATTCGTCGAAGGCATTGGGCCCGAAACCGCTGCGCTTGATGGACTTCAGGAATTGCTTGGGAATGATGGCATCGGTGTCCACGTTGGCGCGGTCCAAAGGGGCCACCAGGCCATCCAATCGGACGAAAGGTTTCATTACTTGCTACCCGCCTTCTGGATAGCCTCGCCGGCCTTTTCGATGTCCTGGCCCACGCCGCGCACGGTATTGCAGCCATAAATGCTGAACACCACGCCCACCGCCACAGCCAGCACAAGGAGTTTCACCACGCCAAACACGATCATTTTCCTCGGGGTCATTGCATCACCTCACGAATATCCACGAAATGTCCAAAGACGGCCGCCGCCGCCGCCATGGCGGGGCTGACCAGATGGGTACGGCCGCCCTGCCCCTGCCGGCCCTCGAAGTTCCGGTTGGAGGTGGAGGCGCAACGCTCGCCGGGTTCCAGGCGGTCGGCGTTCATGGCCAGGCACATGGAACAACCCGGATCCCGCCACTCGAAGCCCGCGGCGGTGAACACCTTGTCCAACCCCTCGGCCTCGGCCTGGGCCTTCACCAGGCCGGAGCCGGGCACCACCATGGCCAGTTTGACGTTGCCGGCCACCTTGCGGTTCTGGGACACAGCCCAGGTTGCCACCTTG
>DAOQNK010000340.1:0-1749 GCA_035332045.1 Thiobacillaceae bacterium | reverse complement strand
AAGCGCTCGGCGAAGTGGCGGAAGATGCGCGGCGAGACCAGCAGCATGCCCTCGGGCACGAAGTGCACCATGGCGCCCGTCTCGTTGTAGGCAATGGCGCCCCCCGCCAGGCCCTGCTGCAGCCAGGCCATGAAGCGCAGGGCGGCCTCGGAGGGGGCCTGGGGGGCATTCCGCCCCGTCTGCTTCTCCCGGGCCTGGGCTGCGGTAATTGGATTATCCGGCTTGTCCGGCAGGCGCATGGGCGCGATGCGGCGAGCTGCCGGTGGCCTGGGCAAGAAGGTGGTGGCGTCATCCTCGGATTCCAGGAATTCCTCCTCCTGCATGGGTACCCGTGTCGCGTCCGGGTTGGGGGTCGACATGGACGGCAGACGGGAAGGCAGGGTGCTGGCAGGTACTGTGACGCTACCTTCAGGCACGGAGCCTGCCCGGTCCTTCGGCCCCCCATCGTCGGTGGGGACTATGACGGAGACGTTCCCGGCCCCCTGCTGGAGCGGCTCTCCGGCCGCTTCCGCATCACCGGTCAGAGGAATGACCTGGCCCACGAAGTCTGCCGGGTAATGCTCCGGATCAGGATAGAGCTTCACGATAGGGAAGCGCAGCAGGGTCAGCACCTGGTCGAAGTCCTCCATGCGCACCCGCACCCTCCAGATGGCACCACTGGTGTCCGGGTTGGGGATAAGGGCACCGTATTCCTGCCAGACGTCGAACAGCCGGTCGTTCTTCTCTGTCCCTGGGACGCCGGCGGCGGACTCGTGGGCGGCGAGATAGTCCCGCACCTCGTCCGCCAGACGCTTGGACACGAACCAGACGCACCCATCGGCGACGAAGCCTGCCGCGCCCGGCCGGTTCAGGGGCAGGCGCCCCCCCTCGGTCAGCATCCGGCGCAGGGCCTCCATCAGGCGTTCGACAAGAGGCACCGCCCTGGCGTTGGCGAAGCGGGTGCGCGGTCCCTCCAGCAGGTTGCGGCGCACCGATTCCCGGTCCGCCTCGATCACGATCCGGGCCAGGGCACTAGCCTTGTCCTCGCCCGAGAGAAACGCGGTCAGCTGGGTCAGCAATTCCGCATCCTCCGAGAGCCACGCCAGGGTGGACTGGGGCACCAGCCGCTGTATGAGGAACGCGCCCAGGCGCTGATGGGCGGCGTAGTCCCGCATACCCGACAGGCCGGCCGGAGAGGCGCACGAGGTTTCGAACATCACGCGGTACCGGACCGCCCCGCATTCGGCCATGGCACCGGCCAGGGGTGACCAGGGCCCCTCCCCACGCGGCTTGGCGATGACCACATGCAGATCCGTGAGGGGCTTGCCCACGTCATGGATGAGTGCCGCCAGGAACACGCCGAAGGACCAGCGGTGTTCCCGGCGCTGGATGTCCTCGGGCGCCACGCCAGGGGGTAGGACCTGGGCACGCCGCAGATGCAGGGCGATGTTCGCCGTCTCCAGGGCATGCAGCAGCAGGCCACCTGGCTGGGCATGGTGGTGGGATTCCGAGGCCGGCAGCAACTGGGCAAAAGTCATGAACCGACTGATGGTCTGGCCATAGTCCCGCTCGAAGTTGGCCGGTGCAAGACCGGTCTTCACGCGAATGGAGGTGAGGAGGGAACCTGCGTCCAGATGCCGTTTCAATTCCTCTTCGGGCAGGACAGGCATCCAGCCCGGTGGGATTTCTGTCTCCTGCTTCTGCCGGGTTCTCGAGCCTCTCGTGGTGAAGGTCACGGCCACCCCTGCGGCCAGGCTGGCGGCACCGAAC
>DAOQNK010000339.1:0-1759 GCA_035332045.1 Thiobacillaceae bacterium | reverse complement strand
AAAGCGCACAGTTTTTTCAACTTGTCTGATAGGAGAGAACCGTGGGATACGTTCTAAATGGCGAAGAACTCGAAGTGGATGACGATGGTTTCCTGCTGGAAGCCAATTTCAGCGACGAGATCGTCCCCGTCATCGCCGAGGCCGAGGGCCTCAAGCTGACCGACGAGCACTGGCAGATCATCAACTACATGCGCCGCAAGTACCAGGAAGATGGCCACACCCCCAACTTCCGCAACATGGTCGCGGAGCTGGATGAGGAAATCGAGGGCGTGGACTGGAAGAAGAAGCTCTACGAGCTCTTCCCCTCACAGCCCAACCGCCAGGCCGCCAGGGTGGCCGGCCTGACCAAGCCCTTCGGCAAGGGCGGGTACTGATCCAGTAGCCAGTTTTCAGTCGGCGAACGGCGACCTTGGCGGTTGCCGTGCTTTCGCCGACTGCGGACTGTCCACTGGTTCCGTCGACCAGCCCCTCAACCCGTCCTTTCCTGGACCGGCCACCCTGCAATGTTCTCCAACACCCTCGTCACCACCGAAGACCTTGCGGCCCATCTCGACGATCCCAACTGGATCGTCTTCGACTGCCGTTTCACCCTGACCGACCCCGGCGCGGGCCGGGAGGCCTACGAAAAGCACCATATTCCCAGCGCCCGCTATGCGCATCTGGACGAGGATTTATCGGCGCCCATCACGGATAGCACCGGCCGCCATCCCCTGCCCGACCCCATGGCCTTCGCCGAGAAAGTCTGCAGGTGGGGCGTGGGCGTGAACAAGCAGGTGGTGGTCTACGACGACAGCTACGGCGCCATGGCCGTGCGCCTGTGGTGGATGCTGCGCTGGCTGGGCCATCCAGGCGTCGCCCTGCTGGACGGTGGCTACCCCAAGTGGCAGCGGGAGAAGCGCCCGGTCACGGCGGACCTTCCGGAAACCCACAAGGGCAGTTGCGCCTGCCTGCCCGAACCCAGCCAGATCGTGGACGCGGCCACCGTTCTACGCGCCACGCAAGCCGGCGACGCCCTCATCATCGACGCCCGCCCGGAACGGCGCTTCACAGGCGAGTTCGAGCCCCTGGACCCGGTGGCCGGCCACATCCCCGGCTCCATCAACTGGTCCTTCGAGGAAAATCTGGACATCGACGGCACCTTCCTGCCGCCCGAGGCCCTGCGCGAGAACTACCAGGCCCTCCTGAAGGGCAAGGCTCCCTGGCAAGTCATCCACTCCTGCGGCTCCGGCGTCACCGCCTGCCACAATGTACTGGCCATGGAGATTGCCGGCCTGCCCGGCTCCCGCCTCTATCCCGGCTCCTGGAGCGAGTGGATCCGGGACCCGTCCCGGCCCGTCGCCTTGGGAGATTGAGATGGCTCTAAGGGTAAAAACAGTCTGGTTCAAGAAGGAGGGCGAGCGCCCCGCCGAGGAGGTGGCCACCGTGCTGGCCTCCACCATCTGGCGCCTGGCCGACAAGGCCGTGGACAACCTCTCCAAGGCCAATTTCGACATCGTTATCCCCCAGCGGGGCTTCAAGATCATCGGTGAGCTCACCTGCTTCCTGGCCCACTACGTGGACCGCCTGGCCTTCGAGCGCATGGACGATGGCAAGCGCCAGGACTTGGTGAGCGCCGTGGGCGTACGCCTGGCCGAGATCATGGAGCAGAACATCCTGGACATGACCGGGGAGAAGGACCCGGACTACGACTACCAGGATGGTTATATCGACCTGCTCAACCGGCGCATGAACGACTACGCCGAATTCGAATTCCCCCAGG
>DAOQNK010000338.1:0-1760 GCA_035332045.1 Thiobacillaceae bacterium | reverse complement strand
CGACGCCGGCGATGTTGGTGCCGCAGTGGCAGACGTAGACGCCGATGCGTTCTTGGCCTTCAGGTTGCTTGTCAGATGCCATATCGAACCTCTTTCATCCCGCACTACGGACACTCCCCCCTTTGCAAAAGGGGGGTTGGGGGGGATTTCGCACGGGCAGGGCATGGGAAGTCGGCGCATGAATCCCCCCTGCCCCCCCTTTTCCAAAGGGGGGAAACCGTGGGACGTGGATGATCGCTCCCATGCCTCACTCCATTCCCGGCATGGGCAGGGCGTCGCCCGGCTTGGGCCGGCGCTTGCGCTTGGTCTCGGCCACCTTGGGCGCCTCGGCCTGGATCCTGGCCAGGGCCGGCGCGGCGGCGACGAACTCCTTGCCGATGCCCAGGTCCTTGGCCGGCTTGCCAAAGGCCAGGCCCATCAACTGGGTGAAATACAGCACCGGCACCCGGTAGTCGGTGTGGAAGTGCTTGTTCATCTCCACCTGGTAGGCGTCCAGGTTCAACTGGCACATGGGGCACAGGGTCACCACCAGGTCGGCGCCCGCTTCCTGGGCGCCGTGGATCAGGCGGCGGATTAACCCAAAAGCGACATCCGGGCCGATCACCGTCATGTGGCCACCGCAGCACTGGGTCTTCAGGGCCCAGTCCACCGGCTCGGCGCCCAGGGCGGCCAGGAGCTTGTCCATGGCGGTGGGGTGCTCGTGATTGTCCCAATGGCCGTCGTAATCCGGGCGCACCACCTGGCAGCCGTAGTAGGCCGCCACCTTGAGGCCGTGCAGGGGCTTCACCACCTTGGCCTTCACCGCCTCATAGCCGATTTCGTGGCAGACCAGGTCCAGCAGGTGACGCACCTCCAGGGCGCCCGGCTGGTATTCCAGGCCGCCGGCGGCCAGGGCTTCGTTGACCGTGGCGTGCAGGCGGGCATCCTCCCGCAGCTGGGCGTCGGTCTTGGCCAGGTTCAGGTAGCAGGCGCTGCATCCGGCGGTGAGCACCCGGGTGTCCCCCGCCTGCTCCTGGGCCAGGGCCAGATTGCGGCCCACCAGGGCGTGGGCGGCGACCCGGTGCACCGACATGTACTCGGTGGCGCCGCAGCAGTTCCAATCTTCCACCTCCTGGAGTTCCAGATTGATGTCCTCCCTGATCGCCAGCAGCGAATCCAGATACGGCCGGGCGTTTTTCTGCATGGAACAGCCGGGGTAGAAGAGCGCTTTCATTGCAGTCCCCCTTCCAAGGCCTTGGCCTTCTCCAGGATGGCCGTCAGTTGCGCCATGTTGTCGATCTTGTGGGGCATCAGGTCCATGCGCCCGCGCTTGAGCATGCCCAGGCCCATGGGCGCCATGCCCGCCAGGCTCAAGGGGTGGTGGCGCAGGTTGAAGCGGGTGGCGATGCCCAGCTCGAAGCTGCGGCCGTATTTCTCCACGTAGTCCACGAAGGTCTCGGAGAAGTCCGGCAGGGCCGCGTCGTGGTAGAGCCCCGCCTGGATGGCCAGGGATTTCAGCGTGTACATCACGTCGGTGATGTGCACCTCCTGGGGACAGCGCACCGTGCAGTAGTAGCAGGACACGCAGTACCAGGGGGCGTTGCTCCTCAGCACCCGATCCCGCTCGCCGGCGAAGATCAGGGCGAACAGGCGCCGGGGCGTGTGGGCCATCTCCGAGCCTGACGGACAGGAGCCGCCGCAGGAACCGCACTGAATGCAATGGTCGAGCCGGTTGTCGCCCGGCGTCGCGGCCATGACCTCGCCGAGAAAGCCCGGCCGGC
>DAOQNK010000337.1:0-1766 GCA_035332045.1 Thiobacillaceae bacterium | reverse complement strand
GCTTCCTTCTCGTCGGCGGCCACCACCTCCGCCTTGTTCTCGCAGGAGCGGCGGATGGCGTAGGTGAGCGCCGCCGTGTCCCGGGCCACCAGCTGGTCTATGTGGGCCTCCAGCCATTCCAGGAAGGGCTGGTCGCGGATCAGGCCGTATTTGATGACCTCGGCGAGGCCGGCGGAAAGCTCCCGGTCCGGCAGGGTGGCGAGGGTGTCGGTGTCGGCCAGAACCAGTTGTGGCTGGTAGAAGGCGCCGATCATGTTCTTGCCCAAGGGGTGGTTGATGCCGGTCTTGCCACCCACCGAGGAATCCACCTGGGCCAGCAGGGTGGTGGGCACCTGGATGAAGGGCATGCCCCGCTGGTAGCAGGCTGCCGCGAAGCCGGTGAGGTCGCCGATGACCCCGCCGCCCAGGGCCACCAGGGTCGTCTTGCGCTCGGCCCGCCGGGCCAGCAGGGCGTCGAAGATCAGGTTGAGGGTTTCCCAGTTCTTGTAGGCCTCGCCGTCGGGCAGCACCACGCTGTCCACCTGTACGCCCGCGTCCCCCAGGGTCTTGCCGAGGCGTTCCAGATAGAGGGGGCCGACGGTGGTGTTGGTGACGATGGCCACCCGCTTCTGGGCCAGGTGCGGCAGCAGCAGATCGGCCCGGTCCAGGAGGCCGGGTCCGATGTGGATGGGATAGGCGCGGTCGCCCAGGTCGACGCGAAGGGTGTCCATGGAAGGCATAAGGTGGCGTGGCGAAAGAATGCCAATGATAATCCGTCCACCTTCTCCGGACGTCCCCGCCCATGCTGCCCGACTTCGTCTTCCGCCTCGCCGGTGGCTGGTTTTCCCCCGCCGGCCCCGGAGCGCGGCTGTCCATCCTGATCTACCACCGGGTGCAGGCCCGCCTCGATCCCCTCTTCCCCGAAGAGGCCACGGTGGCGAGCTTCGATGTCCAGATGGCCCAGGTGAAGCGGGTGTTCAACGTGTTGCCCCTGCCCGAGGCCATTGCCCGCCTCAAGGTCGGCACCCTGCCCGCCCGGGCGGCCTGCATCACCTTCGACGACGGTTACGCGGACAACCTGACCCTGGCCGCCCCCATCCTGGGCAAGCACGGCCTGTCCGCCACCTTCTTCATCGCCACCGCCTACCTGGACGGGGGCCGCATGTTCAACGACACGGTCATCGAGGCCATCCGCCGGCCCCGGGCGCCGCGCCTGGACCTGCGCCGGGTCCACGGCCTCGACCTGGGCGAGCACGACGTCTCCAGCCCCGCCGCCCAGGCCCGGGCCATCGGCCACATCCTGCCCATCGTCAAATACCTGCCCCTGGGGCAACGGGAGGACACCGTGGCCGAACTGGCCCGGCAAGCCACCGACGAAGCATTGCCCGATGACCTCATGATGACCACCGCCCAACTGCGGGAACTGGCGGGCCTGGGCATGGAAATCGGCGGCCACACCGACCGCCACCCCATCCTCGCCGGCCTGGACGATGCCGCCACCCGGGCCGAGATCGCCGCCGGCCTGGATCGCCTGGAGTGCATCCTTGGCCGGCGTCCCCGGGTGTTCGCCTACCCCAACGGCCGGCCGGTGAGCGACTACCGCCCGGAACAGGCCCGCATCGTCGAAAGCCTGGGCCTGGAAGGCGCCGTTTCCACCCGGTTCGGCGTCTCCACCCGGACCACCGATCCCTGGCAATTGCGCCGCTTCACCCCCAACTGGGGCGGTCCCCGGCGTTTCCTGCCCATGCTCGTCAACAACCTGCGCCAGACATGAAGCTCGCCACCTG
>DAOQNK010000336.1:0-1768 GCA_035332045.1 Thiobacillaceae bacterium | reverse complement strand
TCCATCATGGGCCGGGGCCATGCCTGGCTGGACACCGGCACCCACGAATCCCTGCTGGAGGCCTCCCTGTTCATCGAGACCATCGAGAAACGCCAGGGCCTCAAGATCGCCTGCCCGGAAGAAATCGCCTTCCGCCAGGGCTATATCGATGCCGAGCAGGTCGCCCGCCTGGCCGAGCCCCTCAAGAAGAACGCCTATGGCCAGTACCTGCTGGCCATGCTCAACGAAAGGTTGTTCTGATGAACGTCATCGAAACCGCCCTGCCCGGCGTGCTGCTCCTGGAGCCCAAGGTCTTCGGCGATGCCCGGGGCTTCTTCGTGGAAAGCTGGAACCGCAAGACCTTCGCCGATCTGGGCCTGGACCTGGATTTCGTGCAGGACAACCATTCCCGCTCCGCCAAGGGCGTGCTGCGGGGCATCCACTATCAGTTGAACGAACCCCAGGGCAAGCTGGTGCGGGTGGTCGGCGGCGCCGTGTTCGACGTGGCCGTGGACCTGCGCCGGACGTCACCCCATTTCGGCAAATGGGCAGGCTACGAACTCTCGGCGGAGAACCAGCGCATGCTCTGGATTCCGCCCGGCTTCGGCCATGGCTTCCTGGTGCTGTCCGAGTCCGCCGACTTCCTTTACAAGACCACGGCCTATTACGCGCCCCAGTGGGACCGGGGGGTGCGCTGGAACGACCCGGACATCGGCATCGCCTGGCCCCTGGAAGGCCACCCCCAGCTCTCGGCCAAGGACCAGGCCGCCCCGTTCCTCACGGCGGCGGAGGTCTACCCATGACGATCCTGCTGACCGGCTGCCGGGGACAGGTAGGTTGGGAACTGGCCCGCACCCTGGCGCCCCTGGGACCGATCGTGGCCCTGGACGCGGAGGGTCTGAATCTGGCCGACGCCCATGCCATCCGCCGGTTGGTGGGCGAGGTCCGACCCCGGATCATCGTCAACCCCGCCGCCCACACGGCCGTGGACAAGGCCGAAAGCGAACCGGAACTGGCGAGGGCCATCAACGCCGACGGGCCCGCCATCCTGGCCGAGGAAGCCGAGAAACTGGGCGCCCTCCTGGTGCACTACTCCACCGACTATGTCTTCGACGGCACCGGCGCCACACCCCGCGGCGAAGAGGCGCCCACCGGCCCCCTCAACGTCTACGGCTCAACCAAGCTGGCGGGGGAGGAAGCCATCCGCGACCACTGCCGCCGCCACCTGATCTTCCGCACATCCTGGGTTTACGGCGCCCGAGGGGCCAACTTCCTGCTCACCATGCGCCGGCTCATGGGGGAGCGGCCGGAATTGAAGATCGTCGACGACCAAATCGGGGCCCCCACCTGGTGCCGTCACCTGGCCGAGGCCACCGCCCTAGTCCTGGCCCAGGCCCTGTCCCCCGGCCGGGGGGCGGACAAGCCCGAGCCCTGGGGGACCTACCACCTGACCAACGGCGGCGAGACCTCGTGGCATGGCTTCGCCGCCGCCATCCAGGCCCTGGACGCGCCGGAGCACCCGGCCCGCCTGGTACCCATTCCCACCACCGACTATCCCACGCCGGCCCGGCGGCCCCTGAATTCCCGTCTGGACAATGGCAAGCTGGCGCGCGTCTTCGGCGTCCGGCTGCCCGACTGGCGGGAGGGGCTCAGGTTGTGCCTGGATAAATGAACAAGCGCGCCTCCGGCCCACCCCGCCGGCCCAGGAACCCGGTGGCCAAAGCGGTGCGCACTCCGGCCTTCAAGCAGCGGGTGGTGCCGGACAAACGCTGGAAGACCCACCTGGAAG
>DAOQNK010000335.1:0-1785 GCA_035332045.1 Thiobacillaceae bacterium | reverse complement strand
GACTGCCTGGCGGAGCTGTTCGACCCGGCCGACCGGCGCTGGCGCTACGCCTTCATCAACTGCACCCACTGCGGCCCCCGCTACACCCTGACCCGCGGCCTGCCCTACGACCGGGCCCAGACCAGCATGGCGGCGTTTCCCCTGTGCCCGGACTGTGAAAGGGAATACCGGAATCCGGCGGACCGGCGCTTCCATGCGGAGCCGACGGCGTGTCCGGTGTGCGGGCCGGGGTTGTGGGTGGAAGACCCCCCCTCCCCCGCAGGCGGGGGAGGGGCGGGGGGAGAGGGAAGAGTTACTACCTCTCAGGGGAAAGATCCCCTCTCCCCGGCCCTCCCCCGCCTGCGGGGGAGGGAGCAAGACCCCATCGCCGACACCCTCCACCGCCTGCAAGCCGGGCAGATCCTCGCCATCAAAGGCCTGGGCGGCTTCCACCTGGCCTGCGACGCCCGCCATGCCGCCGCCGTCCAGACCCTGCGCGAGCGCAAGAACCGGGAGGAAAAGCCCTTCGCCGTCATGGCGGCCAATCTGGCTTCCCTGGCCGAGTGGGTGGAGTTGAGCCCCGCCGAGGCGGAACTGCTGCAATCCCCCGAGCGGCCCATCGTCCTGCTGCGCAAGAAGCCGGGGGCCGACGCGGCCTTCCCGGGCATCGCCCCGGGTCTCGCCTGGCTGGGCGTCATGCTGCCCTATACGCCCCTGCACTGGCTGCTGTTCCACGAGGCGGCCGGGCGTCCCGCCGGCACGAAATGGATGGGCCAACCCCAGGAACTGGTGCTGGTGATGACCAGCGCCAACCCGGGCGGCGAGCCCCTGGTGATCCGCAACAACGAGGCAGTGGAGCGCCTGGCCGGCATCGCCGACGGGGTGCTCATGCACGATCGGGACATCGTGGTGCGGTGTGACGATTCGGTGGTGCGGTGCGTCGAGGGAATCCCCCCCCGCCCCCCTTTTCCAAAGGGGGGAGAACCCCAGGTCCCGGCCGAAGGGTTCCTCCCTTTCGTAAAGGGAGGACAGGAGGGATTTCACGGCGTCACAGATGCCGACATCTCCGAAATCCCCCCTAGCCCCCCTTTGAAAAGGGGGGAAGCAAACCTGCAATTCATCCGCCGCGCCCGGGGCTACACCCCCCGCGCCATCCGCCTGGCCCGGTCCGGCCCGCCCGTGCTGGCCCTGGGGGGCTATCTCAAGAACACGATCTGCGTCACCCGGGGTGACGAGGCTTTCGTCTCCCAGCACATCGGCGGCCTGGACAACCCGGCCACCTGCACCATGCTCATGGAGGTGACCCAACACCTGCTGGACATTCTCCAGGTGCAGCCCGAGGCCGTGGCCCACGACCTGCACCCGGATTTCTTCGCCAGCCGCCATGCCCTGGAACTGGCGGAACAGTGGGGCGTGCCTGCGATGGCCGTTCAGCATCACCACGCCCACATCGCCGCCGTGGCGGCCGAGCACGGCATCCGCGAGCCCGTCCTGGGCCTGGCCCTGGACGGCGTCGGCCTGGGCAGCGACGGCCAGGCCTGGGGCGGCGAACTGCTGCGGATGGACGGCGCGTCCTTTACCCGCCTGGGCCATCTCTCGCCCCTGCCTCTGCCGGGCGGCGACAAGGCGGCCAAGGAACCCTGGCGCATGGCGGCGGCGGCCCTGTTCAGGCTGGGCCGCACGGCAGAGATTCCCCGCCGCTTTCCCGGCCAGCCCCTGGCCCGGCAGCTCCACGTGATGCTGGAACACGACGTCCACTGCCCGCCCACCACCAGCCTGGGCCGCTGGTTCGACGCCGCCGCCGGC
>DAOQNK010000334.1:0-1786 GCA_035332045.1 Thiobacillaceae bacterium | reverse complement strand
CCAGGGAATCCGCCATGGCCGAGACCACGGAGACGCCGCTGCCATCCTCCGGGTCCAGGGCGGAGAGGACGGCCAGATAGCGGGCCGCGAGGGCCGGGTCTTCCCGGCGCAGGGCGATGTAGGCCATGGCCTTGAGGGCGAGCAGGGCGTGGCTGGCGAGCGCCGTGTCCCAGGCCGGCAGATGCGCGCGCCGCCAGGTTTCCGGGTCGTCCGGCAGGCCGCACTGGCGGCCGGCTTCGGCCAGGGCCTTGCGGGCGAAATCCTGGGCCTGCTCGAAACGGCGCTGGCGGTTGTAGAACTTGCTGACGACCCGGTACAGGGGCAGCGGGTCGGCGGCCTGGGTGCAGGCGTAGTTGAGCAGGAAATCCCCTTTCACCGGGTCGGCCCGGTAGCCGGCCATGGCCCTGGCCAGCAGCGCATCGGCCGCAGAGGCGTCCGGGTTCCCGGCGTCGTCCCAGCCCAGATCACTCATAGGCGGGCCGGGTCAGCAGGCGCGGATCGTCCACCGGCACGCCCACGGAGAAGTGGTAGACCACCTGGTAACGGTCGTCGGCCAGGCCCAGGATGTCGTGGACCGCGTCGTCGAAGAAGCAGCCGATGCCGGTACCGCGCCAGCCGTGGGCCTCGGCTTCCAGGTAGAGCTGGTGGCCGAGCATGCCGGCTTCCCAGTGCAGGTGGCGGTAGGCGGCGGGGCTTTCGGCGATGGGTTGGTCAAACTCCGCCAGCAGCATGAAGGCGACGGCGCAGTGGGCGGCGATGTCCTGGTGGCAGGACACGGTGCGGGCGGCGTTGGCGCAGCGGGCGCTGACCAGGCGGCGCAGGGGCGGTTCCGGGAATTCGCTGACCGGCTCCCAGGCCAGGTCGGCGCGCAGGGCCTGGCGCAAACCGGCTTCCGCCGCCGGCGAGCGGGGCAGGATGTAGACGCCGGGCGCCACGCCGTCCACCCGGTGCACCATGAGCACGGGATGGACCCGGGGCGGCAGGGGCCAGAGATTCCAGGCCGGCGCGTTGCCCGGGAGCAGGCCGGCCAGCAGGCGCCGGAACACGGCGGGGGCCATGACGGATGTGCCGTCGAAGGCCTGGGCGCTGCGGCGCTTGAGGATGACTTGCGCGGCGGGTAGTGGCGGGGAATCCCCCCCGGTCCCCCTTTTCCCGAGGGGGGCGACAGGGGGTTCAGTCCTGCCAGGGGCCAGGGGAAGGCTGCCACGAGAAGCCTGAGCCACTTCCTCGATCACCGGCCACTGATACATGGGCTTGGGGTCCAGCAGGCTGGGCTGGCCATGCCATTGCATCCAATCAGATGGCGGCATCCCGGCATCGGCGGGATGCAATGCCAGGATCGCTTCCGGGTCCTCGCCTTCGACGCCGGCGAAGTCCCCTGTCCGATCCAGGCCCAGGCTGGCGGCGACGGCCTCCGAACCCAGGGGCGCCAGACCCGGCTTCCAGCCCAGCAGGGCGGCGGCGGCGGAGACGGCGGCGAGCATGTGGCCCATGTCCAGCTGGCAGTAGCGGAAGGCCCGCTCGCCGTACTTCCAGGCCTCCCGCCAATGGATGGAGGAGAAGCCGAGCCAGAGGCCGGGACTGCCCACCCCGCCGCCGGAGGCGCGCAGTTCCAGGCTGTGGTCCAGAGGCTGGTAGTGGTAGAGGCCGTCCGCCAGGCCGTCCACGCCCCGGGCGATGACCCAGGTTTCCGTGGGATGCAGGTTGCCGGAGGAGGGGTTGGCCCGCAGCGCCCAGCGGCTGCCGGCGTATTCCTTCCAGGCGGTGATGGCGGCACAGAGCTGGA
>DAOQNK010000333.1:0-1798 GCA_035332045.1 Thiobacillaceae bacterium | reverse complement strand
AACCGTCGACACGCGGATTTTCAATCCGCTGCTCTACCAACTGAGCTACCTGGCCGCTGCGCAAGCCGGTGTCCCGGCCGCGCGGAGTCGCGCATTTAATCGCGAAACCCCCGTCTCGTCAAGGAAAAGGCCTCTCCACGCAGGCGGACCGCTGTCATGGATCTGTCGCATTTCCTTCATACGCGCGACTTGTCCGGCACCTAAATTTCCAGGCATGCCGGCCCAAGAAATCGCCTTCCAGCAGATATCCACCCCCCGTCGCCGCCTGCGCATCGCCCTGGTGACGGAAACCTATCCGCCGGAAATCAACGGCGTGGCCATGACCCTGGGCCAGATGGTCAAAGCCTTGCAGCTCCGGGAACATCAGATCCAGTTGATCCGGCCTCGACAGCATGGGACCGACAGCCCCGAGCCAGAGCACAACCTGGAACAGGTACTGCGTCCCGGCGTGCCCATTCCGCGTTATGCCGGCCTCAAGATCGGCCTGCCGGCCAAATCCGCCCTCCGCCGGCTATGGTCGCTACGCCGGCCCGATGTGGTGCACGTGGCCACCGAAGGTCCCCTGGGCTGGTCGGCGGTGACCGTGGCCAACAAGCTGCGCATCCCCGTGGCCAGTGACTTCCACACCAATTTCCACAGCTACAGCGCCCATTACGGTTTTGGTTGGCTGAAGAAGCCGGTGATGGGTTATTTGCGCAGGCTGCACAACCAGTCCGGCGTCACCCTGGTGCCCTCTCTGAGCCTGCGTCGGGACCTGGAGTCGGCGGGCTACCACAACGTGGAGGTGGTGGCCCGGGGCGTGGATGCCCAGCTCTACACGCCGGCCCGCCGCAGCGCCGCCCTGCGCGCCGCCTGGGGCCTGGGCCAGGACGAACTGGCGGTGCTGCACGTAGGTCGCCTAGCGGCGGAGAAGAACCTGCCTCTGCTGGTCCGCGCCTTCGAGGCCATCCGGGCCGCCAGATCCGATGCCCGACTCGTCCTGGTGGGCGATGGCCCCGAACTCCCAGCCTTGCGCGCCAGTCATCCCGAATACGTCTATTGCGGTGCGCGGCGAGGGACTGACCTGGCGGACCACTATGCCTCTGGGGATCTCTTCCTGTTTCCCAGCCTGACCGAAACCTTCGGCAACGTGGTGCTGGAAGCCATGGCCAGTGGCCTGCCCCAGGTCTGTTTCGACTATGCCGGTGCCGCGGAGCATGTCCGCCACGGCAAGAACGGCCTGCTGGTCCCCTTCGGCGATGCCGACGCTTTCGTGGCCGAAGCGTTGCGCCTGGCTACCGGGGAGGACCGGGACACCATGGGCGCCATGGCCCGTGAGGGGGCGACGGAGATTTCCTGGGAAGCCATCATCGCCCGGCTCGAATCGGTCCTGCTTCGCCTGGTCGTGGAAAACGAGGCCCGCCAGGAGCATATCTTGTTTGGGGGCGAGGCCGCCTGACATGAGCCGTACCGCCCTCCTCCACCGCTATACCGATTGGGAATTGCGCCTGGCGATACGGCTGAACCAAGCCAACCACCGCGCCCTGGTCTCCGGCTTCTTCGGCCTTATCAGCCGTTTGGGCGATGGCATGTTCTGGTACGGGCTGATGCTGGCTCTGCTGTTCCATGGCGGCCTGGAAGGCGTGAAGCCCGTGCTGGTCATGGCGACAGCCGGCCTAGGTTGCACCTGGCTATACACCTGGATCAAGTCCCGCACCTCCCGGCCACGGCCCTGCCAGGCCGCGCCAACCATCCGTCTCACCACCCTGCCGCTGGACCGATTCAGCTTTCCTTCCGGCCATACCTTGCACGCCGTGTG
>DAOQNK010000332.1:0-1808 GCA_035332045.1 Thiobacillaceae bacterium | reverse complement strand
GTGCTGCGCTGCGACCACCCGGACATCGAGGCCTTCATCCACGCCAAGGACAGCGGCGACCTGAAGAACTTCAACATCTCCGTGGGCGTCACCGACACCTTCATGAAGGCGGTGGAAGCCGACGAGGACGTGGAACTCACCCACAAGGCCGCCCCCGGGGCCGAGCAGATGGCCGACGGCGCCTACCAGCGCGGCGACGGCGTCTGGGTCTACCGCAAGCTCAAGGCCCGGGAACTGTGGGGCCAGATCATGCACTCCACCTACGACCACGCCGAGCCGGGCGTGCTGTTCCTGGACCGCATCAATCGGGACAACAACCTGTCCTACTGCGAGACCATCGAGGCCACCAACCCCTGCGGCGAGCAGCCCCTGCCGCCCTACGGCTGCTGCTGCCTGGGCTCGGTGAACCTGACCCGCTTCGTGCGCTCCCCCTTCGAGGCCGAGGCCGAGTTCGACTTCACCGGCTTCGCCAAGGTCGTCGCCGTGGCCGTGCGCGCCCTGGACAACGTCCTGGACCTGACCGCCTGGCCCCTGGAGAAGCAGCATGCCGAGGCCCAGTCCAAGCGCCGCGTCGGCCTGGGCTTCACCGGCCTGGGCGACGCCCTGGTCATGCTCAACCTGCGCTACGACAGCGAGGAGGCCCGCGCCTTCGCCAGCCAGGCCGCCGAGTTCATGCGCGACGAGGCCTACAAGGCGTCCGTGGAACTGGCCAAGGAACGGGACGCCTTCCCCCTGTTCAACGCCGACCTCTACCTCTCCGGCAGCAGCTTCGCCTCGCGCCTGCCCGCCGAGCTCAAGGCCGATATCCGCGAACACGGCATCCGCAACTCCCACCTGCTCTCCATCGCCCCCACCGGCACCATTTCCCTGGCCTTCGCCGACAACGCCAGCAACGGCATCGAGCCCCCCTTCTCCTGGTACTACACCCGCAAGAAGCGCATGGCCGACGGCGGCCACAAGGACTACCAGGTGGAAGACCACGCCTACCGGCTCTACCGGGAGCAGGGCGGCGACATGGAGAACCTGCCGGCGGGCTTCGTCACTGCCCTGGAGATCTCCGCCCTGGCCCACATGAATATGGTGGCGGCGGTGGCCCCCTTCGTGGATTCCGCTATCTCCAAGACCGTCAACGTGCCGGAGACCTACCCCTTCGGCGACTTCCAGGAGCTCTACACCGCCGCCTGGAAGGCCGGCCTCAAGGGCATCACCACCTACCGGCCCAACGCCGTGCTGGGCAGCGTGCTGTCCGTGGAGCCGGAGAAGGCCGCGCCCCAGGACTTCGCCACTGGCGACGTCAACCGCCGCATCGAGATCAAGAGCCTGCCCGCCCCCGTGCTGGAAAGCCTCAAGTGGCCCGGCCGGCCGCGCCTGCCCGGCGGCAACCCGGCCTGGAGCTACATGATCGAGTACCCCCAGGGCAGCTTCGCCCTGTTCATCGGCCACGTGGAGAACGGCGGCGGCCGCGCCTTCCCCTTCGAGGTCTGGGTCAATGGCGCCGAGCAGCCCCGCGGCATCGGTGCCCTGGCCAAGAGCCTGTCCATGGACATGCGCGCCAACGACCGGGCCTGGCTCAAGCACAAGCTCGACTCCCTGGCCAAGACCCGGGGCGACGACGCCTGCGCCATCCCCTTCCCCCCGGACGGCGAACCCAAGCAGGTGCCCAGCGTGGTCTCCGCCGTGGCCCAGATCGTGCGCTGGCGCCTGGAGCAGTTGAACGCGCTGGAAACCGACGCCGCCAGCCCGTTGCTGGACGCCCTGTTCAGCGCCAAGGAGCCCAAGACCGGCACCGACGGCACCCTGTCCTGGAC
>DAOQNK010000331.1:0-1814 GCA_035332045.1 Thiobacillaceae bacterium | reverse complement strand
ACCGACACCCGTTCCCGCATCCTCGCCGTCGCCCGCGAGATGTTCCATGGCCGCAGCTATGCGGACGTGGGCATCCAGGAGATCTGCGAGGGGGCCCGGGTGCAGAAGGGCAGCTTCTACCACTTCTTCCCCTCCAAGCGGGATCTGGCCCTGGCGGTCATCGACGACATGGCGGATGACTGGGCTCACGGATTCGTGGCCGAGGCCTTCGACCAGGCGCTGCCGCCCCTGGAGCGGCTGGATTACATGATCGACGCGGCCTACTACTGGCAGAAGGCCAGCGCGGACCTGGAGGGGCGCATGCCGGGCTGTCTGTTCGGCAACCTGGCCCTGGAGATGAGCACCCGGGACGACGTGATGCGGGCCCGGCTCAACGCGGTGTTCGACAAGGCCCGGGACCAGTTCCGCGCCACCCTGGACGAAGCGGTGGCCCTGGGCGCCTTGGCGGCTCTCAACACGGAAGCCACGGCCAGCGCCATGCTGGCCTATCTGGAAGGCGTCATTCTGCTGGCCAAGACCCGCAACGATCCTGAGGTGATCCTGGTGCTGGGCCCCGCCATCAAGACCCTGCGCATCGAGATGAGCCACTGACATGCGAATGCCCCTGCCCTGCCCCTTCGGGCTTTTTTTTTGGCCAGTCGCTTAACCGACCGGTCTACTTTTTGCGGCCTCGCCGCGCTTTCCTGAAAGGAGTCACACCATGGAATCCACCCAAACCCTGGACGCCCGCGGACTCAACTGCCCGCTACCCATCCTGCGCACCAAGAAGAGCCTGAACACGCTGCAATCCGGCGAGACCCTGAAGGTGATTTCCACCGACCCGGGCTCCCTGAAGGACATGGTGGCCTTCTGCACCCAGACCGGAAACACCCTGCTGTCGACCCAGCAGGCCGGCAACGACTACGAATTCCTGATCCGCAAGGCCTGAGGAGACCGCCATGAACGTCGCCCAACTGCACCCCCTGGATACCGCGAGCCTGCCCACCGACCTACCGAGCCTGGAAGCCTGGTTCGACCGCCGCCTGGACGAGAAGCTGGCGGAGCGGGAAGCCGCCAAGATTCCCTCCCTGGCCATCATCGCCACCAAGGGCACTCTGGACATGGC
Organism: Thiobacillaceae bacterium; assembly: GCA_035332045.1. GTDB lineage: Bacteria > Pseudomonadota > Gammaproteobacteria > Burkholderiales > Thiobacillaceae > PFJX01. Next base: position 709 of record DAOQNK010000331.1, on the reverse strand, counting down.
CTACCCGCCCTTCATCCTGGCTTCCACCGCCGCCGCCTTGGGCTGGAACGCCTCCATCTTCTTCACCTTCTACGGTCTGGAACTGCTGAAGAAGGACCTGCACCTGAAGGTCTCGCCCATGGGCAACCCGGCCATGCCCATGAAGATGCCCTTCGGACCGGACTGGCTCAAGCGCATCAACATGCCCATCCCGAACCTGGTGGCCGGCAACCTGCCGGGTTTCGAAGGTTTCGCCACGGCCATGATGGAACAGACGGTGAAGGCGAAGGGCGTGCCCGGCATCCAGGAACTGCGGGACGTGTGCATCGAATCCGAAGTGCGCCTGGTGGCCTGCCAGATGACCGTGGACCTGTTCAACTACCGCCAGGACGAGTTCATCCCGGAGATCGCCGAGTGGATCGGCGCCACCAGTTATCTGGGCGAGGCGCGCCACGCGGACGTGTGCCTGTTCATCTAGCGGGCCCACGTCACCGGGGCCTGGGCCCTTGGCCGGGCGTCAAAGCGACTAGGGTGATCGAACGGCCACCCTACGCGGATGACGATCACGAAGGGAGGATTCTCCCTGGCCAATTCAAAATGGCTTGCGAATCCGGCGGGTGGGGCGGCCAAGCCCCCCTACCCGCCAGGCCTCGGACGAACTGACTAATTTTCTCGAAAGTAATGCCCTGTGCCATCTAGTTGGCATTCCTCTCCCCACCCCAACCCGCCC
>DAOQNK010000330.1:0-1817 GCA_035332045.1 Thiobacillaceae bacterium | reverse complement strand
GGCAGGTCGATCTCGGAGATCGCTTCCCGGGTCACGACGCCACGGGTGATGACCTGGGTGAGACCATGGGGGGCCTGAGAGCGCAGGGGGAAATACTTGGACAGCGAGGGTTTCTCGTCCGCATCGATTAGCAATACCCGCAGCCCCATGTCCGCCAGCAGGGCGCCCAGGTTGGCGGCCAGGGTGGTCTTGCCCACCCCGCCCTTGGTGCTCACGAGGGCGAGCTTGATCATGTCTTCGTCCCAATCCGGATGGGTCCGTCGGGGCGGATGCCACCGACGGTTCCCAGGACCAGGGTCATGGGATGTTGCATCACATCAGGCCGTGGTTTCGCCGACAGTCTGGCGCTTGAGCCAGAGTTCCAGCTCGGCGCGGCGATATTTCACCAAACGGCCGACCTTGATGTAGGGGATCTCATGCCGCTTGGTACACCGCCACACCTCCAGGGTGCGAGGGTTGAGGCCCAGGTAGGCGGCCGCCTGTTCGGTGGTGAGCAGATCCGAACGCATCAGGCTCGCCAGGATCGGGTGGGGTTCGGGTTGATTTGTTGCCGATTGAGACATGTTTGACCTCCGGTTATTGCCCAGCGCATCCACGCATGGGAGAGACGATAAGGAAGAACTTCCTTGCTGTGTCCGCTGCGGATGGCAGGCATCCGGTCAAGGCGAACAGTCAGTTCAACGGATGGTCATCATTGATAAATAAGGGAAATTTCGGCACGACCGGTGACGGTCATTGCACGTCGAGCAGGTACGGAGAACTGCGATAGGGGACGTGCGTCGGGAGTAATCGCCGTTTGGCGGCGTGCGGCCCGGTAGTACGGGGTGGGGTGGGATCAAACCACCTGGCGGCCTGAACGCAGGCCATGGCGTGAGGATTGGTCGCTACGCAACCAGGCCCAGGACTTCCGCCTGTTGCCGCGCCTCACTCAGGTAATTCGCGATGGTGCCCCGGTCCAGCGCCAGGCCCAGCCGCTCGGCGTCGTCGGCGATGTCGCTCGCATCGTTGTAGGGCATATCCAGTTTGAGGCCGTATCCCTGGGTGGCCAGGACATAGATCAGGCGTAGCAGGAACTGCTTGCTGCGTGGGTGGGGGGCGGCCTCATCCGCCTCTGCCAGGGTGTCCTCGAGATCCCGGCCGGCGCGCTTGCGTTCCAGACGGAAACGTTCGCGTACCGCTTCCAGCAAGGGACCGGGCAGGGGCAACCCCTTGCCCAGGGCGTGCTCGATGACGGTGAAGGGGTGGACGCCATGCGGACCCGCATCGGTGGCACTCTTTAAGATGCGGTAGATCTTGGCCGCCTCGATGAATTCGGGCGGCAACTCTCGGCCATCCAGACGGATGCCTGACCCCCGAACACGATCCGGATCCAAGCCGCACAGCAGCAGGGCGGCGTCGCGATGGCTCCACGCATCGAGCTTGGACCAGAAGACGTAATCTGGTCCGGTTGGCGAGTCCATCGGCTGCTCTCCCTGGTTCTGGCGCGCCGGCTGGGGCCCGGAATCGGTCTGCCTGGCGCGATCAATGTTCTACCAGGGTTGCGCCGGAATCGCCGCCCCGGTGTTGTCAATTCCTTGTGGTGGTGTCCCCACCCGGACACCCGGGAATTACTTTTTCTTGCTGCCTTTCTTACCGGCGGCCACCCGGTCCTTGAAGGCCTTGCCGGGCTTGAAGGCGGGCACGGTGGTGGCGGCGATCTTTAGGACCTCGCCAGTGCGCGGATTCTTGACAGAGCGGGCGGCGCGCTTGCGGGGCTCGAAAGTGCCGAAGCCGATCACGGAAACCGAGTCGCCCTTGGCCACGGCCTCGGCGATGGT
>DAOQNK010000329.1:0-1825 GCA_035332045.1 Thiobacillaceae bacterium | reverse complement strand
GATCTTCCTGGAGCCGGAATCCGAGCACGCCGCCGCCGGCGTCACCGCCGGCATGTCCATGACCGGCCTGCGGGCGGTGAACTTCTCTTCCGCCCAGGGCGTGGCCTTCATGCACGAGTCCCTCTACGGCGCCGTGGGCAAGCGTCTGCCCTACGTGCTCAACATGGGCTGCCGGGCCATCACCAAGGCCACCCTGAACGTCCACTGCGGCCATGACGACTACCACTGCGTCGACGACACCGGCTTCATCCAGGTGTTCGCCAAGTCCGCCCAGGAAGCCGCCGACCTGAACCTCATCGCCCGCAAGACCGCCGAGCTGTCCCTGACCCCGGCCATCATGGGCATGGACGGCTTCCTCACTACGCACCTGATCGAGCCGGTGCTGGTGCCCGAGAAAGGCCTCATCGAGGAATACCTGGGCAAGCCCGACGACATGATCCCCACCCCCACCCCGGCCCAGGAGATCCTCTACGGTCCCCAGCGCCGCCGCGTGCCGGCCATCTGGGACGTGGATTCGCCGGTGGTGTCCGGCGGCGTCGCCAACCAGGACGCCCACATGCAGGCCACAGCCGCCCAGCGTCCCTATTTCTTCCAGCACATTCCCGCCCTCATGGACCAGTGCATGGCCGAGTACGGCGAGTTGACCGGCCGCAAATACAGCCGCGTCGATGCTTACCAGTGCGAGGACGCCGACTATGTCATCCTGGGCATGGGCTCCATGACCGTGCAGGCCGCCGCCGTGGCCGACTGGCTGCGGGAGAACCGCAAGCTGAAGGTGGGCGTGGTCAACCTGACCTGCTTCCGTCCCTTCCCCGGCGACCTGCTGGGCCACATTCTCAAGGGCAAGAAGGGTGTGGCCGTGCTGGAGCGCACCGACCAGCCCCTGTCTGAAGACCTGCCGCTGATGCGCGAAGTGCGAGCCACCGTGACCAAGTGTCTGGAGAACGCGGTCGACGCCAGCGGCTATCCCGGCTATGCCGTATACGGCAAGCCTGGCGACATGCCGCGCCTCTATTCCGGCTGCTACGGCCTGGGTTCCCGCGACCTGCAACCTGAAGCCCTGGTGGCCGCCGTGGAAAACATGCTCGAAAAGGGCGCCCACAAGAAATTCTTCTACCTGTCCATCGACTTCGTGCGGGACCAGGCGGCCAATCCCAAGCAGGAAATCCACCAGCAGGAACTGCTGGCCGCCTATCCCAGGATCAAGGACATGGCCCTGCGGGGTTCCGAAAACCCCAACCTCATGCCCAAGGGCGCCATCGCCGTGCGCATGCACTCCGTGGGCGGCTGGGGCGCGGTGACCACCGGCAAGAACCTGGCCATGACCCTGTTCGAGCTGCTGGGCTGGGACATCAAGGCCAACCCGAAATACGGTTCCGAGAAGAAGGGCCAGCCCACTACCTATTACCTGTCCGCGGCGCCGGAGCCCATCCGCGTCAACTGCGAATACACCCACGTGGACGTGGTGCTGTCCCCCGACCCCCAGGTGTTCCTGCACACCAACGCGGTGGCGGGCCTGTCCAAGGGCGGCGTGTTCATCATCCAGAGCAACCTGCCCGACGCGGCCGCCCTGTGGGCCACCTTCCCGGCCCACATCCAGAAGTACATCGTCGACAACGACATCAAGGTGTTCTACCTGGACGCCTTCAGCATCGCCCGGGAGGAATCCTCCAACCCGGACCTGCAACTCCGGATGCAGGGCAACGCCTTCCAGGGCGCCTTCTTCCATGCCTCCGACATCCAGCAGCGTTCCGGCCTGACCGAGGAGGCCCTGTTCAAGGCCATCGAGAACCAGCTCAAGGACAAGTTCGGCAAGAAGGGCCAG
>DAOQNK010000328.1:0-1825 GCA_035332045.1 Thiobacillaceae bacterium | reverse complement strand
GGTGTTGCCGGACATTTGCGTGGGAAATCGAAGAATTGCCCGCGATTATCGCATGTCAGCCTGGTTTCGCCGCCGTTTGGGAAATCAGTTCCAGCCCCAGCCCCACTCCAAACCCCGTGATGTCCGACCCCGCCGCCCCCAGGCCGCCCTTGCAGCGGCTGGCGGAAAGGTCCACATGCAGCCAGGGCGTGTCGCCCACGAAGCGATTCAGAAAGCGTGCCGCCAGAATGTGGTCCGCCTCGGAATCCAGGGTGCACTGCTTTACGTCGGCCACGGGAGAATCCAGGGCCTCGTCGTAATCCTCGGGCATGGGGAAGGCCACCACCCGCTCGCCGCTGGCCTGGCCCGCGGCCACGGCCTTCGTGGCCAGATCGTCGCGATTGCTGATGACGCCGCTCATGCGCTCCCCCAGGGCCACGGCCATGCTGCCCGTGAGGGTGGCGAAATCGATGAGGGCCCGGGGCTTCGCCTTCGCCGCCAGGGCCAGGGTGTCCGCCAGCACCATGCGGCCTTCGGCGTCGGTATGGACGATTTCGATGGTGGTGCCATTGAGGGCCGTGACCACCTCGTTCTGGGTGTAGGCCTCGGGGGACAGGTGGTTCTGGGCGATGGCCAGCCACACCCCCAGGTTCACCGGCAGCTTGAGCCGGGTCGCCGCCAGCAGGATGCCCAGGACCACGGCCGAGCCGTTCATGTCGTCGTGCATGTTGTTCATGTAGCGGGCCGGCTTCAGGTTGTGGCCCCCGGTATCGAAGCAGATGCCCTTGCCCACCAGGCTGAGGGCACGGCCCTTGCCCTTCTTCCCCAAGTAAGACAGCCGGACGATGGCCGCGTCCTCATGGCCGCTGCCCCGGGCCACCGCCAGGAAGGCGCCGGCCTTGAGCTTCCTCAGCCGCTTCACGTCGAACTCCTCGATATCCCAGCCCACCTCCTTCGCCAGGGCCCGGATGCGTTCCCGGTAGGAGGCCGGGGTCAGCAGGTTGGGGGGCAGCATGGTGAGTTGCCGGCAGAGGGTATTGCCCTCGGCCACGGCCTGTTCCCGCTTGAGATCCAGGCCGGAGACTCCGTGCAGGACGAGGCGATCCAGGGCCGTCGGCGCCTTCTCGCTTTTCCAGGCCGGCAGGCGGACGCCGTTGAGCCAGGCCACGTAGGCCGCCTCCCGGGCGGCCTGGACACGGAATTCCGCCGGCCCGTAGAAAGCCATGTGGAGTTCCTCGGGATGTTCCTCCAGCAAGGGCTTCAGCGCCTGGCGCAGCATGGCATGGCGTTCGAACGCCGTTTTCCCGTCCGCCAGGCGCACCCACCCCGAGAGACAGCCGCCGGGCAATTCCAGGGCCAGGGGGGACTTGGCCAGATCGCCGGGCTTCTTGTTCTTGCGGACCAGGGCAGCGCGAACGGCCTCGGCATCCGGCGTCTCGAACCAGTCGGAACCGGCGGGCAGGACATTCAACACGTGCCGGACTTTGTTGTCCCGCTTGGAGAGAACTGCATCGCTCTGCCGCAGGCTGGCCAGAGCCATCCGAGTCGCCGAAGGTTTTGCCGCGCTATTCATTAGTCAACCTTAATATTAAAGATATAAATACTTACTATTGAAGAATTGACGGGCATTCAGCCCGCCAGGATAATCCGCTCCTTGATCAACCCCGATTGTTCCACGAATCAACCCAGTGAAATGCCGGATCGCGCCAAGCCTAGTTGCTGGCATATAAATGATCCTGTTCCCTGTTCGGAGCCATTGTTCATGTCGAATACCCCTGCGCCGGGCACCCAGCCCGACATCGATCCCCAGGAAACCCGCGAGTGGCTGGACGCCCTGGCCGCCGTC
>DAOQNK010000327.1:0-1827 GCA_035332045.1 Thiobacillaceae bacterium | reverse complement strand
CGGCCAACGCGGGCTGGGCGGCCAGCCCGAGGGCGGCCAGGGCAATCAAAACGCTTCTACGCATCATCTCCTCCTTGGGGACATAACGGACATGGAAAACCCACGCCCGCCATCAGGGCGCTCATGGTAGGAATGAGCCACCCCTTCATTCCTTGATGAGTATCAAATTTTTTTGATATCTCCATGTCCGAATATGCCCGCGAGCCCTGATTTGACGAGGCTTGGGCGAAAAAAAAGCGGCTTGCGCCGCTTTCTTGGTGAGACGGTGTTCCTGTCAGGCCGAATCCCGAACGCCCCGGGCGGCGACCTGATTGTCCTTTTCCAGCCATTTGCGGATGCGCTGGGCGTCGCCGATGCGGGTGAATTTGCCCCAGGAATCCAGGAGCACGATGATGACCTTGCGCTCCGCGATGCTGGCCTGCATGACGAGGCAGCGACCGGCCTCGTTGATATAGCCGGTTTTCGATACGCCGATGTCCCAGTTCTGGTCCCGGGTCAGGGCATTGGTGTTGTTGAAGGCGGTCTGGCGCAGCACTTCCTGGTTCACCCGGCGGATATGGCCGTTTTCCTTGACGCGGACGATCCGGCGGGCAGGGAGGGTGACATCGTAGGTGCCAGTGCTGGTGATCTCGCGGATGAGGGGGTAGCGGTACGCGGTGTCCACCATCTTGACCAGATCGGCGGCGGTGGCCTGGTTCCGGCTGTCCAGGCCGGTGCCGTCGACGAAGCGGGCCTGGTGCATGCCGATGGTTCGGGCCTTCTCGTTCATGGCGGCGACGAAGGCTTCCCGGCCGCCGGGGTAGGCGCGGGAGAGGGCGGCGGCGGCCCGGTTTTCCGAGGCGATGAGGGCCAGGTGCAACAACTCGCCCCGGGTCAGCCGGGTGCCCAAGGCAAGGCGGGAGCCGGTGCCCTTCAGGCGATCCATATCCTCGTTGCCGATGACGATCTCTTCATTCAGGGGCAGGCCGGCGTCCAGGGTCACCATGGCTGTCATGAGCTTGGTGATGGAGGCGATGGGCGTGGCCACATCCACGTTCTTGGCATAGAGGGCTTCGCCGCTCTTCTGGTCGACCACCAGGGCGGCGGCGGATTTCAGGGCCAGTTCATTGGCCTTGAGGGCGTCATCGTAGTTGACCTTGATCACCCGCAAGGGGGTGTGGGCGTTGTAGGCCTCGCGGACGCGCTTGCTTGATTTCGTGGCCAGCCTGGCCTGGCTGGCGGGCTTGACGGTTTTGCTCCGGCCGGCGGTCTTGCGGGGCTTGGCCTTGTGGGCGGCGGTCTTGTGGGACTTGGCCTTCGGAGAGGAATCGGGACTGCCTTCCACGGCGTTGGCCAGGGGCGCGGCCAGAAAGGTCGACAAGGTCAGGAGCAGCAGAGTCTTTTTCAATTCCTTACCTCTCGGTCTTGGCTGGGTTGCAACGCAAAGAATATCGGTGCTTGTGCCGACATCTTTAGACTCCACTTTAACAGTCTTCAACGAGACGGGGCTATACCCTTCGGCTGTCCGCTAGCCCCGCTTGCCGCCCAGCAGGCCTTCCAGGGATTTCATGAGATCGCCGGGCAGCAGCACCGTGCGGCTGCCATCGGCGCTGGCCAGGGCTTTGAGGGCCCCCACGTATTTCTCGCCCAGGAGGTAGAGGGCTGGCAGTTCCCGGTCCGGCAGCGCGACGGTGACCAGCCGGATGGCCTCGGCGCTGGCGGTGGCCAGGCGAACCTGGGCATCCGCGTCGCGCTTGGCGGATTCCAGGCGGGCTTCCGCCTCCAGGATCGCCGCCTGCTTGTCGCCCTCGGCCCGGGTGACGGTGGCCTTGCGTTCCCGCTCGGCGG
>DAOQNK010000326.1:0-1833 GCA_035332045.1 Thiobacillaceae bacterium | reverse complement strand
CGGCCGCCGCCCTGCATCTGGCGCATGAAGAACACCCAGACGCCGATCAGCAGCAGCATGGGGAACCAGGAAATGAAGATGCTCATGAGCATGGAGGGCTGCTCTTCCGGCTTGGCCTCCACCTGCACGCCGTTCTTGAGCAGGTCGGACACGAGCCAGGGATCGGAAGGCGAATAGGTGGTGAAGCGTTTGCCGTCGGCCTGGACGCCCTTCAGGACATGCCCCTCGATGGTGACCTTGGCCACCTGGCCCTGGCGCACCAGCTCGATGAACTGGGAATAGTCCATCTGCGCCTGGGTGGTCTGGCGGGTATTGAACTGGTTGAACACCGTCATCAGGACCAGGGCAATGACCAGCCAGATGGCGACGTTCTTGAAAAGGTTGTTCACGTTCACTCCTTTGCGGAAAAAATCCCGCGGGAACCGCAAGTTAGATCAATTCCACGCCGGCTTCAATCTCCGCCCGCGCTTTCCACGAATACCGACTGCAGTCCCCGCCCCAGGAGATACACCTCCCGGCTCCGGTCCCGTGACGCATCGGGCTTGCGCACCACCACCCCCCGAAAAACCGCGCGCAATCGCCGCACATAGTCCTCAAAGCCCGCGCCCTGGAACACTTTGACCAGGAAGGCCCCACCCGGTTTCAGCCACTTCTCCGCAAATTCCAGGCCCAGTTCGGCCAGATGGTAGGCCCGGGCCTGGTCCGAAACAGCCACGCCGGTGATATTGGGGGCCATGTCGCTCATTACAAGGTCCACTCTCTGGCCCGCCAGCAAAGCCTCCAGTTCGGCCAGAGGCCCCTCCTCGGAGAAATCGCCCTGGATGAAGTCCACATGGTTCAGGCCGGTCATTTCCAGAAGGTCGATGCCGACGATGCGGCCCTGACCCCCAATCCGCTCTGCCGCCACCTGGCACCAGCCTCCCGGGGCGCAGCCCAAGTCCACCACCACGCCACCTGGTTTCAGCAGATGATCCTTGTCGTCGATCTCCTTCAGCTTGTAGGCGGCGCGGGAACGATAGCCCTGCTCCACCGAACGGCGGACGTAGAAATCGTTGGCGTGCTGGTGGTGCCAGGCGCGGGTTTTTGCTTGTCGTTTCATAAGCTACTATCGGCGCATTTTCATGGGGTCTTTATGGTTAAGGCGGCGGCACGTAAATCCCGGGAGCTCACTCCCGAACAGCGCAAGTTTCTCAAGGCCCAGGCCCATCCCCTCAAACCGGTGGTCATGATCGGGGCCCAGGGGCTCACTGAGGCGGTGATCAAGGAAGCGGGGCGGGCCCTAGTGGCCCACGAACTGATCAAGGTCCGGGTGCTGGGGGATGACCGGGAAGCGCGGGAAGCTTATCTGGCCGAACTCTGCGCCGCCCTGGATGCCGCCCCGGTGCAGCACATCGGCAAACTCCTGCTGCTCTACCGGCCAGCGGACAAGCCCAAGATCCAGCTACCTTGAACCCTGCTTGGCCACCGCGGCCAGGCCCAGCAGACTCTGGATGAGATAGACCGCGCTGGAGACGCCGTGCCAGGCGGCGAAGCGGTCCCGGAACAGCGTTTCCATCACGTCCTTGGGCATGGCCTGGTCCTTCAACTGCTGGAGGACAGGCTGGATGCCGAACTGCTGGGCCAGACTCAAGAGCAGCATGACCAGCACGATCCAGAAGAAGCCTTGCTTCAGGGCCGCGCCCCCCAGCCGGCCCAGGCGGAAGATCAATAGCCAGCCGCCGCAGGCCAGGCCCACCCAGGCGATATGGCTGAACATCTTGCCGGCCAGCATGCCCGCGAGCATGCGGTCGTCCAGGCTGTAGAACAGGGTCGGCGCCGCCAGATAGCCCACCG
>DAOQNK010000325.1:0-1836 GCA_035332045.1 Thiobacillaceae bacterium | reverse complement strand
GATAGGCCTTGAGTTGGGTCTTGATGTTGGCGTCCAGCATGGTGGTTCTCCTGAAGCAAAGGGCAATACGAAGCCCTCGCCTTCGGCTGAAGGCTTGGTATTGCGCTTGGGGGGGTGGGAGAGGGAAATCCGCCGGTGGCTTCCCTCTCCTGGCGCTGCGCGCCCCCCTCTCCCGCCGGCGGGAGAGGGGAGACGACGTCAGATCTTGCCGACCAGGTCCAGGGACGGAGCCAGGGTGGCTTCGCCTTCCTTCCACTTGGCGGGGCAGACCTCGCCCGGGTGGGCGGCGACGTACTGGGCCGCCTTCACCTTGCGCAGCAGCTCGGAAGCGTCACGGCCGATGCCGCCGGCATTGATCTCGATGATCTGGATCTTGCCCTGGGGATCGATCACGAAGGTGCCCCGCTCGGCCAGGCCGGCTTCCTCGATCATCACCCCGAAGTGGCGGGTGATCGCGCCGGTGGGGTCGCCGATCATCGGGAACTTGATCTTGCCGATGGTCTCGCTGGTGTCGTGCCAGGCCTTGTGGGTGAAGTGGGTGTCGGTGGACACGGCGTAGATCTCCACGCCCAGCTTCTGGAACTCGGCGTAGTTGTCCGCCAGGTCGCCCAGCTCGGTGGGGCAGACGAAGGTGAAGTCGGCGGGGTAGAAGAACACCACGGACCACTTGCCCTTCAGGTCCTCGTCGCTGACGTGCTCGAACTTGCCGGCCGCGTACATGGTGGCCTTGAAGGGTTTGATTTCGGTGTTGATCAGGGTTTGCATCCTGTTTCTCCTGGAAGGTTGTTTACTGCGGTGGGTTGAAAAACTTCGTGGGAGAAACTGTATGCGGCGACGTCTTATTGATCCAATTGATATGTCTGAAACAGGCGATCTACATCCTAAATCGATCAGGAATTCTCCCCTCCCCGGGAAGCCCTGGGCCGCGGTTCAGGCGACGATCCAGTGGTTGTCGAGCCGGATGCCGGGCGCCAGGGCAAGCCTCACGGCCGGGCTGGCCATATCGGTCAACCCCAACGCCGAATCCCCGCCGCCGGCCCAGAGCCGGCCCGGGGTGGCGACCAGGGAACAGCCTTCCGCCAGGGGGGCCAGTCCCCGGAAGCCGTGGCCGCCGAAGACGGCCACCCCCTGGGCGCGGGGGCAACCTACCGCGAAGCCATCCTCCAGGGGGGCGATGGAACCGCCGTAGCCAGCCAAAACGTCGGCGGCGGGCACCGTCGCCAGTCGATCGCCATCCAGCACCGCCAGCACTGGCGCGGCAGCCTTCACGGCAGGATCGTCGTGCTCGGCCTGCAAGGCGATGCCCAGGCGATGGCCGTTCCAGGCCAGGTGGCGCAGGGACAGGCGCGGGTCGTCCAGGCGCCATTGGCCGAGGCGTTCCCCGGTATGGGCATCCAGACGGACCAGGGAAGAATCCATGCGTTCCAGATTGAGCTTCAGCCGGCCGGTCTCCGGCCGGGTGGGCACGCCGCCGTTGGCGACGATGAGGGCGCCGGGCCGGGTGACGTCGTGGACCAGCATGTGGGGGTCCAGGCCGCCGGTGGGCCATTCGGCCCGTTTTTCCAGGCTCGCGCCGTCCCGCACGCCGATCAGGCCCATGCCGCTGTCCAGGTCGATTTCCGTGGTGTACAGGGTGCGGCCGTCGGCGCTGGCCAGGAGGTGGCCGGCGAAGGCGCGGCCGGGTTCGATCCAGCGCCAGGCCAGGGTCCGGCCGTCGGCGCGCCAGCGCAGCAGCCAGTCACCGGGGCGGCGGGCAATGGCCAGTAGAGTGCCGGAAGCTTCACGAAGCAGGCCGTGAGCCCGGGTGGGCACTTCCAGGTCGGCTTCGACGGCCAG
>DAOQNK010000324.1:0-1846 GCA_035332045.1 Thiobacillaceae bacterium | reverse complement strand
AGCTCACCCTGCTGGCCTTCCTCATGAAGGCCGTGGTCAACGCCCTGCGCCACTATCCCCAGTTCAACGCCTCCCTGGCGCCGGACGGGGAGAATCTGGTGCTGAAGAAGTACTTCCACATCGGTTTCGCCTGCGATACCCCGGACGGCCTGGTGGTGCCCGTGGTGCGCGACGTCAACAAGAAGGACGTCATGGACATCGCCCGGGAACTGGGAGAAATGGCCGAGCTGGCCCGGGAGCGCAAGCTCAAGGTGGACGCCATGCAGGGCGGCTGCTTCACCATCACCAGCCTGGGCGGCATCGGCGGCACCAAGTTCACCCCCATCATCAACTGCCCGGAAGTCGCCATCCTGGGCCTGTCCCGGGCGGAGATGAAACCCGTGTGGAACAAGGCCACCAGGGCCTTCGAGCCGCGCCTGGTCCTGCCCCTCTCCCTCTCCTACGACCACCGGGTCATCGACGGCGCCGACGGCGCCCGCTTCACCAGCCACCTGCGCGCCATGCTCTCCGACGTGCGCCGGCTGCTGCTCTGACCCCACGCGAACTCGAACCATGAGCCAAAGCATAGAAATCCGGGTGCCGGACATCGGCAACTTCAAGAACGTGGAGGTCATCGACCTCCTGGTCCGGGCGGGGGACACCGTCGCCAAGGACACCTCCCTCCTCACCGTGGAGTCCGACAAGGCCGCCCTGGACATTCCCTGTCCCCAGGCCGGGGTGGTGGAGAAAATGCTGGTCAAGGTGGGGGACAAGATATCGGAAGGCACGCCGATCCTGATGTTGGCAGCGGATGCCCCGGGTGGGGCGGTCGGCGATCGGCGCGAGGCGGAAAGCCCCCCCACCCCGGCGCCTCACGCCTCACCCCTCACGCCTCACGCCGCCGAACTCCACGCCCAGGTTCTGGTCCTGGGTGCCGGCCCCGGCGGCTACACCGCCGCCTTCCGCGCCGCCGACCTGGGCCTCAAGGTGGTGCTGGTGGAGCGCTTCCCCAGTCTGGGCGGCGTCTGCCTCAACGTGGGCTGCATCCCCTCCAAGGCCCTGCTGCATACCGCGCGGCTCATCACCGAAGCCGAGGAAATGGGCGAACACGGCGTCACCTTCGCCAAGCCCAAGGTGGACCTGGCCAAGCTGCGGGAATGGAAGGCCAGGGACGTGGTGGGCAAGCTCACCGGCGGCCTCACCCAGCTCGCGAAACAGCGCAAGATCACCGTGGTCCACGGCGTGGCGAAATTCACCGGTCCCAACAGCCTGGAAGTGGCCGGCGAAGCCGGCACGCAAACCCTCTCCTTCGACCACGCCATCATCGCCGCCGGCTCGGAAGCCATCAAACTGCCCTTCCAGCCCGACGACCCCCGGGTCATGAGCTCCACCGGCGCCCTGGCCCTGGCCGACGTGCCCAAGCGCCTGCTGGTCATCGGCGGCGGCATCATCGGCCTGGAAATGGGCACGGTCTACGACGCCCTGGGCTCCAAGGTCACCGTGGTGGAACTGGGCGGACAGCTCATTCCCGGCTGCGACGCGGACCTGGTGAAGCCCCTGCACAAGCGCATGGAGAAGCGCTTCGAGGCCATCCGCCTCAACACCGGCGTCACCGCCATGGCGGCGAAGAAGGACGGCCTCCACGTCACCCTGAAAGCGGCTGAAGAGGAAGAGCAGCAGGTCTTCGACCGGGTGCTGGTGGCCATCGGCCGCCGCCCCAACGGCAAGGCCATCGGCGCCGAGGCGGCCGGCGTCCGGGTGGACGAACGGGGCTTCATTCCCGTCGACAAGCAGATGCGCACCAACGTGCCCCACATCTTCGCCATCGGCGACATCGTCGGCCAGCCCATGCTGGCCCACAAGGCGG
>DAOQNK010000323.1:0-1850 GCA_035332045.1 Thiobacillaceae bacterium | reverse complement strand
TAGACCTCCATCCACAGCCCGGGCTCGCCACGCTTCTTCTTCAGGATGCCGGCCACGCCGGTGCGACAGGCCAGCCGCGCCAGCATGCCGCGCACCGCGGTCTCAGTGTCCCGGTCGGCCTGGGCCACCCGGTACCAGACGTAATAGTCGTAACGTTCAGGCAACGGGATAGGGCAGGGGTTCGAAGCTCAGGCGGGCGCCGTTCCGGCTCTTGAGACGGATTTCGCCGGCTTCGACGCTGGGGCTCAAGGCCACCGCCAGCACATCCCAGCCGCCGCCGGGGGCGGGGGCGGCGTTGGCGACAAGGCCGGCGGCCTGGTCGGCCGGCTCGGGCGCGAAGAGTTCATCGCCGGGCTTGGCCTCCGCGTCCAGGTGGGCCAGGTACAGGCGGCGCTTGACCTTGCCCAGGTACTGGCTGCGGGCGACGATTTCCTGGCCGGGGTAGCAACCCTTGTTGAAGCTGACGCCGCCCAGGATCTCCATGTTGGCCATCTGGGGCACGAAGTGGTCCTGGGTCTGGGGCAGCACCACCGGCACGCCGGCCCGCACCATGAGCCAGTCCCAGGCCTGGGCGCCCACGGGCCGGGCGCGGGTGACGAGTCTTTCCCAGATGGCAGCGGCTGCGTCCGGGGCGAGGAACAGGTCGTAACGGCCCTCACCCAGACACAGGGTGAAGGCCGATCCGGCCTGGGCCATGGCCATGTTGCCCGTCGGCGGGGCGGCGCCCAGGACCTCACCCACCAGGGCGGCGGCGTCCGGACCGTTGACGCCCAGCCGAACCCATTCGCCGCCGGCGTCCCGGGCCTTGACCTTGGCCCGCAGGATGAACATGGACAGCCGTTTCTGGACGGCTTCGCGCAGGGATTCCGGCAACATCACCAGCACCTCCCCGGCCCGCTTCATGACCAGGAAGTTGGCCAGCATGCGGCCCTTGGCGGAAAGGTAGCCGGCGAAAACCGCCCTGTCATCGCCCAGGTTGCGCAGGTCATTGGTGATCTGGCCGTGCAGGAAGGTCTGGGCCTCCTCGCCGGCAAAGGCAATAAGGCCGAAATGGGAGAGGTCGGCCACCACGGTGGCGGCGCCGGCGGCCGCGAGTTCGCCGCTGGGATCGCCGAAGTCGGCGACCCCGCCTTGGTCGAAACGGGCGCCCCGGGAGGCGAGGAAGTCAGTCCAGGTAGTCATGGTCAATCCAGAGGAAGGGTGCCGGAGGCAGATGGGGAGGGCCTTGGCGAAAACAAGTGGGCTCTAAATTATCGGGATGTGCCGGGTCTGGCAAGGTAAGCATTCACTTTCGTTCCCCATCAGGCGGCATGCAGCCTTCCCGGCAGCCCAGGATGGAAAAATGGCGAAGCCACAGCCAGGCCAGCAGGGGGAAGGCGAGTACGGCCAGCCAGTCCAGGAAGCTCATGGCCTCCCCCCACAGCCAGGCGGCCAGGCTGCCGAGGGCGGGAAACAGGGCCAGCAGGAGGAAAAACAGCAGGACCGGCTTCCAACGGCGGTCCAAAACCATCACAGCAGATTGGTCTGGGGCAGGCGCTGCACCCGCAGGGTATGCAGGCGGCGGCTACCGGCGCGCAGGACCAGAAAGCGGAAGCCGGCGATTTCCACGGATTCGCCCCGCTTGGGCACCCGACCGAAAGCGTGGGTCACCAGGCCGCCCACGGTATCGAACTCGTCATCGGCGAAACTGGCGCCCATGGCCAGGTTGAAGTCGCCGATCTCGGTCTGGGCCTTGACCCGGAAGGTACCCCCCTCCTCGGCGATGACGTTGTCTTCGGCCTCGTCGTAGTCGTACTCGTCCTCGATATCGCCGACGATCTGTTCCAGCACGTCCTCGATGGTCACCAGGC
>DAOQNK010000322.1:0-1856 GCA_035332045.1 Thiobacillaceae bacterium | reverse complement strand
GGCACCGAGTGGCGCAGGAAGCCGATGTATTCCGATACCTTGTGGCCGGGCAGCTGGCCGCCCTCGCCGGGCTTGGCGCCCTGAGCCATCTTGATCTGGATCTGGTCGGCGTTGGCCAGGTACTCGGTGGTGACGCCGAAGCGGCCCGAGGCCACCTGCTTGATGGCGGAGCGCAGGCTGTCGCCGTCCTTCAGCACATAGTCCCGCTCGATGCGGGAGGCGCCGATGAGCTCGGACAGCTTGGTGCCGCCGGTCACCGGCTTGAAGCGCATGGGGTCCTCGCCACCCTCGCCGGTGTTGGACTTGCCGCCGATGCGGTTCATGGCGATGGCCAGGGTGGAATGGGCCTCGGTGGAGATGGACCCCAGGGACATGGCGCCGGTGGCGAAACGCTTGACGATCTCCTTGGCCGGCTCCACCTCCTCCAGGGGCACCGGGGGGCCGGCGGGCCGGATCTCGAACAGGCCGCGCAGGGTCATGTGGCGCTTGCTCTGGTCGTTGATGATCTTCGCGTATTCCTTGTAGGTGGAATACTGGTTGCCTCGGGTGGCGTGCTGGAGCTTGGCGATGGCGTCCGGCGTCCACATGTGTTCCTCGCCCCGGATGCGGAAGGCGTATTCGCCACCCGCGTCCAGCATGGTGGCCAGCACCGGATCGTCAGAGAAGGCGCCGGCGTGGACGCGCACGGCTTCCTCGGCCACTTCCCGCAGGCCCACGCCTTCCACCTGGGAGGCGGTGCCGGCGAAGTAACGGCCGACGAAATCGCTGTTGAGGCCCACGGCTTCAAAAATCTGGGCGCCGCAGTAGGACTGGTAGGTGGAGATGCCCATCTTGGACATGACCTTGTTGAGGCCCTTGCCCACGGCCTTGACGTACTTCTTCTGAGCGTCCTTGTAGTCTTCGCCGGAGAAGTCCTTGATGGTCTCCAGGGCCAGCCAGGGGCACACCGCCTCGGCGCCGTAGCCGGCCAACAGGGCGAAGTGGTGGGTCTCTCGCACGGAACCGCTGTCCACCACCAGGCCGGTGCTGGTGCGCAGGCCCTTGCGGGTCAGGTGGTGGTGCACGGCGGAGCAGGCCAGCAGGGCGGGAATGGCGACCCGGTCCCGGGAAGTCTTGCGGTCCGAGAGGATGAGGATGTTGTAGCCGTCGCCCACGGACTGCTCGGCCACGGCGGCCAGGCGGGCCAGGGCTTCCCCGCAGCCATCCGCGCCCTCATTGGCGTCGTAGGTGATGTCCAGCACCAGGGACTTGAAACGGCCCTGGGTCAGGCCGGCGATGTTCACCAAACGCGCCAGATCGTCCTGCATCAGCACCGGCTGGGTCACTTCCAGACGCGGCGTCAGGTCCTCGTTCGGGTCGGTCAGGCCCAGGAGGTTGGGCTTGGGGCCGATGAAAGAGGTCAGGGACATGACGATCTCTTCCCGGATCGGGTCGATGGGCGGGTTCGTCACCTGGGCGAACAACTGCTTGAAGTAGTTGTACAGGGGCTTGCTCTTGTCCGACAGCACCGGCAGGGCCACGTCGTTGCCCATGGAGCCGGTGGGCTCCTCGCCGTTCTTGGCCATGGGGAAGAGGATGACCTTGACGTCCTCCTGGGTGTAGCCAAAGGCCTGCTGGGTATCCAGCAGGCTCTCCTTGAGTTCGGTCTTGCTCTCGACGGCGGGCAATTCGCCCAGGTAGACCCGGGATTCGTCGATCCACCGGCGGTAGGGCTCGGCGGTGGCCAGGGTCTGCTTCAGCTCGGTGTTGTCGATGATGCGGCCCTGCTCCAGGTCGATGAGGAACATCTTGCCGGGCTGCAGGCGCCACTTCTTGACGATCTTCTCTTCCGGGAAGGTGAGCACGCCCATTTCCGA
>DAOQNK010000321.1:0-1858 GCA_035332045.1 Thiobacillaceae bacterium | reverse complement strand
TCCTTGGGCACCTTCATGGTCTGCCACTCCATGGCCCCGGCGTCGAACAGGACCAGCTTGCCGGCCAGGGGGCTGGGCTTGCCCAGCAGGATGCGGATGGCCTCGCCCGCCTGGAGGGTGCCCACCATGCCGGTCAGGGGCGCGAACACGCCCATGGTGGCGCAGCGCTCCTCGTCCTCGGCCTTGGTGTCCGGGAACAGGCAGTGGTAGCAGGGGGAGTCGTCCCGGCGCAGGTCGAACACGGCCAGCTGGCCGGCGAAGCGGATGGCGGCGCCGCTGACCAACGGTTTTTTCATCCTGGCGCAGGCCCGGTTCACCGCGTGGCGGGTGGCGAAGTTGTCGCAGGCGTCCACCACCACGTCGGCGCCGGCCACCAGGTCCAGGAGTTCCTGTTCGTACACCCGGTGCTCGATGGGCGTCACCTGACAGTCCGGATTGATCTCGGCCAGGGCCCGGCGGGCGGATTCCGCCTTGTTGACCCCCACCGTGGCCTCCCGGTGCACGATCTGGCGTTGCAGGTTGGTCAGGTCCACGTGGTCGCCGTCGCAGATCGTCAGGCGGCCCACCCCCGCCGAGGCCAGGTACAGGGAGGCGGGCGAACCCAGGCCGCCGGCGCCGATGAGCAGCACGTGGCCGGCCAGGAGTCTCTCCTGGCCGGCCAGGTCGATCTGGGGCAGCAGGATGTGGCGGCTATAGCGGATGAGTTGGCGGTCGTCCATCACAGGGCTCCTTGAAAGGGTTGCACTTCCACCAGGTCGCCCGCCGCCACGCTGCCGCTTTCCTCCGGCAGGACGATGAAGCAGTTGGCCTCGGCCATGGAGCGCAGCACGCCGGAGCCCTGGTTGCCGGACAGCCTCACCTTCCAGGTACCCTCTTCCTGGAACAGCACGCCCCGGGGGAATTCCCGGCGGCCGGACAACTTGCGGATGGGTGCCGCGCTGGGCACCCGGAAGCTGGGCCGGGGCGGCAGGGGATCCACGCCCTGGAGCTTCACCAGGGCGTCCAGGACGATCTGATAGAAGTTCACCATCACCGCCACCGGGTTGCCCGGCAGGCCGAACAGCCAGGCATTTCCCAGGCGGCCGAAGGCCATGGGCCGGCCGGGCTTGATGTCGATCTTCCAGAAACGCACCTCGCCCAGGCGGGCCATGATGTCCTTGACGAAGTCCGCCTCGCCCACGGAGACGCCGCCGGTGGTGAGGATGGCGTCGGCCTGGGCGGCGGCCTCGGCAAAGGCCTTTTCCATGACCGCCGGGTCGTCCCGCACCACCCCCATGTCCAGGATGTCCACGCCCAGCTGGGTCAGGGCGCCGAACAGGGTGTAGCGGTTGCTGTCGTAGACCTCGCCCGGGGCCAGGGGACGGCCGATGGAGGCCAGCTCGTCGCCGGTGGAGAAGAAGGCGACGCGGGGCCGGCGCCGCACCGTCACCTCGGCGAAACCCAGGGAGGCCATGAGGCCCAGCTCCGCCGGGCCGATGCGCTTGCCGGCGGGCAGGGCCGGCTTGCCCGCCGCCAGGTCCTCGCCGGCCCGGCGCACGTTCTGGCCGGGCTTCTGGACGGCGGGCAGGATGACGCGCATGGACTCCCCCTCGCCGTCCATCTTGGCCACTTCCTGGACCACCACCGAGTCGGCGCCCCGGGGCAGCACCGCGCCGGTCATCACCCGCACCGCCTGGCCCGGCCCCACCACCCCGGAGAAGGCGCCGCCGGCATAGGCGGTGCCCACCACGGCCAGGCGGTTCTCGGCGCCGGCCAGGTCTTCCGCCCGTGCGGCGTAGCCGTCCATGGCGGAGTTGTCATGGGCAGGCACGTCGAAGGGGGCGATGACGTCCCGCATCAGCACCCGGCCCAGGGCGGC
>DAOQNK010000320.1:0-1863 GCA_035332045.1 Thiobacillaceae bacterium | reverse complement strand
TGCACTTCGGTGAACTGCAGGGCGTCGATCATGCGCAGCATCTCGTCCACGTTGCGGCCCAGAGGCAGGTCGTTGACCACCTGATGACGCACGGTGCCGGCCTTGTCGATGAGGAAGGAGCCACGGAAAGCGACACCGATTGCATGCTCAACGTCGTAGGCCTGGGTAACTTCGTGCTTCATGTCGGCGATCAGGGGGTACTGAACCTGGCCGATGCCACCGTTGTTGACCGGGGTGTTCTTCCAGGCCAGGTGGGTGAAGTGGGAGTCGATGGAGATGCCGATGACTTCCACGTTCCGGGCCTTGAACTCGGCCAGGCGGTGGTCGAAGGCCAGCAGTTCGGAGGGGCAGACGAAGGTGAAGTCCAGAGGATAGAAGAACAGCACCGCGTACTTGTCCTTGATGTGGGCGGACAGGTTGAAATTCTCGACGATGGAGTTGTCGCCCATGACGGCGATCGCGGTGAAATCGGGGGCTTGTTTGCCAACCAGAACAGCCATGATGCTTACCTTTTCGTAATGATTGAGGGGGAATGGGTGCGGGCATCCGGCCGCCTCTCCCCGGCGGCGACACCGCCATCCGGGCACCGGATTGGACGAATTCTAACCCTTGTGCATTGCATCACGAAAGCGGGAAAAGCCCTGAACGCAGGCCCCTTCAGGCCGATTGTTTCGCGGCTTTCTCGGCCAGCAGGACCATTGCCTCATCGAGGGTGATGTCGTCCGGCTTGCGCTCCTTGGGGATGGAGGCCATGAGCTTGCCATGCTGGACGTAGGGGCCGAAGCGGCCGGACTTGAGCTGCACCGGCTTGCCGTCGGCGGGATGGACGCCCAGTTCCTTGGCCGGGGAAGGTGCCGCACGCTTGCCGGCCTTGGCCTCCCTGGGTTCGAACTCGAAGCCCACCTTGCCCTCCTTGTCCCGCACCAGGAAGGCGGAGAAGGCGCGCCGGGTACGGGCGGAGACAAAGCCGGTAAGGAGGTCGGTCTTGCCCTCGGACAAGAGTTTCTGCATCTGTTCTCTGGCCACCGGCTGTTGCAGGATGATCTGGCCGCTGCGGAAGTCGCAGGTCTTGTTGGGGCCGACGCTGCGCTCGCAGAGATAGGAGGCACCATGTTCATAGACATGGCCGCCGCACTTGGGACACTTGCCCAGGCTTTCCTGGCCGGAGAAGTCCACCTCCTCCGCTTCCTCGCCGTCGCGGGGCTGGCCGAAATCGAACTCGGGAAGCTGGTCGTCGTTGAGGCGGATCTCGGCGTCGAAGGGCCGGCCCATCTTGTTGCGGAAGCCGGTGAGGGGCCCCACCTTGCCGTCGCGCAGCAGGGTTTCCATCTCCTCCACCTCGAACTGGCGGCCGGCGACGATCTTCCAGGCGCTCCAGTCGCAGGCCTGGCAGGCGAACTTCTTGTAGTTCTCCTTCACCACGCCACCACACTTGGGGCAGGGCACCGTCAGGGTGGCGAAATCGCCGGGCACGGTGTCGGACTCGTAGCGCTTGGCCCGGTCGACGATCTCCTGGGCCAGGGCGGTGATGTGACCCATGAACTCGTCCCGGGACAGCTTGCCGTGTTCCATCTGGGACAGCTTGTATTCCCAGGCGCCCGTCATCTCCGGCGAGGCCAGTTCCTGGATGTCCAGGCCCCGCAGCAGGGTGATGAGGGAGAAGGCCTTGGCGGTGGGCACCAGCTCCCGGCCTTCCCGATGCAGGTAATTCTCCGACAGCAGGTTCTCGATGATCTGGGCCCGGGTGGCGGGGGTGCCCAGGCCCCGGCCGGCCATGGCGGCGCGCAATTCCTCGTCGTCCACCATCTTGCCAGCGCCTTCCATGGCGGAGAGCAGGGTGGCTTCGTTGAAGCGGGCGGGCGG
>DAOQNK010000319.1:0-1868 GCA_035332045.1 Thiobacillaceae bacterium | reverse complement strand
CCCATTGCGCCACATTGAGCTGCACCCCCCTCACTCCGTTCCATTCGTTCACCTCCAGCCTGTAAACCGCCTGGATGCGCTCGGGCAGGGGCGTGTCCTGGAAGAAGCGCATGGCTTCGGCGGTGAAGCCGGGGCCGGCCAGGCGCAGTTTCAGGTGCTTGTCGCCCACCAGGCGCTGGCTTTGCACGGTGAACTCGCCCTGGAAGGCGGGGGCGGGGAAACCCTGGCCCCAGACGGCGTCACGCAGGGCTTCGGCGTTGGCGAGGGAGAATTCGTCGGGGGCCAGTTCGCCGTCGGTTTCGATGACCCGGATGAGATCGGCTTCGGTGAGGCTTTCCCGGGCCACGGCCTCGAAGGCGGCGGAGAAGGCCTCCAGGTGCTCGCGGCGCAGGCTCAGGCCGGCGGCGGCGGCGTGGCCGCCGTACTTGAGGATGACACCTGGCAGGCGGCGATCCACAAGATCCAGGGCATCGCGCAGGTGCAGACCGGCGATGCTGCGGCCAGAGCCCCGCAGCAGACCGTCGCCGGCGTCGGCGAAAACCAGGATGGGGCGGTGATGGCGGTCCTTGAGCCGGGAGGCCAACAGACCCACCACGCCCTGGTGCCAGGCTGGATCATAGAGGGTAAGGCTGGCGCCGTCGGCCACTTCGATGCCTTCCAGAAGGGCCTGGGCCTGTTCCTGCATGTCCGCCTCGATGCCACGCCGCTCCCGGTTGAGCTGGTCCAGCTCGCCCGCCAGGGGCAGGGCAGTGTCCAGGGTGGGGGCCAACAGGCAGGCAATGCCGCGGCCCATGTCGGAAAGGCGGCCGGCGGCGTTGAGGCGGGGACCGATGCAATAGCCCAGGTCTTCGCTGCTGGCCCGGTCCAGGGGCCGGTTGGCCACCATGAACAGGGCATGGATGCCGGGCCGGGCCTTGCCCTGGCGAATGCGGGCCAGGCCCTGGGCCACCAGCAGACGGTTGTTGGCATCCAGGCGCACCACGTCGGCGATGGTGCCCAGGGCCACCAGGTCCAGCAGTTCCCGCAGGTCCGGCTCGGGCTGGCTGGCGAAGGCGCCGCGCCGGCGCAGTTCGGCCCGCAGGGCGGTGAGGACGTAGAACATCACGCCCACTCCCGCCAGGTGCTTGCTGGGGAAGGGGCAACCCGGCTGGTTGGGGTTGACGATGAGGGCCTCCGGCAGCGTCTCGCCGGGCAGGTGGTGATCGGTGACCAGGACCTCCAGCCCCAAACGGCGAGCCTCCTCCACCCCCGCGTTGGCGGCGATGCCGTTGTCCACGGTGATGAGCAGGTCGGGCCCCCGCTCGGCGGCCAGGCGGGCGATCTCGGGGGTGAGGCCGTAGCCGTATTCGAAGCGGTTGGGCACCAGGTAGTCCACCCGGGCGCCCAGGGCGCCCAAGCCGGCCATGGCCAGGGCGCAGGCGGTGGCCCCGTCGGCATCGTAATCCGCCACCACCAGCAGCTTTTCGCCCCGGGCCACGGCATCGGCCAGCCGTGCGCCGGCGGCCTCGGCGTTCTTCAGTTCGGCCACGGGCAGAAGATCGGCGAGCTTCATTTTCATGGCCTCCGGCGCCTCGATGCCCCGGGCCGCATAGAGCCGGGCCAGCAGATGGGGCAGCCCGACCTGGCGCAGGGCCTGGTAGGCGGCTTCCCGATAGGGGCGGAGAGCCAGGTTTAGCATCTTCAAATATTCGCGGGCGCTGTTTTGTGCGGGAATTTCCGGTGGCTATTATGCCGTCCATGGCCCATTACCTCCCTCTATCCCGCGTTGCCCGCCTGGTGGGCCAGTCCCGCTCGGCCATCCAACGCCTGATCCACGATGGCGAGTTGTCCACCTTCGACGGCATGGTGGACATGGCCGAACTGCTGCG
>DAOQNK010000318.1:0-1871 GCA_035332045.1 Thiobacillaceae bacterium | reverse complement strand
CTGGGCAAGGACGTGGAACTGGTGCTGTCCGGCGAGGAGACGGAACTCGACAAGACCATGATCGAGGACCTCAACGACCCGCTGGTCCACTTGGTCCGCAATGCCGTGGACCATGGTATCGAGACCGCCGAGGAGCGGAGCGAGGCCCACAAGCCCAGCAAGGCCATCGTCACGCTGTCGGCCAGCCAGGTGGGGGACCACATCTACATCGAGATTTCCGACGACGGCAAGGGCATGCGCCCGGACGTGATACGCCGCAAGGCTGTGGAAAAGGGCATCATCGACGCCGAGATGGCCAACGGGCTGGACGACCGCCAGAGCCTGCATCTCATCTTCCTGCCGGGTTTTTCCACCAAGGACCAGATCTCCAGCGTCTCCGGCCGGGGCGTTGGCATGGACGTGGTAAAGACCAACATCGCCAAGCTCAATGGCAAGATCGACGTGGTCTCCGTACCCGGCCAGGGCTCCACCTTCACCATCTCCCTGCCGCTCACCCTGGCCATCCTGCCGGTGCTGGTGGTGCGGCTGAACAATCAATCCTTCGCGGTCCCGCTTTCCATGGTGCGGGAAATCATTCCCATCAAGCCCAACGAGGTGCAGCGTGTATCCGGCCGGGCCACCATGGTGGTCCGGGACGAGGTCCTGCCAGTGCGCAGCCTGGCCAAGCTGATTGGCTGGGAAGCCAGGCAGGCGCCCGGTTTCGGCGTCCTGATGCATGCGGCGGACAGCACCTTCATCATGGCGGTGGATGGCTTCGTCGGCCGGGATGACGTGGTGATCAAGCCCCTCTCCGACATCAAACCCAAGGGCATTGCCGGGGCCACCTTGTCCGGGGATGGCTCCATAGTCCTGGTGCTGGACATGGAGGAGCTGCTCGGCAACATCACCTCCGACACCCCCATGAGCCTGTTCTCCCCGGCCTAACACCCATCCTTGCCGGCCGGCCCGCCATGGGACCGGCCGCCATTTCCAGCCCAGCCCATGAGTACTGACGCCTTCATTGCCCGCCAGCCCATCGTCGACAGCAAACATCAGTTGATGGCCTATGAGCTGCTCTTCCGGCATTCCGCCCATGCCCAGAGCGCCTACATCGGCTCCGACGTGGATGCCGGCATCACGGTGATATCCAACACGCTCTTCAACATGGGCACCCAGTGGCTGCTCAAGGGCAAGCTGGCTTTCATCAACATGGACCGGGCCATGCTGATGTCGGGGTTTTCCACCCTCCTGCCCCACGACAAAGTGATCATCGAAGTGCTGGAAACCGTCCGGGCCGAGCCCGAGGTGCTGGATCGGCTGACGGAACTCAAGGCCGCCGGCTACCGCTTCGCCCTGGACGACTTCCACTACGCTCCTGAACTGGAACCGCTCCTCCCCCTCGCCAGCTACGTCAAGCTGGATGTTCTGGCCCTCTCCCCCGCCGACCTGGCGAAAATGGTCAAGCAGGTCAAGCGCCATCCCGTCAAACTGGTGGCGGAAAAGGTGGAAACCCTGGAACAGTTTCGCCACTGTCAGGAACTCGGCTTCGATTTCTTCCAGGGCTACTACTTCGCCAAGCCGGAAAACATGGTGGCCAAGGTCATCAACCCCGGCTACGCCACCGTCCTGCAGCTGCTGGAAAAAGTCCGCGAGGGCGCCGAGGTCAAGGATCTGGAGGCCCTGTTCAAGAAGGACGTGGCCCTGACCTTCAAGCTTTTGCGCTACATCAATTCCGCGGGTTTCGGCCTGTCTTGCGAAGTCCAATCCATTCGCCACGCAGTCAGCATTCTGGGCATGCAACCCCTATACCGCTGGCTGACCCTGCTGCTGGCCACCGCCGGCGGCTCCCCCACCTCGCCCACCTTGTCCCGCACCGCCATCACCCGGGGCCG
>DAOQNK010000317.1:0-1872 GCA_035332045.1 Thiobacillaceae bacterium | reverse complement strand
AGGAGGACGCCCACGACTACCGCTACTTCCCCGATCCCGACCTGCTGCCGGTGAAACTGGACGAAGGCTGGATCGAGCAGGTGAAAAGCGGGCTGCCGGAGTTGCCGGACGCCATGGGCCAACGCTTCCAGCGGGACTACGGCCTGTCGGCCTACGACGCCGCCTCCCTCACCAGCCAGAGGGAAATCGCCCGCTTCTTCGTGGACGCGGTGGCCGTGGCTGGTGACGCTCAGGCCAAGACCGTGGCCAACTGGGTGCAGGGCGAACTCTCCGCCAGCCTGAACCGGGAGGAGAGGGACATCACCGAGGCGCCCATCACGCCGGCCCAGCTGGCGGGCCTGGTGAAGCGCATCGCCGACGGTACCCTGTCCAACAAGCTGGCCAAGCAGGTGTTCGAGGTGATGTGGACGGAAGGCGGCGATGACCCGAATGCCGCCGATGCCATCATCGAAGCCAAGGGCCTCAAGCAGATGTCGGATTCCGGCGAGATCGAGCGGCTCATCGACGAGGTGCTGGCCGCCAACGCCAAATCGGTGGAGGAATTCCGCGCCGGCAAGGAGAAGGCCTTCAATGCCCTGGTGGGCCAGGTGATGAAGGCGACCAAGGGCAAGGCCAACCCGGCCCAGGTCAACGACATTCTGCGCGGCAAGCTCAGCGCTTAGATCCGGCGACCAGCTCCCGGAAGCGCAGCTTGTCCGCCTCGAAGCGGGTCTTGAGGTCTTCCATGGTCTGGCGACGCTGTTCGATCTGGCTTTCCAGCCTGGCCTTCTCGCTTCGGGCCTCGTCCAGCATCTGGACAAACGTGGCGGGCACCTTGGCGCCGGTCTGGGTGTAGTGCCGGGCCTGGCTCTCGGCAAAGGCCTGCTTGTCCTGGGTGGCCTTCAGGCGCAGGTTCAGGCCCCGCAGGTTGGCTTCCTCCTGCTCCAGGGCCCGGTCCCGGGCCAGATCGATCTCCGCCTCGCTGACGTAGGTCATCAGCAGGGCCCGGTCCCGGCGGCGCAGCAGTTCTTCCTGGCGCTTCAGGTCCTGCTGCTGGGCCCGGTTCCGCTGCTCGGCGTTCAGGGACTCCTGGCTGCGGTTTTCCTTTTTTACCCGGCCTTGCTTGTCCAGTTCCGAACTGCCCTTCGTGGCCTCCTGGGTAGGCAGGACATCGCCGTAATGGACCTTGCCCTGGTCATCCACCCAGCGGTACGTGGTTGCCTGAAGGGGCGTGGCGACCAGGCAGAGGAGGATGAGCGCGAGGCGGCGCATGTCAGCCGGGGTTGACGCCATAGGCGGTCCGGTAGGCGCGAATGGCCGCCAGGGTCGAACGCTGGTCGGGACGGTCCTCGAGATAGCCGCAAAGGTCGTCTAGGTTGACGATGCCGATCACCGGCATGCCGTAGTCCCGGCTGACCTCCTGGACCGCCGAGAGGTCGCCCAGGCCCCGCTCCATGCGGTCCAGGGCGATGGCCACGCCGCAAGGCACGGCGCCGGCGGCGCGGATCAGTTCCACCGACTCCCGTACGGAGGTGCCGGCGGAAATCACGTCGTCGACGATGAGAATGCGGCCAGCCAGCTTGGCGCCGACCAGGCTGCCGCCCTCGCCGTGGTCCTTGGCTTCCTTGCGGTTGTAGGTGAAGGGGACGTTGCGGCCCTGGGCGGCCAGGGCGATGGCCACCGAGGCGGCCAGGGGAATGCCCTTGTAGGCGGGCCCGAACAGGCCGTCGAACGCCAGGCCCGAGGCGGCGATGGCCTTCGCGTAGAATTCGCCCAGCGTCTTCAGCGACAGGCCGTCGTTGAACAGGCCCGCGTTGAAGAAATACGGACTCATGCGACCGGCCTTGGTCTTGAACTCGCCGAACAGCAGCACCCGCTGGGCAATGGCGAAAT
>DAOQNK010000316.1:0-1874 GCA_035332045.1 Thiobacillaceae bacterium | reverse complement strand
TCCTATCGCGATGCCGGCGTCGACATCGATGCCGGCGACTCCCTGGTGGAACGCATCAAGCCCCACGCCAAGCGCACTCTGCGCCCCGAGGTGCTGGCCGGCATCGGCGGTTTCGGCGCCCTCATGGAACTGCCCAAGAATTACAAGGAGCCAGTGCTCATCTCCGGCACCGACGGCGTCGGCACCAAGCTGAAGCTGGCCTTCCACATGAACAAGCACGACACCATCGGCCAGGATCTGGTGGCCATGAGCGTCAACGACATCCTGGTGCAGGGCGCCGAGCCCCTGTTCTTCCTGGACTACTTCGCCTGCGGCCACCTGGACGTGGAGGTGGCGGAGCAGGTGGTGGCGGGCATCGCCAAGGGCTGCGAACTGTCGGGCTGCGCCCTGATCGGCGGCGAGACCGCCGAGATGCCCGGCATGTACCCGGCCGGCGAATACGACCTGGCCGGCTTCGCCGTGGGCGTGGCGGAAAAATCCAAGGTCATCACCGGCCGTGACATCCAGCCCGGCGACGCGGTACTGGGCCTGGCCTCCAGCGGTCCCCATTCCAACGGTTACTCCCTGGTGCGCAAGATCATCGAGGTGTCCGGCGCCGACTTGTCCGCCCCCTTCGCCGGCCGCACCCTGGGCGAGACCTTGCTGGAACCCACCCGCATCTACGTGAAGCCCCTGCTGGCCCTGATGAAGGAAATGCACGTGAAGGGCCTGGCCCACATCACCGGCGGCGGCATCACCGGCAACGTGCCCCGGGTATTGCCGGACCACGTCACCGCCGTCATCGAAGCGAATTCCTGGACCTGGCCAGCCGCCTTCCAGTGGCTGCAAGCGCAGGGCAACGTGGCCCTGCCGGAGATGCACCGCACCTTCAATTGCGGCATCGGCATGGTGCTGGTGGTGGACAGGGGCGACGCCGACGCCGCCATGAAATTCCTCGCCGCCAAGGGCGAGACCGTCTACAGGCTGGGTGAAATCCGCGCCCGGGAAGCGGGCCAGGACCAGGCCGTCATCGTCTGACGGACATGCGTGTCGTCGTCCTCATTTCCGGCCGGGGCAGCAACATGGAAGCCCTGCTGGAAGCCGGGCTGCCGGTGGAATTCGCCTGCGTCATCAGCAACAAGCCCGAGGCCGCCGGCCTGGCCATCGCCGCCGCCCATGGCGTGCCCACGGCGGTGGTCAACCATCGCGACCATCCCGGCCGGGCCGAGTTCGACGCCGCCCTGGCGGAGGAGATCGACCGCCACCGGCCTGACCTGGTGGTTCTGGCGGGGTTCATGCGGGTGCTCACCGATGCCTTCGTGCGCCGCTACGAGCACCGGCTCGTCAATATCCATCCCGCCTTGCTGCCCGCCTTCCCCGGCCTGAACACCCATGCCCGCGCGCTGGCCGCCGGGGTGAAGCTGCACGGCTGCACGGTGCATTACGTCACCCCGGAAGTGGATGCCGGTCCCATCATTGCCCAGGCGGCGGTGCCGGTACTGGCCGGCGACACGCCGGACAGCCTGGCGGCCCGGGTCCTGCGCCAGGAACACAGGCTCTATCCCATGGCTCTGGGCTGGCTGGCGGCCGGACGGGTGCGGCGGCGAGAGGATGGCACGGTGGTCCTGCTGCCCGTCGAGGAAACCCGCGGCGGAAACGAGTGCCTGGTATCGCCGGCGGGCTGACGCCATGAATCGCAGCCGCCGCGTTTTCACCGTCGCGCTGCTGCTCTCCCTGGCCGCCCATCTGCTGGTGGGTGGCAATGCCGGCGGCTGGTGGCAGGCGCCGGCCCGGGAAATACCCTTCCCCATCGAGGCCCACCTCGTGGATCGGGAACCCCCGCCCCTGCCGGACACGCCGCCTCCGCCGCCCCGCCGGCCCGCGCCTGCGCCCGC
>DAOQNK010000315.1:0-1883 GCA_035332045.1 Thiobacillaceae bacterium | reverse complement strand
CGACTTCCTGAAGGGCGACCGCGTCGGCGTCGAAGTCGCTCCCGCCCGGCGCCGGCGCGTCCGGCCCGCCCGGCGCCGGCCGCGTCCCTGACTCCCACCGGCGCCCGGCGGCGCTGCCTCCACCTGTGAAGGAAGGCTGAACATGCCCCTGGCGGATTCCGGACGGGCCATCGGCGCGGTGACCAAACTCCTGCGGGAACACCTCATCCGGCGGGGCTTCGCGGTGAGCGTGGGGCCGCCCCAGCAGGCCGCGGTGGACAACCAGGTGATCAACAAGCTCAACCTGTTCCTCTACCAGACCGATTTCGACCCCAGCCTGCGCAACGTGGCCCTGCTGGACGACCAGCCGCCGCCCCTCTGGCTGTCCCTGCGCTACATCGTCACCGCCTACGACGGCGAGAACCTCTCGGACAGCGCCGATGCCCACGAGCTGCTGGGCCGGGGCATGGCCGCCCTCCACGAACTCAACTACCTGCGCCTGGACGCGGCCCTGGCGGCCGACGTGCGGGCGGCCCTGGAGAACAACCCCGAACCCCTGAAACTCACCTTCGACGAGACCCCCGCCGACCTGCTGTCCAAGCTCATGCAGGGCAGCGACGAGCATTACCGGCTGTCGGTGGCCTTCCAGGTGCGGCCCATCCTCATCGCCCCGGCCATTCCCCCCGACGTTTCCCTGCTGGTGGGCATCGACTACACCCAGGCGCCGCCCCAGGTCATCGGCCTGGACGGGGTGGGCCTGGCCATCCTGGCCGGCCTGGGGCCGCGCCTGGACGGCGTGGAGCCCGGCGCCCTGGCGCCCGGCGCCGCCTTCAGCCTGGCGGGGGAGGATCTCCACCTGTCCGGCCTGGAATGCCTGCTGGACGGGGTGGCCCTGGAGATTACCGCCCGGGCGCCGGACCGGCTCGACGTCCTGGCCGACGGCCCCGTCGTGGCCCCCGCCGTGGAAGGGCCCATCGCCGCCGGCGGCAGCCTCTCGGCCGGCGAGCATGGCTTGCTGGTGCGCCAGCTCATGCCCAACAACCGC
The DNA here is from genome assembly GCA_035332045.1 of Thiobacillaceae bacterium. Taxonomy (GTDB): domain Bacteria; phylum Pseudomonadota; class Gammaproteobacteria; order Burkholderiales; family Thiobacillaceae; genus PFJX01. The sequence goes on along the minus strand of DAOQNK010000315.1, from coordinate 859 downwards.
TACCGCGGCAGCAACCTCCTCACCCTGCGCCTCCTGCCGGTGGTGGAGGCCGCCAGCCTGGCGGCGGGCACCCTGCAGGTGGATGGCACCCTGCTGGGCACCGGGGACGATGACGTGCTGGTGGCCTTCTACCGGGATGGCGTCACCGCCCGGATCTACGATACCGCCACGCCGGCCGCCGACCAGAAGCGCCTCGTCCTGGCCAACGTGGTGGCCGAGGCCGCCCCCGGTCCCTTCACCGCCGGCGACTACCAGGTGGTGGTGCTGGTCAACGGCCAGCAGGCCCGCAACAGTCCCACAGTGACGGTGGCCTAGATGACCCCCCGCGACCTGGCTTCCCCCGTCGGCTTCCAGCCGGCCCTGCGCGTCGCCGACGCCGAAGCGGCCCACTGGCTGGCCCAGGTCACCCTGCGCCTGCGCCGGGAAGTCTGCTGGCTGTGGCGGGAACGGGGCCTGCTGGCGGGGGCCGGCGAGGCCGCCAGCGGCGCCCTGCTGCCCCCCTTCAGCGATCCGCTGCTGGCGGTGCTGGACCTGGCCCGCTATGACGCCGACAAGCAGGCGTTTTTCGCCAGCGACGAGACCGCCCGCTGGCTCACGGAAAAAATTCTGGCGCCGGCGCCTGGCGATGGCCCGCCGCCGGTCCGGGGCGGCTTCGCCTGGGCGGCCCGGGCATTGAACCTGGCGCCGGTGGAGCGCTTCGTCCTGGCCCTGGCCCTGGCCGCCGCCACCGACAGCGCCGCCGGCAGCGTCTTCGCCGCCTGCCTCAACGAGGCCGGCCGCACCCGGCCCAGCCTGGCCCTGGCCCAGCGCCTGTGGGACGAGCCGGCCGCCCTGACCCCGCTGGCCGATCCGGGCCACC
>DAOQNK010000314.1:0-1893 GCA_035332045.1 Thiobacillaceae bacterium | reverse complement strand
GAATCCATCACCGCGCAGGCCCGGACCACCAGGTCGGGCAGGCTGAAGAGGCTGGAGACTTCGCTGGCCAGTTGGGAGGGCGTCATGGGCGAGCCCTCCGTTACTGGCAAGCCTCGCATTCCTCGAACCCCGGATCGCCGGGCCTCAAGGTGCAGGCCTTGCCGACGATCTCCGGCTCCGGCAGGTTGGGGGCGGCCACGTAGCCGCCCTGGCCGGCGCCACCCGCCGCGCCCAGGCCGGAGGCCGACAGGCCGCCGCCCATGCCGCCACCGCTGGAGACGGCGTTCAACTCGCCGCCCCGGCCCGTGGATTTCTCGGCGGCGGTGGCGCCCATGGAGCGCAGGTAGTAGGTGGTCTTGAGGCCGCGAATCCAGGCCAGCTTGTAGGTCTCGTCCAGCTTCTTGCCGGAGGCGCCGTGGAAGTAGAGGTTCAGGCTCTGGGCCTGGTCGATCCACTTCTGGCGGCGGGCGCCGGCTTCGATGAGCCACACCGGGTCCACCTCGAAGGCGGTGGCGTAGAGGGCGCGCAGGTCGGCCGGGATGCGGTCGATCTTGGACAGGCTACCGTCGAAATACTTGATGTCGCCCACCATGACCTCGTCCCACAGGTTCATGGCCTTCAGGTCCCGCACCAGGTACTGGTTCACCACGGTGAACTCGCCGGACAGGTTCGATTTGACGAACAGGTTCTGGTAGGTGGGCTCGATGCTGGCCGACACGCCGACGATGTTGGCGATGGTGGCGGTGGGGGCGATGGCCAGGCAGTTGGAGTTGCGCATGCCCACCGACAGGATGCGGCTGCGCAGGGCGTTCCAGTCCAGGGTTTCGGAGAAGTCGGCGTCCAGATAGCCGCCCCGCTCCTCGGCCAGTTTCTTCAGGGAATCCTGGGGCAGGATGCCCTGGCTCCACAGGGAGCCGTTGAAGGTGCTGTAGCGGCCCCGCTCCTCGGCCAGGTCGGTGGAGGCCCAGTAGGCGTAGTAGGCCACGGCTTCCATGGCCCGGTCGGCGAACTCCACGGCCTCGGGGGAGGCATAGGGGATGCGCAGCAGGTGCAGGGCATCCTGGAAGGCCATGGTGCCCATGCCCACGGGGCGGTGCTTCAGGTTGGAGTTGCGGGCCTTGCCGACGTTGTAGAAGTTGATGTCGATGACGTTGTCCAGCATGCGCATGGCGGTGCGGATGGTCTTCTTCAGCTTGTCGTGGTCCAGGCCGCCGTCCTTGAGATGGTTGGCCAGGTTCACCGAACCCAGATTGCACACGGCGATCTCGTTGTCGTTGGTGTGCAGGGTGATCTCGGTGCAGAGGTTGCTGGAGTGGACGACGCCCACGTGCTGGTTGGTGTAGCGCACGTTGCAGGCGTCCTTGAAGGTGATCCAGGGATGGCCGGTCTCGAACAGCATGGAGAGCATCTTGCGCCACAGGCCCACGGCGGCGATCTTCTTGAACACCTTGATCTCGCCCCGGGCGGCCTTGTCCTCGTAGCGCAGGTAGGCGGCCTCGAAGGCCTGGCCGGTGAGGTCGTGGAGGTCCGGGCAGTCGGAGGGGGAGAACAGGGTCCATTCCTGGTTTTCCATGACCCGTTTCATGAACAGGTCCGGCACCCAGTTGGCGGTGTTCATGTCGTGGGTGCGGCGGCGGTCGTCGCCGGTGTTCTTGCGCAGTTCCAGGAACTCCTCGATGTCCATGTGCCAGGTTTCCAGGAAGGCGCACACCGCGCCCTTGCGCTTGCCGCCCTGGTTCACCGCCACGGCGGTGTCGTTGGCCACCTTGAGGAAGGGCACCACGCCCTGGCTCTTGCCGTTGGTGCCCTTGATGTAGGCGCCCAGGGCCCGCACCCGGGTCCAGTCGTTGCCCAGGCCGCCGGCGTATTTCTGCAGCAGGGCGTTTTCCTTGA
>DAOQNK010000313.1:0-1912 GCA_035332045.1 Thiobacillaceae bacterium | reverse complement strand
ACGAAGGCGGCGCGCAGGGCCACCTCGGTCTTGCCGAAGCCCACGTCGCCGCACACCAGCCGGTCCATGGGCCGGCCGGAGGTCATGTCGGCCACCACCGCCTGGATGGCGCCCAGCTGGTCCGGCGTCTCCTCGAAGCCGAAGCCCTCGGCAAAGGCGTCCAGGTCGTGCTCGGACAGGGGGAAGGCGTGGCCCTGGCGTGCCGCCCGCATCGCATACAGGTTGAGCAGTTCCGCCGCCGTGTCCCGGGCCTTCTCCATGGCCCGGCGCTTGGCCTTCTCCCACTGGCCGCTGCCCAGCTTGTGCAGGGGGGCGGAATCCGGGTCGCCGCCCAGGTAGCGGGAGATGAGCTGAAGCAGGGAGACCGGCACGTAGAGCTTGTCGCCGCCGGCGAACTCCAGCGTCAGGAACTCCTCCTCGCCGTTGCCCAGATCCATGCCGGTGAGGCCCAGGTAGCGGCCGATGCCGTGCTGGGCATGGACCACCGGGTCGCCCACCTTGAGTTCCGAGAGATCCTTGAGCAGCCCCTCGGCGGTGGTGGCCCGCTTGGCCTCCCGGGCCCGGCGGGTGACGGGGCTGCGGGCGTAGAGCTCGGTTTCGGTGATGACCGCCAGGCTCTCGTCGAGGGCGAGGAAGCCGGCGGCCAGGGGGCCGGTGGTGAGGAGGAACTTCCCCTCCCCCCGGGGGGGAGGGGCTAGAGGAGAGGGAACTTCGGTTGTGCTTTGGGGGGGCTGCGCAGAAAGACTTCCCTCTCCCCCAGCCCCTCTCCCGCCTGCGGGCGAGGGGGGCGAAACCCACCCTTCCGCCAGCACCGGCTTCAGTCCGTACTCCGCCAGCGCATTGGCCAGGGTCTCCCGCCGGCCCAGGCTTTCCGCCACCACCAGGGTGGTCCCGGGGTAGGCGGCCAGATGGGCTTGCAGACGGTGGTAAGGGTTGTCGGCCTTGCGTTCGACTTCCACAGTGGGAGCGGCCGAGTAATGAAGTCCCTCCCCCGCGGGCGGGGGAGGGGTTTGGGGAGAGGGGATCCACTGCGGTTGGTCAACAAGCGCGCCCTCTCCCTCCTCCGCTCCCACCCCCGGGGGGGAGGGGTGCCTGAGTTCCAGCCGCGCATAGGGCCGCAGCGCCCCGAAGAACCGGTCCGGCATGAGGAACAGTTCCTCCGGCGCCAGCAGGGGCCGGTTCTTGTCGCCCTGCATGAGCCGGTGGCGGCCCTGGGTGTCGCGCCAGAAATTCTCCACCGCCGCCTGGAGGTCGCCGTGGAGCACCAAGGCGGTGTTCTCGGCCAGGTAGTCGAACAAGGTGGCGGTGCCGTCGAAGAACAGGGGCAGGTAGTACTCCACGCCGCCGGGGGCGAAGCGGTTGGAGACGTCCTTGTAGACCTGGCTCTTGGAGGGATCGCCCTCGAAGCGCTCCCGGAAGCTCTGGCGAAAATGGGTGACGCCGGCCTCGTCCAGAGGCACTTCCCGGGCTGGCAGCAGGCGGATTTCCGCCACCTTGTAGAGGGTGCGCTGGGTGTCCGGGTCGAAGGTGCGGATGGATTCGATCTCCTCGTCGAAGAGGTCGATGCGGTAGGGCAGGGTGGTGCCCATGGCGAAGAGGTCGATGAGGCCGCCGCGCACCGCGAACTCGCCCGGGGAGAGCACCTGGTTCACCGCGTGGTAGCCGGCCTGGGTCAGGCGGGCGCGCAGCTTCTCGCCGTCCAGCTTGTCCTTCTCCTTGAGCAGGAAGGCGTGAGCGTTCAGGTAGGCGGGCGGGCACAGGAACTGGGCGGCGGTGGCGGCGGGAGCCACCAGCACGTCCACGCTGCCCTGGGAGGCCAGCCACAGGGCGGAGAGCCGCTCGGAAACCAGATCGGGATGGGGCGAGATGGGGTCGTAGGGCAGGGTCTCCCAGTCCGGGAACAGGCGCACGG
>DAOQNK010000312.1:0-1920 GCA_035332045.1 Thiobacillaceae bacterium | reverse complement strand
CCGGCGACGGCAAGTGCGGCGCCGACATGAAGTCCGACGCCAAGAAGTAAGCCCCATGGCCGTCCCGCGTCTCCAGGGCGCCGGCCTCGGTTTCCGGCGTGACCTCCTTCCGGAACTGAAGGCCGGCATGCCCGCCGGCATCGATTTCTTCGAACTGGCGCCGGAGAACTGGATCGACATGGGCGGCCGCCACGCCCGGGACCTGCGCCGTTTCACCGAGGCCCATACCTTCGTCTGCCACGGCCTGTCCCTGTCCCTGGGGGGCATGACACCCCTGGACGAGGTGCTGCTGCGCAAGATCAAGGCCTTCATGGCCGAGCACCGCATGCCGCTGTACACCGAGCACCTCTCCTACTGCTCGGACCACGGCCACCTCTATGACCTCATGCCCATCCCCCCCACCTGGGAGGCGGTGAAATACGTGGCTGGCCGGATTCGCCGGGTCCAGGACATCCTGGAACAGAAAATCGCCATCGAGAATGCCAGCTACTATGTGGCCGCCCCCCTGGGCGAGATGGACGAACCCGCCTTCGTCAACGCGGTGCTGGAAGAAGCCGATTGCTGGCTGCATCTGGACGTGAACAACGTCTACGTCAACAGCGTCAACTTCCGGTTCGACCCGGTGGCATACCTGAAACGCATGCCGGCCGAGCGCATCGTCTACATGCACATGGCGGGGCACTACCAGCAAGCGCCGGACCTTATCATCGACACTCACGGCGCCGAGGTGATCGACCCAGTCTGGCAATTGCTGGGCACTGCCTACGAGCTCCTGGGCGTCCATCCCACCTGCCTGGAACGGGACTTCAACATTCCGCCCCTTTCCGAACTGATGCCCGAAGTGGCGCAGATCGCACAGCTCCAGGCCGCCCACCGCCCTCGCTCGGTCCGGGCCGCGTGAAGGCATATCCCGCCCCCCTCTGCCACCCTTCCCTTTCCCCGCTGGCGGGAGAGGGAAGCCAATGGCGTCGCTGACGCGACGTTTGCGCCGATGGAATTCCAGGAATACCAGCGGGCCTTCACCGCCCACATCCGCGACCCGCGCTCGTCCGCCCGACCCAAGGGGGTGCCTGCCCGGCGCATGCAGGTCTACAACGAGTTGCTCTACAACAACCTGGAAGGCTTCCTGCTGGCCTGCTTCCCGGTGTGCCGCAATATCCTGGGCAAGCGCCGCTGGGATCGACTGGTGCGCGCCTTCTTCCGCGATCACACTTGCCATACTCCCTACTTCCGCCAGATTCCCGAAGAGTTCCTGAAGTATCTCCAGGAGGAATGGCAGCCCGAAGACGGCTACCCCGCCTTCCTGCCTGAGTTGGCCCATTACGAATGGGTTGAACTGGAACTGGACACCTCCAACCGGGATGCCGATCTGCCCGCCCACGATCCCGCTGGCGACCTCCTGGCGGGCCGCCCCCTGTTGAACCCGGTGCTGCGGGTACTGGCCTACCGCTGGCCGGTACATCGACTTTCTCCGCGTTACAAACCCGCCGAGCCGCCCCCGGAACCCACCTTCACCCTGGCCTTCCGCGACTCCGTCCACCAGGTCTGCTTCACGCTCATCAATTCGGCCACCGCCCGCCTCCTAACCCTGCTCCAGGAAAATTCCGGTCTCACCGGAACCCATGCGCTGACCCGACTGGAGCAGGAACTCTCACTGCCCGCGGGGGCCCTGCGGGAGCACGGCGCCTCCCTGCTGGCCGACCTGCGCGGCCAGGGCGTCCTGCTCGGCACCCTGGCCTGACACGCCCCACATTGGTGCAAGTCCTTCGCGGTTGGCGATGCCGCCGCGACACGCTAGAATTCCAAGCCCGTTATTGGGAGCCGGGCCCCAAGTCCGCCCCGCAACCGACAGCAGCCGGTGTTCACACCGGCTTTTTTTGGCCGTGCCGAAACCCGTCGCGGCCCTGTTCGACCAGGCGA
>DAOQNK010000311.1:0-1921 GCA_035332045.1 Thiobacillaceae bacterium | reverse complement strand
AAGGCCATCGAGTTCATCGCCGACGACGAACTGGTGGAAGTCACCCCCAAGACCGTCCGCATCCGCAAGCGCTTCCTCAACGAGCACGACCGCAAGCGGGCGGCCCGGGAAGGCGCCTGACGCGCCTCCGCCATGGCGGGCCTCCTCCGCGCCCTGTTCGGCAAGCCGGCTCCCGTGCCGGCGCCCACCGAGGAGGATTGGCGGGAGGTCCTGGAATGGCCTCTGTTTGACGGCCTGACTCAGCCCGAACGTGCCCAGGTACGGGCCCTGGCGGAGCGGCTGCTGGCGGAAAAGACCGTCAGTCCCGTCTCCGGCGCCGAGCCCGCCGGCCGGGACATCGCCGCGGTGGCCGCCCAGGCGGCCCTGCCGGTGCTGAACCTGGGCGCCGGCTGGTACGGCACCTGGAACGAGATCATTCTCTACCCGGAACAGTTCGTGCCCGAAAGGGAAATCACCGACGACTTCGGCGTGGTGCACCGGGTGCGCCAGCCCCTGTCCGGCGAGGCCTGGGAAGGTGGCCCCCTGATCCTTTCCCTGGACGACGTGGCCGCCTCCGGCTGGCGGGACGGCTACAACGTGGTCATCCACGAATTCGCCCACAAGCTGGACATGAAGAACGGCGCCGTGGACGGCCTCCCGCCCCTGCATTCCGACATGGAGGCCAAGGACTGGGCCGCCGCCTTCGAACCCGCCTACGCCGATTTCTGCCGACGCGTGGACCACGCCGAGCGCGTGGGCCGGGAACTGGACCTGGATCCCTATGCCTCGGAAAGCCCGGCGGAATTCTTTGCCGTGCTCTCGGAATATTTCTTCGAACTGCCGGACCTGCTGGCGGCGGAGTATCCCGCCGTCTACGCGCAGATGCGGCGTTTCTACCGTCAAGATCCGTTACAGCGACTGGAAGCCTTCAGCCATGACCCACCAACACCATGACCACCAGCACGACAAGGCCAGCACCGGCCAGTGCATCATCGACACCGACCTGCACCACTTCGACCAGGACGTCGTGGAGGCCTCCCATTTCCAGTTGGTGCTGGTGGACCTGTGGGCCGACTGGTGCGGCCCCTGCCACTTTCTGACCCCGGTGCTGACCAAGGTTGTTCCCGCCTACGACGGCCGGGTGAAGCTGGCCAAGGTGGAGGTGGACGAGGGCGACAACATGAAGATCGCCGGCCGCAACGGTGCCCGGGGCTTCCCCACCGTGCTGCTCTACAAGAAGGGCGAGGTGGTGGACCGCTTCCACGGCGCCAAGACGGAACATTTCGTGCGCCAGTTCATCGACGCTCACCTGGACTGACATGACTTCCCGCCGCGCCCTGGAGATCGAACCCTTCCGGGTCATGGCCATCCTGGGCCGGGCTCGGGAGATGCAGGCCCAGGGGCGGGACATCATCCACATGGAAGTGGGGGAGCCGGACTTCCCCACCCCTGAGCCCGTCGTCGAGGCCGGCATCGCCGCCCTGCGGGCCGGCCATACCCACTACACCCCCGCCCTGGGTTTGCCGGCCCTGCGGGAGGCCATCGCCGGCTACTACCGGGCGTGGCATGGCGTGGAACTGGCGGCCAACCGGATCTGCGTCACCCCCGGCGCCTCCGGCTCCCTGTTGCTGGTGATGGCGGCCCTGTTCGACCCCGGCGAGGAAGTGCTGCTGGCGGACCCGGGCTATCCCTGCAACCGCCACTTCGCCCGCCTGGTGGAAGCCCGGGGCGTGGGCGTGCCGGTGGGGCCGGAGACCGGCTATCAACTCACCGCCGACCTGGTGGACCGGCACTGGGGGCCCAAGACCCGCGGCGTGCTGGTGGCGAACCCGGGGAACCCCACCGGCACCCTCATCCCCGAAGCGGAACTGGGCGCGATCCATGCCTTGGTTCGGGAAAAAGGGGGGTACCTCATCGTCGACGAGATCTACCACGAACTGGT
>DAOQNK010000310.1:0-1925 GCA_035332045.1 Thiobacillaceae bacterium | reverse complement strand
TAGAGGATGTTCTCCTCCTTCATGTTGTGCTGGCGCATGAGCATGAGCAGGGTTTCGGACTGGCCCAGGTAGGCCGGATTGTCGCGTTTTTCCAGGGCGGCGCGCATCCCCACCAGCAGGCCGTTCATCTGCTGGTGCTCGCCACGCATGACCTCGGTGGGGCCGCCGCGCATGCCCGTCCTGTCCTCGAAGGCGGGGAACAGCACATCCTCCTCCATGGCGAAATGGCGGGCCATGGCGGCGGCGAAGCGGTCGAACTGGGTGCCGGCCCGGGCCCAGTTCTTCGCCGCCACGGCGTTCTCGGCTTCCGAGAACAGGTCGTCGCAGGCGTTGTGATCGCCGCCGAGGTAACTGCCGAGGGTGTTCATGGCCAGACTCCGTTGCGTTGAATGGGCGCATCCTCCACCGGCCCCGCGCCGAGCTCCTTGACGTTGGACAAGGCCAATTGCCGGCGCCCGGCGCCGGCTGGCCCGGGCACTGGAAAAGGCGGAATTCGACAAAGGCCCAAATACCGCTTGACTATACCCGGCGCGCCACAGATGATGCGCGCGCGTTTGCCCGGCCAGTGTGTTTCCGTCAGTCGTCGTTCCGCCGATACCTGCCTGTTTCCTTCTGTTCCGCGAGGCGCAAGACCTTTTCATATCTTTACTGGAATATTCAACATGGCAACAGGCACCGTTAAGTGGTTCAACGAGACCAAGGGTTTTGGCTTCATCTCCCCCGACGGCGGCGGCGAAGATCTCTTCGCCCACTTCTCCGCGATCCAGTCCTCCGGCTTCAAGACCCTCAAGGAAAACCAGAAGGTTTCCTTCGAAGTGGTCCAGGGCCCCAAGGGCAAGCAGGCTTCCAACATCCGCGCCATGGACTGAACTTCAGTCTGCGTTGATGGAAAAGCCCGGTTCGCCGGGCTTTTTTTATGCCCGCCGGATGCGCTCTAATCCCGCCATGGCTAAAACGACCACCCTCTACGTCTGCGCCCAGTGCGGCGGCCAGACCAGCAAATGGCAGGGCCAGTGCCCCCACTGCCTGGCCTGGAACACCCTCTCCGAATCCATCCAGGAGGCCAAGCCCCGGCGCTTCCAGGCCCTGGCCGCCAGCGGCGAGGTGGTGCGCCTGTCCGCCGTGCAGGCGGTGGAGACGCCGCGCCTGCCCACGGGCCTGGCGGAATTCGACCGGGTGCTGGGAGGCGGCCTGGTGGGCGGCGGCGTGGTGCTGCTGGGGGGCGATCCCGGCATCGGCAAATCCACCCTGCTGCTCCAGGCCCTGGCGGAGATCAGCGCCCGGGCCAAGACCCTCTATGTGAGCGGCGAGGAATCCGCCGCCCAGATCGCCATGCGCGGCAACCGGCTGGGCCTGTCCGCCGACATCCCCCTGCTCACGGAAATCCGCCTGGAAGCCATCCTGGGTACCCTCAAGGCGGAGCAGCCCCAGGTGGCGGTCATCGATTCCATCCAGACCGTCTACACCGAGCAGCTCCAGTCCGCCCCCGGCAGCGTGGCCCAGGTGCGGGAATGCGCCCAGGAGCTCACCCGCCAGGCCAAGCAGATGGGCATCACCATCCTGCTGGTGGGCCACGTCACCAAGGAAGGCACCCTGGCCGGCCCCCGGGTGCTGGAGCACATCGTCGACACGGTGCTGTATTTCGAGGGCGACACGGGCTCCAGCTTCCGCCTCATCCGCGCCTTCAAGAACCGCTACGGCGCGGTCAACGAATTGGGCGTGTTCGCCATGACCGACAAGGGCCTCAAGGGCGTGGCCAACCCTTCCGCCCTGTTCCTGCAACGGGACGAGCGGGAAGCCCCCGGCTCCTGCGTGGTGGTGGCCCAGGAAGGCACCCGCCCCCTGCTGGTGGAAATCCAGGCCCTGGTGGATGCCGCCCACGCCCCCAACCCCCGCCGCCTCACCGTGGGCCTGGACGGCAACCG
>DAOQNK010000309.1:0-1932 GCA_035332045.1 Thiobacillaceae bacterium | reverse complement strand
GAGGACTGCACCGGCTGCGGCGACTGCGTGGCCGCCTGCCCCATCCACGACAAGTCCAACGTCAGCCGGCTGGCCGTGAACATGGCCCCCATCGGCCCCCTGCGCGACCCGGAGCGGGACAACTATGCCTTCTTCCTGGGCTTGCCGGAGTTCGACCGGGCGGCGGTGAAGCACGGCACCATCCCCGGCTCGGCCCTGCTGGACCCGCTGTTCGAATATTCCGGCGCCTGCGCCGGCTGCGGCGAGACGCCCTACATCCGGCTGGCGACCCAACTCTTCGGCGACCGCATGCTGATCGCCAACGCCACCGGCTGTTCCTCCATCTACGGCGGCAACCTGCCCACCACGCCCTACACGGTGAACGCCGAAGGCAAGGGGCCGGCCTGGAGCAACTCCCTGTTCGAGGACAACGCCGAGTTCGGCCTGGGCATGCGCCTGGCGGCGGACCAGTTGATGGACTACGCCAAGGGGCTGGTTAAGGAACTAGCGACGGACATCGGCGGCGACCTGGCCGAAGCCCTGGTCGCCGCCGACCAGCGGGAGGAGGCGGGGCTCCACGAACAGCGCCGCCGGGTTGCCGCCCTGCTGGAAAAGCTGGCGGTTTCCGCCCATCCCCGGGCCAGGGAACTCGCCAGCGTCGCCGAGTGGCTCATCCGCCGCTCGGTGTGGATCGTGGGGGGCGACGGCTGGGCCTATGACATCGGCTTCGGCGGCCTGGACCACGTGCTGGCCCTGCCCTACGACGTGAACATCCTGGTACTGGACACGGAGGTCTATTCCAACACCGGCGGCCAGACCTCCAAGGCCACCCCCATCGGGGCGGTGGCCAAGTTCTCCGCCGGCGGCAAGGCCACGGCGAAGAAGGATCTGGCCCGTCTGGCCTCCGACTACGGCCACGTCTACGTGGCCACCGTGGCCTACGGCGCCAAGGACACCCAGACCCTGCGGGTGTTCCACGAGGCCGAGGCCTATGCCGGCCCCTCCCTCATCGTCGCCTACAGCCCCTGCATCGCCCACGGCTACGACATGCTCTACAACCAGCGCCAGCAGGATATGGCGGTGAAAACCGGCCACTGGCCCCTGTTCCGCTTCGACCCGCGCCTGGCGGAGGCCGGCGGCAACCCCTTCAAGCTGGACTCCAACCCGCCCAGCCAGCCCATCAAGGCCTTCATGGAAAGCGAGACCCGCTTCGCCATGCTGGCCCGCAGCCACCCGGAGGCCGCCGAGCACTTCCTGGCCGAGGCCCAGAAAGAAGCGGAACGCCGCTTCAAGGCCTACCAGGAACTGGCCCAGGGCCGTCATTCCGGCGAAAGCCGGAATCCAGAGAAGTGAAGCAGCCATGCGTATACATCCTGGCAAGCAAGCGCAATGGGACGCTGTATATCGGAGTCACTTCAGATCTCGTCAAACGGGTCTGGGAACACAAACAAGATGCCGTGGATGGGTTCACGAAAAAATACGGCGTTCATTTGTTGGTCTGGTTCGAAGCGCATCAGGAAATGGCATCCGCCATCGCCCGAGAGAAAGCCTTGAAGGAATGGAAGCGAACGTGGAAATTGGAATTGATCGAACGTTCCAACCCTGCTTGGAAAGACTTGTATGTGGACATCATCCCGTAGCCACCCAATTTCAACGTTTTCCTGGATTCCGGCTTTCGCCGGAATGACGATAAATACAGGAGCCTGACATGCCCGACCTCTCCACCGATTACGTGGGCCTGAAGCTCAAGAACCCCCTGGTGCCTTCCTCGTCGCCCCTGTCCAAGAAGCTGGATTCGGTGCTGCGCCTAGAGGACGCGGGGGCGGCCGCCGTCGTCCTGCACTCCCTGTTCGAGGAGGAACTGCGGGCGGAAGAGGCCATGTCCGAGCGTTTCCTGCTCCACGCCGACCTGGGCCATGGGGAAGCGGACGGCTTCCTGCCGGACCATGGCAA
>DAOQNK010000308.1:0-1947 GCA_035332045.1 Thiobacillaceae bacterium | reverse complement strand
GTCACCCGCAAGGTGGTGGCCCAGCAGGGCTGGGAACTGCTGGCCCGGCTGGACGACGACCGCATGGACAAGATCATCGAGGAATCGATGATGGCCATCAACGACAGCTGGACCACCGCCGGCCTGATCAAGGGCATGCATCTGCTGATCCGGCGCATGGGCGCCGAGTTCGACTTTGCCCACCAGCAATGCGGCGGCATCAAGCAACTGCTCAACAATTCCTATCAGCGCTTCCATGAAATCCACGGCCTGGAACGCATGGACCCGCCGAACCTGGACATGACCCGCTACCGGGCCCGCCTGGACGAGCTGATGGTGAGCACCCAGGAATTCTGCTCCGATCCGCTCAACATCATGTTGGAGAAGCGGTTCATGGTGAAGAAGTTCTACATCGCCCTGGTGACCCAGGCCCGCATCCTGTTCCAGCAGGTCCGCATCGAGACCGAGACCTGGCTGCGCCTCACCCTGGACCCCATCGTGGTGCGCATCACCGAGCACAAGGCCCAGCTGGAACACCGGCTGGAAAACCTGAACAAGGTCCACGCCAACCTGGGTTCCATCCAGGAGCGCAGTGCCGCCGTAAGCCGGGACATCATCAAGATCAAGGCCCAGGTGGACCAGGTCGAGGCCATCGCCAAGGAGTTTTCCCTCCTAACGGGCGTCGCCTTCCGGTCATTGGGCGACGCCGCCGCCGTGCCCGCCGCCGCCTGATCCGCGTCTTCCCGCCCGGGCCGTGGGCCCGGGTCAGAGAAGGATGATGTCGTACTGCTCCTGGCTGAAGAGGCTTTCCACCTGAAGCGAGATGGGCTTGCCGATGAAGTCGGAAAGCTGGGCGATGCTTTGGGATTCCTCGTCCAGGAAGAGATCGATGACGGTCTGGGAGGCCATGATCCTGTACTCCCTGGCATTGAACTGGCGGGCCTCGCGCATGATGGCGCGCAGGATTTCGTAGCAGATGGTCTGGGCGGTCTTGATCTGGCCGCGGCCCTGGCAGGTGGGACAGGGCTCGCAGAGCACCCGGGCCAGGCTTTCCCGGGTCCGCTTGCGGGTCATTTCCACCAGACCCAGGGACGTGAAGCCGTTGATGGTCATGCGGGTCCGGTCCCGGGTCAGGGATTTGGACAGCTCCGCCAGCACCGCCGCCTTGTGCTCCTGGCTGTCCATGTCGATGAAATCCAGGATGATGATGCCGCCCAGGTTCCGCAGGCGCAGTTGCCGGGCGATGGTCTGGGCCGCCTCCAGGTTGGTCTTGAAGATGGTCTCGTCGAAGGAGCGGCCGCTGGTGAAGCTGCCGGTATTGACGTCGATGGTGGTGAGGGCCTCGGTCTGGTCGACGATCAGATAACCGCCCGACTTCAAATCCACGCGCCGGCCCAGGGCCCTTTCGATCTCGTCCTCCACGCCATAGAGGTCGAACAGGGGCCGCTCGGCGATGTAGTGGCTGATCTTGCCGGCGACGTTGCGGGTGAATTCCGAGGCGAAGGCATCCATCTTCAGGAAGGTTTCCCGGGAATCCACCAGGATGCGGCCGGTGTCGGCGTTGGAGAAGTCCCGCAGGACGCGATGGGCCAGATCCAACTCCTGATAGATGAGGGCCGGTCCGGGGCGGTTCTCGGAACGGGCCTGGATGGCGTCCCACAGGGTATGCAGATACTCCACGTCGGCGGCAAGCTCGGCGTCGTCGGCCACATTGGCCATGGTGCGGATGATGAAGCCGCCGTGCTGGTCCTGGGGCAGCACCCGGGTCAGGCGCTCCCGCAGCATTTCCCGTTCGCTTTCATCCTCGATCTTCTGGGAGATGCCGATGCGGGTCTCCTGGGGCAGGAAGACCAGGAAACGGCCCGCCATGCTGATCTGGGTGGACAGCCGGGCGCCCTTGGCGCCGATGGGGTCCTTGATGACCTGCACCAGGATGCTCTGGCCCTCGTGCAGCACCTTCTCGATGGG
>DAOQNK010000307.1:0-1971 GCA_035332045.1 Thiobacillaceae bacterium | reverse complement strand
CCGCCGGCCTGGCCCTGGTGTTCAACGGCACCATCTACAACTACCCCCAGTTGCGGGCCGAGCTCATCGCCAAGGGCCACACCTTCCACTCCGACGGCGACACCGAGGTCATCCTGCGCGCCTACGCCGAATGGGGGGAGGACTGCGTCGCCCGGCTTCATGGCGCCTTCGCCTTCGCCATCCACGACCGGCGTGACGGCCGCCTCTTCCTGGCCCGGGACCGGCTGGGCATCAAACCCCTCTACTACAGCCTGGACGGCCGCCGGCTGCGCTTCGCTTCCACGTCCCAGGCCCTGCTGGCGGCGGGCGATGTGGACACCGGCATCGACGCCGAGGCCCTGCACCACCATTTCAGCCTCCACGCCGTGGTCCCCGCCCCCCGCACGCTCCTCAACGGTGTGCGCAAGCTGGCGCCGGCCACGCTCATGAAGATCGACAGCCGGGGCCGCCAGGAAAGTCGGCCCTACTGGCGCCTCGCCGCCACCCGGCCGGCCACGCCCCGGTCGGAAGGGGAATGGCGGGAGGCCATCCACGACGCCCTGCGCCTGGCGGTGAAAAAGCGCCTGCAGATCGCCGACGTGAAGGTCGGCGTGCTGCTCTCCGGCGGCCTGGATTCCAGCCTGCTGGTGGCCCTGCTGGCGGAACAGGGCGTCACGGACCTGATGACCTTCTCGGTGGGGTTCGAGGATCAGCCCGAGGAACGGGGCCACGAATTCGAATATTCCGACGCCGTGGCCGCCCATTTCGCCACCCGCCATCATCAGTTCCACATCCCCAACGACCAGGTGCTCTCCCGCCTGCCCGAGGCGGTGGATGCCATGGCCGAGCCCATGGTGGGCCAGGACGCGGTGGCCTTCTACCTGCTCTCGGAACAGGTTTCCAAGACCGTGAAGGTGGTGCAGAGCGGCCAGGGCGCCGACGAGGTGTTCGGCGGCTACTACTGGTATCCGAGGATGCATGCCGAAACCGCCGGCACGCCCCTGGAACGCTTCCGCCGCCACTACTTCGATCGGGACCACGCCGAGTTCCTGGAGACCGTGGATCCGGCCTTCCACGGCCCGGACCACACGGCCCGCACCGTCTCCGCCCGCCTCGCCGAGCCCGAGGCCGACAGCTTCATCGACCAGGTGCTGCGCATGGACGTGACCATGCTCATCACCGACGACCCGGTGAAACGGGTGGACAACATGACCATGGCCTGGGGCCTGGAGGCCCGGGTGCCCTTCCTGGACCACGAGCTGGTGGAACTGGCGGCGCGCATGCCGCCGGAACTCAAGCTCGGCTCCGGCGGCAAGCACATCCTGAAAAGCATCGCCCGGGGCCTGCTGCCGGACGCGGTCATCGACCGCAAGAAGGGCTACTTTCCCATGCCGGCCCTGAAGTACGTGCGCGGTGATTTCCTGGAATTCATGCGTGACATCCTGGATTCCCGCGCCTGCCGGGAACGGGGCCTGTACCAGCCGGATTACGTGAAGAAGCTGCTGGCCGAGCCGGAGAAGCACCACACCCGCATCCAGGGCAGCAAGCTCTGGCACCTGGCGTTGTTGGAGTTCTGGTTGCAACGCAACGTGGACAAGGCCCGTTGATGCTGACCGCCTACCAGCACCGCCAGCTCCACCGCCTGCGCTGGACCGCCTTCATCGTGGTGGGCCTGGCCTTCGTGCTGTCCTTCTTCCACCGCTTCGCGCCGGCCGCCATCGCCGGCGACCTGAAGGCCGCCTTCGCCATCCAGTCGGCGGCCCTGGGCAACCTGGCGGCCACCTATTTCTATGTCTACACGGTCATGCAGATCCCCACCGGGGTGCTGGCCGACACCCTGGGACCCCGCCGCATCGTCGCGGCGGGCGGGGTGGTGGCGGGCGGGGGGTCGATCCTCTTCGGCCTGGCGCCCAGCTTCGAACTGGCCGCCACCGGCCGCCTGCTGGTGGGCCTGGGGGTCTCGGTCACCTTCATCGCCCTGTTGAAGCTCAA
>DAOQNK010000306.1:0-1993 GCA_035332045.1 Thiobacillaceae bacterium | reverse complement strand
CCGCCAGGGCCGCCATGGCTTCGCCCAGGGCCGCTTCCACGGCGGTCTCCCAGCCCTCCTCCACGCGAATCTTCTGCCACAACCGGGCCACATGGGTGAGGCCCAGGCGGTCCAGCCAGGCGGCGCCCTCGCTCTCGGACTGCTGAGCGGCGGCCTGGAGCTTCACCAGGGCGGCCACCTCGGCCTCCTGGCGGTGCAGTTCCCGGTTGGCGGCATCCAGGGCCTGGCGGGCCTGGCGCAGGCGGGCTTCATGCTGGGGCCACTCGGCGCGAGCGGCCTCCAGGTATTCGCCGAGGCGCTCCACCCGTTCCTGCTCCGCTTCCAGGTCCATGCGCTGGCGTTCCAGATGGGACGCATCCGACTCACCCAGGCGCTTCTGTTCCTCCATGAGCCGCAGTTCCCGGGCCTTGTGCTGTTCCAGGTTGCGCTCGGCGTGGGCCTGGTTGGCCTCCTCCAGCTGGATGGCCTGCTCGAAGCGGGCCATGTCCTGCTGCACGGCGGCGACGGCGGCCTGGGCCTCGCGCCAGGCAGCGTCGGCCTCGGGCAAGGCCTCGCCGGCCTGGGCGGCGCCTTCGGCCAGCATCTCAGCCTGTTCTTCGGCCAAGGCAAGTTCGTCCCGGCGCTGGCTGGTCTCCAGCTCGGCGGCCTCGCGTTCGGCCTCGGTTTCCACCCGGCGCTCGCCGGCCAGGCGCATCTCGTTGGCGAGCCGCTCCCGGGTGCCGTGCAGGTGGCGCAGTTCCTGTTCCACCCGGGCCACCTCGCCGCTCTCGGCGTAGAAATGGGCCTGGGCCTGGTTCAGGGCCTCGGTGGCGGCGAACTGGTCCAGGCGCCGGGCCTCCAGGTCCGCCTCCTGACGGCGCAGGTCGGCGGTCTTGGCCTCGATGTCGTTGCGCGCCGCCTCCAGTTGCCGTTGCAGGTCCACCTGGCGGGCCTGGGCGTCGCGCCGGCGGATCAGGGCCAGCCAGTGGGTCTTGAGGCCCTTGTCGGCATCCAGTTCGAAGTAGCGCCGGGCCACTTCCGCCTGGCCGGCCAGCTTTTCCAGTTGCCGGCCCAGTTCCTCGCGGATGTCGGAGACCCGGTCCAGGTTCTCCCGGGTGTCCCGCAGGCGGCTTTCGGTCTCCTTGCGCCGCTCCTTGTACTTGGACACCCCCGCCGCCTCTTCCAGGAAGCCGCGCAGTTCCTCGGGCTTGGCCTCGATGATGCGGGAGATCATGCCCTGCTCGATGATGGCGTAGGCGTCGCCCCCCAGGCCGGTGCCCAGGAACAGGTCGGCCATGTCCTTCTTGCGCACCTGGACGTTGTTGATCCAGTAGGAGGAATCCCCGGTCCGGGTCAGCACCCGTTTCACCGCGATTTCCGCGTACTGGGACCATTGGCCGGCGGCCTTGCCCAGGCTGTTGTCGAACAGCAGTTCCACCGAGGCGCGGGACGCCGGCTTGCGCCCGGCGGAGCCGTTGAAGATCACGTCCTGCATGGAGGCGCCGCGCAGTTCCCGGGCCTTGGATTCCCCCAGCACCCAGCGCACCGCGTCGATGACGTTGGACTTGCCGCAGCCGTTGGGACCGACGATGCCGGTCAGCTGCGAAGTGGCGGGGATGGTCACCGGGTCCACGAAAGACTTGAAGCCGGCGATGTGGATGTGTTTGAGGCGCAAGGGCGGGAGAGGCGGTGAGGTCCGGCGTTTATAATGCGTCGCGCATTCTAACTTTGAAGCCCTGTTCCATGCCCAGCCAGCCCTCCAAATCCCTGGAAACCTTCGACAACCCCCAGCCGGGCCGGGATTACCACATCCATATCGAGATTCCCGAGTTCACCTGCCTGTGCCCCAAGACCGGCCAGCCGGACTTCGCCACCCTGTTCCTGGACTACATCCCGGACCAGCGCTGCGTGGAACTCAAGAGCCTGAAGCTCTACATCTGGTCCTTCCGGGAAGAGGGTCACTTCCACGAGGACGTCACCAACCGCATCCTGGACGACCTGGCCCGGGCCACGG
>DAOQNK010000305.1:0-2001 GCA_035332045.1 Thiobacillaceae bacterium | reverse complement strand
TGCAGGCGCAGGTCCCGGGTTTCGATGGCGAAGGCTTCGGGGAAGAAGGGCAGGCAGCCCACCAGCTTCTGCCGCATGCCTTCCGGTGTTTCGGAAAAGGGCGGGATGGCGTCGAAGAGCACCGCGTCGTCGGCATAAAGGGCCATCAGCGCGTCGGTGTCCTTGCGGCAGAAGGCCTGCTGCCACGCGGCCAGGGCGTCGCGGATGGGGGTTTCGTCGGTCATGGTTGGTTTGCTCCTGGTTGAGTTGGCGGGAAGAGGTGGAAAAAACGCCCTCTCCCGCGCTGCCGCGCACCCCTCCCCCGCCTGCGGGGGAGGGGTTTTGGGGCCGATCGCGTACTCCCCTCTCCCGCAGGCGGGAGAGGGGCTGGGGGAGAGGGGAAAGCGCTCAAACTTTCCCCACCCACCCCATCACTTCACATAACACGGCGCGCATTCCCGCACTTCCACCGTCGCGAACCGCGCCGCCGGGCAGCGCTGGGCGATTTCCACCGCCTCGTCCCGGTCCGCCGCCTCGATGAGGAAGAAGCCCCCCACCATCTCCCGGGCCTCGGCGAAGGGGCCGTCCAGCAGCTGCGGCTTGCCCTGGGCCTGGCGCACCCGCACGGCGTGCTCGTCCGGCCGCAGGGATTCGCTGGCGTGCAGCTTGCCCTGTTCGTGCAGGCCCTGGCCGAAGGCCACCATCTCCGCGTACAGGGCGCGGCCCTCGGCTTCGTCCCGGCCGCCGCGCTGGCCCCGGGGTTCGACGATCATCAGCATGAACTTCATGGCGGCGCCTCAGGCTTCCGGCGCGCCGCAGCCCTGGGCGGCACCCGCGGCGAATTCTTCCGGCGAGGGGTCGCGCACATGGGTGGCGAGGGACCAGCGGTGGCCGTAGGGGTCGTCCACCTGGCTGTAGCGGTCGCCCCAGAACATGTCCGTGGGCGGCATCACCGCCTTGGCGCCGGCCGCCACCGCCTGGGCGAAGGCCGCGTCCACGTCGACCACATAGAGATGCAGCACGACGGGCGTGCCGTTCAGGCTCTGGGGCCCCAGGCTGCCCCATTCCGGCGCCTCGTCCATGAGGAACACGTGGGAATCGCCGATGCGCACCATGCCGTGCATCAAACGGCCGTCCGGGCCGGGCAGGCGCGCCAGATCGACGGCGCCGAAGGCCTTCACGTAGAAATCCATGGCCGCCGCCGCGCCCCGGCAGATGAGGTGGGGCGTCAGTGTGGACATGCCTGGGGGAATGGGTTGCACCGTGCTCATGGGTCTCTCCTGTGGTTGGCCGGCCGCCCGGCGGATGCCGGGGCCTCTTGTGTACGACGAAGCGAATCTGCCTGAATCGACAGGCGGGCGAAAGCTTCGTTCGATTTCAGCTTGGCGCTTCCATGGCCCTGAAGCGCTCCACCCCCTCGGAAGGCGGAAAGTCCTCCAGGCTGTACAGCGGCCGTACCTCGATCTCGCACGGCAGGTTCCGGCCCCGGGGGTTGGGATAGCGGCGGCTCCATTCCAAGGCCTCCTCCCGGGAGCGGGCCTGGATTAGGGTATAGCCGGCGATGAGTTTCCCGGCTTCGGTGAAAGGCCCGTCGATGACGTGACGCCCTTCGCCATCAAACCGCACCCGCCAGCCCTGGGCCGTGGGCTTGAGCCCGGCGGCATCCAGCAGCGCCCCCGCCTTGGCCAGTTCCTCGTGGAAAACCGTCATGTCGTTGATGAGCGCTGGATCGGGCAGGGTGCCCGCCTCCGACTCCGCCGTGGCCTTGACGATGATGAGAAAGCGCATGGTGTGCTCCTGATTCAGTCCCGCAGGCGTGCGGGGGGTCAGGGGTACGACGGACGGAGAAGTGGCGGATCGACGAGGCTGAGAGCCGACTTTCAAGCTGGGAGGAGGTGGGCTTCTTGGGATTGACAGTTTGTCGGCCCTTGCTGACTTTGGGATTCCCATGGGAGCACGTCTGCTACGAACCTGGACCCGACTGTCAGTGTTCGCTGGGATGCCCTGACCTTGAACCTCCAC
>DAOQNK010000304.1:0-2025 GCA_035332045.1 Thiobacillaceae bacterium | reverse complement strand
TCGATGTCGTCGCCCCGGGTCTTGCGGGTGGTGGCGATCCTGCCTTCCGCCATGAGCCGGTTGGCAAAGCGCCGCACCGCGTCGGCGGGGGAACGGCGGAAACCGGACTGGGGGAAGGGATTGAAGGGGATCAGGTTGAACTTGCAGGGCACGTCGCGGGTGAGCGCCAGCAACTGCTCGGCGTGTTCCGGCTGGTCGTTGATGCCGTCCAGCATGATGTATTCGAAGGTGATGAAGTCCCGGGGGCCGTCCTTCACATAACGCTTGCAGGCAGCCATGAGTTCCTTCAACGGGTACTTGCGGTTGATGGGCACCAATTGGTCGCGCAGGGCGTCGTTGGGGGCGTGCAGGGACACGGCCAGGGCCACGGGCATCTGTTCCCGCAGCCGGTCCATGGCCGGGACGATGCCGGAAGTGGAGATGGTCACCCGGCGCCGGGACAAGCCGTAGGCATGGTCGTCCAGCATCAGGGACACCGCCGCCACGGTGGCGTCGAAGTTGAGCAGGGGTTCACCCATGCCCATGAGCACCACGTTGGAGATGATGCGATCGCCTTTCGGATCGCGGCCCAGGGCCCGGTTGGCCCACCAGAGCTGGCCCACGATCTCGGCCGTGGAGAGGTTGCGGTTGAAACCCTGCTTGCCGGTGGAGCAGAAGGCGCAATCCAGGGCGCAGCCCACCTGGGTGGATACGCACAGGGTGCCCCGGTCGGGCTCCGGAATGAATACCGTCTCCACCCGGTTGTTGGGCCCCACTTCCAGCAGCCACTTGCGGGTACCGTCGGCGGAGATCTGCTCGTGGCCCAGGACAGGGGGCCGGATTTCGGCCGCCTGGGGCAGCTTGGCGCGCAGGGACTTGGCCAGGTCGGTCATCCCCTCGAAACTGTCGGCGCCGTACTGGTGCAGCCAGTGCATGACCTGGCGGGCGCGAAAGGGTTTCTCGCCGATGCTTTCGAAGAAAGCGACGAGAGCAGCCTGGTCCAGATCGAGGAGATTGACGCGATTCAAAGGTCTGGCCGGATCAGCGGGAATAAACCTGGGAGGCCGGGAAGAAATAGGCGATTTCCACGGCGGCGGTTTCCGGGGCGTCGGAACCATGCACGGCGTTGGCATCGATGCTGGAAGCGAAATCGGCGCGGATGGTGCCGGCCTCGGCCTTCTTGGGATCGGTTGCGCCCATCAGCTCGCGGTTCTTGGCGATGGCGCTCTCGCCTTCCAGCACCTGGATCATCACCGGGCCCGAGGTCATGAATTCCACCAGGTCGTTGAAGAAAGGACGGCCCTTGTGGACGGCATAGAAGCCTTCGGCCTCGGTCTTGGACAGGTGGGCCATGCGGGCGGCGACGATCTTCAGGCCGTTGGATTCGAAGCGGGAATAGATCTTGCCGATCACGTTCTTGGCGACGGCGTCGGGTTTAACGATGGACAGCGTGCGTTCAATAGCCACTTTTCTTTTCTCCGAATTGGGATGGGTAATGCCAGGAAGAGGGGGAAACGCATTGAATATGCGCGAAAAAGCCCGCGCAAGTTATCACGAAACGCCCCTAAAATAAAGGCGGCGCGGCATCGTCGGCCGCGCCGGAAGCCCCTTGAGGAGACCCCCATGGCAGCCGAAAACGGGATGCCGGAAAACGAGGACATTCGTCGCAAAGCCCTGGCCCGTCTGGGTGTAGCCGGCATCGTCACCGCCACGGCCCTGGCGGGGCTCTGGTGGCTGGATCGGGACGGAGACCGGAAGAAACCCCCCGCCCAAGCCCAGGCGCCCGCACCCATCGTCCCGGCGGCACCCGCGGAAACCGCGCCGCCTCGCGCCGAGGCGAACCCCGCCGAAGCCACCAACCCGGCCTCGGCACCGCCCGCAGCAGGCTCCGCCCCCCCCGCCTCGGTGCCGGAACCGCCGCCGCCGCCCAAGGTCAGCAATACGCCCCCCATGCCGGCCAAGGGCACGCCTCCCTCCAGGCCCCAGGGTGCGCCCCCCGCGCCACCGCCCGTCGTGGCAGCCACCCCGCCGGCTCAGCCCGCTCCG
>DAOQNK010000303.1:0-2036 GCA_035332045.1 Thiobacillaceae bacterium | reverse complement strand
GCACCTCGGCCACGGTGCTGGCCTGCGACGAGGCCTTGAATCCCGCCTTTCCGCCACTGATGTACAACGATGCCCGGGCCATCGAGGAAGCCGCCGTCGTCGGGCGGGCTTCCGGGGCCGGCCAGCATCCGGCGGCCACCGCCACCTCCGGCCTGGCCAAGGTGCTGTGGCTGAAGCAGCACCTGGGACCGAGCCGGGCCCGGCGCTATCTCAATCAGGCGGACTGGCTCTCGGCCCTGCTCTCCGAGCGGCCGGTGAGCGACTTTCACAATGCCCTGAAGATGGGCGCGGATGTGGCGACCGGCCAGTGGCCGGCCTGGGTGGGCCAGCTGGTGGATGGGGACAGCCTGCCTGAACTGGTCCGGCCCGGCCACGCCGTGGGCCTGCTGGCGCGGCACCGGGCCCGGGAGCTGGGGGTGAACCCGGACTGCCTGGTGCGGGCCGGCACCACCGACAGCATCGCCGCCTTCCTGGCCGCCGGCGTGGACCGGCCCGGCGAGGCGGTCACCTCCCTGGGCACCACCCTGGTGTTGAAGCTGCTTTCCGAAACCCGCGTGGACGAGGGCCGCCACGGCCTCTATTCCCACTGGTACGGCCGGCTGTGGCTGGCGGGGGGCGCCTCCAACGCGGGGGGCGGCGTGCTGCGCCAGCATTTCGCGGAGGACGAACTGTCGGCCCTGTCGGCCTGCATCAACCCGGAAAGGCCTTCCGGCCTGGACTATTACCCCCTGCCCCGGCCCGGCGAGCGTTTTCCCTTCAACGACCCCGCCCTGCCGCCCCGCCTGGAACCCCGGCCGGCGGACCGGGCCGAATTCCTGCACGGCTTGCTGGAAGGGCTGGCCCGCATCGAGGCCTTGGGGTACCGTCGCCTGGCCGAACTGGGCGCCACGCCCCTGGTCAGAGTGGTGAGCAGCGGCGGCGGCGCCGGCAACCCGGTCTACGCGCGCATCCGAGCCCGGATGCTGGGCGTGCCGGTGGACCGCGCCGCCGAGCACGAGGCCTGCTACGGCGCCGCCCGGCTGGCCCGTTTCGGCACCGGCCTTTTTCCCGGAGAAGGTGATTGATGCATCTCGACAAGTTTGCATGAGCACGAAACCGCCCTCCCCCACCCAACCTCCCCCGCTCGCGGGGGAGGGGTTTACTCCCTCCCCGTTGACGGGGAGGGTCGGGGTGGGGAGAGTACTTCAATGACGGAGGTTCCTCGGATGACTGATGGTCTGATGTGCGAATGCCGCATGCCCCTGGCCTGGCGCGAGGCGTCGCCGGACGAGGCCGCCAGGTCGGCCATGCTGCGCGAGGCCGCCCT
The DNA here is from genome assembly GCA_035332045.1 of Thiobacillaceae bacterium. Lineage (GTDB taxonomy): Bacteria > Pseudomonadota > Gammaproteobacteria > Burkholderiales > Thiobacillaceae > PFJX01. Next base: position 730 of record DAOQNK010000303.1, on the reverse strand, counting down.
GCTGCTGACGGCCATCAACCAGATGGAAGGCGGCCATGAGCTGGAGCCCGGTGGTGGCGAGAATCGCCGCCTGGACCGGCTCGAAGCCAAGCTGGACCTGGCCCTGCATCTGCTCGCCCGGGCCTTGCGGCCCGAAGCCTCCTCCCCCCCGCGCCGGGTCCGGCTCGGGGCCGAGAGCCTGGAATGGGAGGATGCTGCCCCCCCCGCGGAAGGCACGCCCCTGATGCTGGAACTCCAGCCCTCTGACAGCCTCCCTCTGGCCCTCCAACTGGCGGCCCGGGCCCTGCCTCCCGAGGACGGCCTGGCCCGGGCCAGGCTGGACGGCTTGCCGGAAGAACTCGCCGACGCCCTGGTGCAATTCGTGTTCCGCCGCCACCGACAGGCCATCCGCGCCCGCACTGGCTGAGAACGCGCATCCTGTTTGCCTGGGAGGTGGCAGCTTCCGGCCACGCGATTTGGGATAATGCCGCCCTTCTCCGGATCGCTCCTCCATGACCGCCCTTCCCGCCTTCCCGCCGCCCGGCCAGCGCCGCAGGCTCGCCCTGCCGCCCGGCTCGGCGGACAGCCTGGTTCTCGCCCGGCTGGCCCGCGACACCCGCCTGCTGATCCTCACCCAGACCGCCCAGGAAGCCGCGCGCCTGGCGGACGAGATCGCCTGGTTCGACCCCACCCTGGCCGTGCGCCTGTTCCCGGACTGGGAGACCCTGCCCTACGACCCCATCTCGCCCCA
>DAOQNK010000302.1:0-2043 GCA_035332045.1 Thiobacillaceae bacterium | reverse complement strand
CTGGCCATATAGCCCTGCCCCAGGGAGAAGCGGTTCGCCACGCCGGGATCCGTGCGCACCGCCTGTTCGTACTGGGCCACCGCTTCCGTGTATTTGCCCTGGTAGTAATAGACGTTGCCCAGGGTGACGCGTATGTCGGAACGGGTGGGATCCCGCTGGATGGCCCGCTGGTAGGCGTCGATGGCCTTGTCGTTGTCGCCCTGCTGGGTATAGGCCTGGCCCAGGGAGTTGTAGACATCCGGCACCTGGCTGGAGTTGGGGGACAAGGCGATGGCCCGCTGGTACTCCCGGATGGCCCCGTCGTAGTCCCCCTCGGTGAAGCGGGTCAGACCGTTGTTGAGGGCATTCGTGGCCAGGGATTCCAGTTGCGCGGTGGGCGCGCCGGTGTAGGCGAACAGGCCCGACGGGGTAAGCAGGTTCACGGTGGTCATGGGGCGATCCTCCAGTCCAGACCGAGACTCCGGGGTGCCCACCCCCCGCGTCGCCGGCCGTGTTTGCTCCATCTTAACGGCATTCCGGTGGAATGTCTGAATGTTCGTGCCCGGGGTGACAGGCGTTCGGCGTGCCCTTTCCCGCGCGACCCTGCTCGACCGGATGCTCAACTCGTGGGCTGGGTGGACCCACGCCCATTTCATGTCGCACATGCTTCAAGGGCGCTCTTTCTTGTCGCGTTCAAGACAGGCGGCATCAGGTAATCCTGTTTTAAAACAGCGTGTTGTGTGTGGCATGGGGTTTGCAGAATGGTGGAGGACTCCATGCAAACCGCTCGCCGCCATGACTGACAACCGCCCTTCTGACTTCTTGCCTGGCCTTCCGCACACCGGTCGGCAGGCTGGCCCGGACTGAGGCTGCCATGGCCGAAATCCTCAAACGCAGCAAGGCCTTGTCGGTGAACCCCCTCAAGGTGAGCCAGCCGGTGGGAGCCTCCCTGGCCTTCCTGGGCATCCACCGCGCCATTCCCATGATGCATGGCTCCCAGGGCTGCACCGCCTTCGGCAAGGTGTTCTTCGTGCGCCACTTCCGGGAACCCATTCCCTTGCAGACCACGGCCATGGACCAGTCCAGCACGGTCATGGGCGCCGACGACAGCGTGGTGGAAGGGCTGAAGACCATTTCCGAGAAGTCCAGGCCGGCCCTCATCGGCCTGCCCACCACGGGCCTGTCGGAAACCCAGGGCGCCGACATCAGGCGCCTGGCTAGGCGCTTCAAGGAAGAACACCCCGAATTCGCCGACATCCCCGTGGTGCCGGTGGTGACCCCGGATTACGTGGGCAGCCTGGAATCGGGCTTCGCCCTGGCGGTGAAGGCCCTCATCGAGGTCCTGGTGCCGGAAGACAGCAGCCGGGTGAGCAGGCGCAAGAAGCAGGTCAACGTGCTGGCCGGCTCCCTGCTGACGCCGGGGGACCTGGAGCATCTGAAGGAGCTCATCGAAATGTTCGGCCTGCGCCCCGTGGTCCTGCCGGACATCGCCGATTCCCTGGACGGCCACCTCACCGACCAGGAATCCAGCCCGGTCAGTGTGGGCGGCACACCGGTGTCGGAAATCCGCACCCTCAACGAGGCGGCCGCGACCCTGGTCATCGGCCGCTCCCTCCATGACGCCGCCGACCTGTTGAAAGCCCGCAGCGGCGTGCCCGACTACCGCTTCGACAGCCTCATGGGCCTGGAGGCGGTGGACGCGTTCATCGCCGCCCTGGCCGAGATCAGCGGCCAGCCGGTGCCGGAGAAGATCGAGCGGCAGCGGGCCCAGCTCCAGGACGCCATGGTGGACACCCACTTCATGCTGGGCTTCGCCCGCATCGCCATCGCCGCTGATCCCGACCTGCTCTACGGCCTGGCCAACCTGGTCCATGGCGTCGGTTGCCAGGTCACTGCCGCGGTGGCGCCATCCAAGTCCGCCATTTTGGAATCCGTGCCCGCCGCCCAGGTGAAGCTGGGCGACCTGGAGGACATGGAAAAGTCCGCCCTGGAAAACGGCGTCGACCTGGTCATCTGCAACTCCCACGCCGCCGAGACCGCGAAGCGCCTGGGCGTGCCCCTGTT
>DAOQNK010000301.1:0-2062 GCA_035332045.1 Thiobacillaceae bacterium | reverse complement strand
TTCGCCCGCGCCGCCGCCGGCCTGCCTGCTGCCGGCCTGGCCCTGGCCAACGCGCCGCGCCTCCTCAACCGCAACTACCTGCACCTGGTGCTGCAAAGCAACCTGCTGGAAACCGACGACTACTGGCGCCTCATGCTGAGCCGCAACCTGGACGACGGCAGCAACCAGTGGGCGGGCTACGGCGAACATGCTGTCAACGGCCACCTGAGCCTGTTCGCCCTGGCAAGCTTCAACACCGGCGGCCCCCGGCGGGAGTTCGCCAGCCTGCTGGAACGCAGCCTCACCGTCGGGTTGCGGCTGGCGTTGCCGTGAGGGGGTGTCAATTGATCACACATCTCCTCGGCGGCGCACGAAATTCCCCTCTCCCGCGCTGCCGCGCACCCCTCTCCCGCCTGCGGGCGAGGGGCTGTGGTGGCGTAGCCGTACGTGCACCCCTCCCCCGCAGGCGGGGGGCGGAGACGGGGTTTCGGCAAGCATTGCTTGCCGCCGTCGAAGCCGGCCCGAGGTGCAACTCGGGCCGTGGGCTGGGCTGGGGGAGAGGGGAGGTTTCAGCTTTATTCGAGCCGGCTCAGCAAGGCAGAATCCCCCCATGAAGAACGCCCTCGCCGGCATCGTCCTGCTGCTCCTCTTCAACACCGCCATCGGCGCCCTGCTGACGGTGATCGAGTTCGGCCACGGCTTCTGGATCAACCTGCTGTTCTCCCAGTGCATCGGCATCGCCATCAGCCTGGTGAACACCCCCCTCGTCCTGTTCCTCCGCCCCGGCTGGCGGCGCTGGCTCGCCCTGGCGGTGGGGCTGCCTTCCAGCGTGCTCCTGGGCACCATGCTGGCCGCCGGCCTGGTGGGCATTCCCCTGGCGATGGACAAGGTGGCGCAGACCATGGCCATCGGCCTCATGTTCGGCGCGGTGGGCAGCGCGGTGTTCCTCCAGGCGGAGCGCATCCACCTTCAGGAGCGGGAAATCCGCCAGCGCCGCCTGGAAGAAGCCGAACGCGCCCGCCGGGAAGCCGAAGCCCACCTGCACCTGCTGCAAGCCCAGATCGAGCCCCACTTCCTGTTCAACACCCTGGCCAATCTGGCCAGCCTCATCGAAGCCGACCCCGTCCGCGCCCGCCAGCTGCTGGACCGCCTCATCGACTGGCTGCGCGTGGCCCTGGCCCGCTCGCGCCAGGAACAGGCCAGCCTGGAAGGCGAACTGCAACTGCTGGAGAACTGGCTGGAAATCCTCGCCATCCGCTTCGGCCCGCGCCTCGCCTGGCGCATCGAGGCCACGCCGGAAGCGCGCCGGGCGAACCTTCCGCCCATGCTGCTGCAACCCCTGCTGGAAAACGCGGTGAAGCACGGCATCGAACCCAAGTTGGGGGGCGGTCGCCTGTGGCTGGAGGCCAGCGTGGAACACGGCAAGCTGCGCATCGAAATCGGCGACGACGGCGTTGGCCTGGACCCGGCCAAGGCGGGTGCGGGTACAGGTGCAGGCACCGGCCTGGACAACGTCCGCGCTCGCCTCGCCGCCCTCTACGGCGACGCCGGCCGGCTCAGCATCTCCGGCCACGCCGGCGGCGGCGTGCGGGTGCAACTGGAACTGCCGTGCGCGCCCTGATCGCCGAGGACGAAACCCTGCTGGCCGACGACCTGGCCCGGCGCCTGCAACGCCTGTGGCCGGAACTGGCCATCGCCGCCGTGGTCCAGGACGGCCTCGCCGCCCAGGCCGCCCTGGCGGATCTGGCCCCGGACATCGCCTTCCTGGACATCCGCATGCCCGGCCTCTCCGGCCTGGAAGCCGCCGCCGCCGCGCCCCCGGGCTGCCGTGTGGTGTTCGTCACCGCCCACGACGAACACGCCGTGGCCGCCTTCGAACAGGCCGCGGCGGACTACCTGCTGAAACCCGTCTCCGACGCCCGCCTGAAGAAATGCCTGGACCGCCTGCGCCAGCCTTCACCCGTGGCGGATACCGACCTCCTCGCCCGCCTGAACGCCCTCATGGCCCCCCCCCCAAGCCCGAATTCCTGCGCTGGCTGCGCATCCAGGTGGGCGACACGGTGCACCTGGTGGCGGTGGAAGA
>DAOQNK010000300.1:0-2075 GCA_035332045.1 Thiobacillaceae bacterium | reverse complement strand
GGCGGGTGATGGTGGAGCCGGAATGCTCCTTCCACTCCCACACCTTCTCCAGGAATTTCTCCCGGCCCAGGTCATGACGGCTGACCTTCTGGGCGTCCAGTTGCCGTTCGACGACGATCTGGGTGGCGATGCCCGCGTGGTCGGTGCCTGGCTGCCACAGGGTGTTGTCGCCCCCCATGCGGTGGTAGCGGGTCAGGGCATCCATCAAGCCATGCTGGAAAGCGTGGCCCATGTGCAGGGTGCCGGTGACGTTGGGCGGCGGCAGCAGGATGCAGTAGAAGGGTTGGTTCTCCTCCCGGCCCATGCCGTAGTAGCCGGCGCCTTCCCAGTGGGCGTACCAGCGTTTCTCGATGTCGTGGGGTTCGAAGGATTTGGCGAGTTCCATGCTGCGGTCCTGAAAAGCACGAGGCGCGGATGTGGCCGCGCCTCGGATGAACGAAGACTTGGAATTATACGGGCTGGGGCGCCGCACGCGGCGCTCAGTCCCGCTCCCCGAGATGCTTGCCCATCTCGTCCCGGATGGCCTTGCGCACCGCTTCCTCCATGCGCAATTGCTGGCGGATGAACATGTCGGTGAGGCGCTGCTCCATGGTCGCCACCAGGCGCTCCATTTCCGCGCTCATGTCGGAAGGCAGGGGCGGCGGCGCACTGCCCGGAGAGAGGTCGCCAGCCCGGCGGCCTTCCTGGCGGCGGTCCCCCAGCCGGCGGTCGTTCTCCCGCCGGTCGGCCATGCGTCTGTCCTGCAGGCGACGGTCCTGGGCGCTGGGCGCCTCGCCGGCGGGCCGGTCGGGATCCACCACCTCGGTCAGCAGGGGAAAATCCTCGAAATCCCGCTCCTTGTCCAGGAGGGCATCGGGCGCCCGCCTGCCGAGCAGGGCGTCGATCTTGCCAAAGAGATCGGGCTTGTCCTCATTCATCATGGGGCCGTCAGGTCGTGGGTATCCACCTGGTAGCCCCGCTCCCGGAAAAAGCGCAGCCGGACTCTGGCCCGTTCCCGGTCGGCCTCATCCAGGGTGACAATTTCCAGGACCCGGGCGAAACGCCCGAAAAACGCCGGCGTCTCATCCTCCAGATTGATGAGCACATCGGCGCTGGCCAGCTCGTCCGGATCGTCGCCGATGAGGATGGGCGTCTCCCGGGCCAGGGGATGGCCGCAACGAACATGGGGCAGGAAGGAAAGCTGCTGGGCGGTCCAGAACAGGCCGTCCAGGGTCTGGCACTGTTGGGCCTGGCGGGAATAGACCAGGGCCTGCTGGCCGGCCAGGAAGGTTTTCGTGGCCAGTTTACGGGCCACCTCGGCCTTGGCCGGGGCATTGAAATAGAAATCGACGCGGGTCATCGTTCCTGTGCGCGGAGTCACGCTGGTGTGCGAAGGTTAGTGCTATAAACCGCTCAGCGCCAGCCTGGCCACCTGCGGAAGCCCACGGAAGCTGGCGGCAGCCACCCCTTACACAGAGGAGACACCATGAACATTCGCCTACCCCGCCTGACCCCCCTCATCCTGGCCCTGGGCCTGGCCTTGGCGCCCACCGCCCGGGCCGCTGTGGAAACCTTCAACATCGACAACACCCACAGCTTCGCCAATTGGGAAGTCCGCCACGTCGTGGCCCGCACCAGCGGCACTTTCTGGGACGTCAAGGGCAAGGTGATGCTGGACACCGACAACATCGCCCGATCCTCCGTGGACGCCACCATCAGCATCTACAGCCTGAATTCCAGCCACTTGCGCCGGGACGTGCATGTCCTCACCGACGAGTTCCTGGATGCCCGCAACTACCCTGAGATGAAGTTCGTCTCCACCGCGGTCAAGCCTGCCACCGCCGACAAGGGCACCCTGACCGGCCAGCTCACCCTGCATGGCGTCACCAAGCCGGTAACCCTGAATTACGAAATCCTGGGTATGGGCCAGGATCCTTGGGGCGGCATGCGCATCGGCTTCCAGGCCACCACCCGTATCAACCGTTCAGACTATGGCATCACCAAGTACACCCCCACCGGCCCGGTAGGCAACGAAGTGGAAATCACCCTGCTCATCGAAGGCATCAAGCTGGGCGCCGACGGCCAACCCTGGAACG
>DAOQNK010000299.1:0-2086 GCA_035332045.1 Thiobacillaceae bacterium | reverse complement strand
ATGACCACCCGCATCCTCGGCCCCTTCAACCGCGTCGAAGGCGACCTGGAAGTCCACCTGGACATCGCCGATGGCAAGGTGGCCGCCGCCCGCGTGAACTCCCCCCTCTACCGGGGCTTCGAGCAGATGCTGCCGGGCAAGGCGCCCCTGGACGCCCTGGTCATCGTGCCCCGCATCTGCGGCATCTGCTCCGTGGCCCAGAGCGCCGCCGCCGCCGCCGCCCTGCGTGACTGCATGGGCCTGACGCCGCCGCCCAACGGACGGCTCGCGGAACACCTGGTGACCGCCTGCGAGAACCTGGCGGACCACCTGAGCCACTTCTACCTGTTCTTCATGCCGGACTTCGCCCGGCCTGTGTACCAAAACCGGCCCTGGTTCCCCGCCGTGGCGGCCCGCTTCCAGGCGGTTTCCGGCCGCGCCGCCAACGACGTGCTGCCGGCCCGGGCCGAGTTCATGCACCTCATGGGCCTGATGGCGGGCAAATGGCCCCACACCCTGAGCCTGCAACCCGGCGGCAGCTCCCGGCCCCTGGAGCATTCGGAAATCCTCCGCCTCATCACCCTGCTGCGGGGCTTCCGCCGCTTCCTGGAACGGCACGTGTTCGGCGATGCCCTGGAGGCCGTGGCCGGCCTGGACAGCCTGGCCGCGCTGGCGCGCTGGCGCCAGGGCATGGCGGGAGACCTGGCCCTGTTCCTGAGCGTTGCCGAGGACCTGGGCCTGGATCGCCTGGGCCGGGCCGCCGACCACTTCCTGAGCTACGGCGCCTACGGCCTGTTCCCGGCCGGGGTGTGGGATGGCGGGGCCGCCGCCCTGGACCCGGCCGCCATCGCCGAGGACGTGAGTCACGCGTGGATGGCGGGCGAGACCCTGGCGCCGTCCCAGGGCCTCACCCGGCCCCTGCCGGACAAGGCCGGGGCCTACACTTGGTGCAAGGCGCCGCGCTATGGCGGCCGGGTGATGGAGACCGGCGCCCTGGCCCGGCAGATGCTGGCGGGCCAGCCCCTGATCCGGGAACTGGTGGCCAGCCATGGCGGCAGCGTCCTGGCCCGGGTGCTGGCACGGCTGCTGGAACTGGCCTGGGTAGTGCCGGAAATGGAAAACTGGGCCCGGCAACTGGCCCCCGGCGAGCCCTGGTGCCACCACGGCGACCTACCCGACGAAGGCGCTGGCATCGGCCTGGTGGAAGCCGCCCGGGGCAGCCTGGGCCATTGGCTGGTTGTCCGCCACGGCCGCATCGCCAACTACCAGATCATCGCCCCCACCACCTGGAACTTCTCGCCCCGGGACGCCGACGGCACGCCGGGCGCCCTGGAGCAGGCCCTGGCAGGCATGGAAGCGGATGCCGGCGACCCCATGCCGGTGGCGGTGCAGCACGTGGTACGTTCTTTCGACCCCTGCATGGTCTGCACGGTGCACTGACTTCTACCATGCCCACCGCCAAACACATCGCCCCCCCCAGCCTCGCCGAAGGCCTGGGCAGCTTGGGCGAGGATGCCTGGATCGAGGTGATCCAGAAGATGGACGAGGTCTACAACGACCTGCTCCAGTACGAGGTGGCCCTGGAGGAGAAGAACACGGCTTTGGAGGAATCCCAGCGCTTCGTGTTTTCCGTGCTGGCCTCCATGTCCGACATCCTGGTGGTGTGCGACCGGGAGGGGCGCGTCGAGGTGGTGAACCACGCCATGACCCAGTTCGCCGGCAAGCCGGAGCGGGAGCTCATCGGCATGCCCCTGTTCGATCTCTTCGCCGACGACCTGGCCCGGACCAACGCCGAGCGCATGTTCGCCAACCACGGTCTCAAGGGCCTGGCGGATTGCGAACTGCCCCTGCGCGGCGGCGACGGTGCCGCCGTGCCGGTCTCCCTCAATTGCACGCCCCGCTTCAATCACCAGGGAGCCCAGGTGGGCATGGTCATCACCGGCCGGCCGGTGGGGGAACTGCGCCGGGCCTACCACGCCCTGCGGGAGGCCCACGACGACCTGAAGCGCACCCAGCAGCAACTGCTGCATTCCGAGAAGATGGCCTCCCTGGGCCGGCTGGTGGCGGGCGTGGCCCACGAGCTCAACAACCCCATCAGCTTCGTCCT
>DAOQNK010000298.1:0-2094 GCA_035332045.1 Thiobacillaceae bacterium | reverse complement strand
TCCAGCTGCTCCGCCCAGTTGATGTTGGCCTCCTCGTCGAAGCGGGCCAGCAGTTCCACCACGGCGGTGACTTCCTTGCCCCGCTGGGCGGCGGCGATGAGGTGGCGCATGAGTTCCGAATCGGTGCCGGTCCGGTAGACCGTCTGCTTGATGGCCAGGACGTTGGGGTCCTCGGCGGCCTGGCGGATGAAATCGATGACCGGCTGGAAGGACTGGAAGGGGTGATGCAACAGGATGTCGCCGGCGGTGATGGCCTTGAACAGGTCCGGTTGCTTGCCGAAGGAGGCGGGCAGCCCGGGTGTGAAGGGCGGAAACTTCAGGTCCGGCCGCTCCACCTTGTCCGGCACCGTCATGAGCCGCACCAGGTTCACCGGGCCGCGCACCTGGTAGAGATCGGCCCGGGTGAGCTGGAACTGGCGAAGCAGGAATTCCTTCATCTCCTCGGAGCAGTTGTCCGCCACCTCCAGGCGCACGCCATCGCCGAAGTGGCGGTGGGGCAGTTCACCCTGGAGCAGTTCCCGGAGGTTCTTGTTCTCCTCGTCGTCGATGAACAGGTCGGAATTGCGGGTCACCCGGAACTGGTAGCAGCCCTGGACTTCCATGCCGGCGAACAAGGCCCCCACGTGGGCATGGAGGATGGAGGAGAGGAAGACAAACCCGTATTCGCAGCCGGCCAACTCCCGGGGCAGCTGGATGACCCGGGGCAGGGCCCGGGGCGCCTGGACCACCGCCTTGCCGGAGCCCCGGCCGAAGGCGTCTTTGCCGGAGAGTTCCACGGCGAAGTTGAGGCTCTTGTTGAGCACGTTGGGAAAGGGATGGGCCGGGTCCAGGCCGATGGGCGTCAGCACCGGCATCAGTTCGTTGAAGAAGAACTCCCGGATCCACTCGGCCTGCTCCGGCGACCATTGGGTCCGGCGGTGGAAGCGGATGCCCTGGGCGGCCAGGGCCGGCAGCACCTCCTCGTTGAGAAGTTCGTACTGGCGCGCCACCAGGGCGTGGGAAACCTTGGCCACTTCCTTGTAAACCTGCTTGGCGGTGAGCCCGTCCACCCCCACGTGCTCGGGATTGAGCCGCATCTGTTCCTTGAGGCCGGCGACGCGGATCTCGAAGAACTCGTCCATGTTGCTGGAGGTGATGCACAGGAAGCGCAGCCGTTCCAGCAGCGGTGTGGTGGGGTCCTCCGCCTGGGCGAGCACGCGGCGGTTGAATTCCAGGATGCCCAGTTCGCGGTTGATGAGGAATTCGCTGGGAGGGTGATGGCTCATGGGGGACTCGAGGCGGTTGTAACCTGACAATAGCCGGGCGATGCTAACCTCAAAACCCCGCGATCTTCTATCGCGGCCTGCTACAGCCCATTTCGGCGGGCGGCTTGGCATGCCAGCCGCCGCCTGGGCGCTCGAGGGAAGGGCATGGAAACCGAACTCAAGTTCTCCCTGGATCCCGGCAAGGCCTCCCGCCTGACCCGCCATCCCCGACTGGCGGGCTTGCACCCCCGGCGGCGGCGGCTGCTCAGCCTCTATTTCGATACCCCGGACCTGGCGTTGAAGGCCCGGCGGGTTGCCCTTCGCCTACGGCGGGTGGGCTATCACTGGATCCAGGGCCTGAAGGGGGAAACCCGGGCCGAAGGCGCCCTCAGCCGCCGTCCGGAATGGGAAGTGGCCGTGGCCGCGGGCGAACCCGATCCATCGGTGCTTCCGGCGGAAGCGCGGGCCCTGCTCCAGGGCGTCGATCTGGCGGCCCTCGTCCCCGTCTTCCAGACCGATATCCGACGCACCACCTGGGAGGTGATCCAGGGCGCCAGCCGGGTGGAAGTGGCGCTGGACAGGGGGGAAATCCGCGCGGGCGATACCGTCCTGGCGGTGTCGGAAGTGGAGTTGGAGCTGATCTCCGGGCAGGCGGCCGATCTCCTGGCTCTGGCCGGCGAGTTCCTGGCCGATGTGCCCCTGGGCATCGACCCGCGCAGCAAGGCCGAGCGGGGCTTCATGCTGCATGGTTTTCGGGCCGGGCCCGTCCGGGGCGAGGCGCCCGCCCTGGCGGCCGCCGAACCCGCCGCCGCGTCCCGGCAAGCCATCCTGGCGGCCGCCCTGGCCCAGC
>DAOQNK010000297.1:0-2096 GCA_035332045.1 Thiobacillaceae bacterium | reverse complement strand
GGCGCCTCGGCGGTGATCTACGGCGGCGTCGAGGCGGAAGGCATCCGCTTCGAGGGCGTGGACGAGGCATTGCGTGTGCCCGGCGCCGACCTCCGTCTTTTTGGCAAGCCCGTGTCCTTTACCCGCCGCCGCATGGGCGTGGCGGTGGCCGAGGGCAAGGACGTGGAGGAGGCCCGGGCCCGGGCCAAGGAAGCGGCCTCCCGGGTCAGGCCCGTCGGCGACACCCAGCCCTAGTATTTTTGTTTTCGCTCGATCCGAAGCGGTTCGGTAAACGGGGCCGGTGTAGAATATTCGGCTTTGCTGATAAGACCTTAGCCCCATGTCCCGCGCCCTCCGCAACATCGCCATCATCGCCCACGTCGACCACGGCAAGACCACCCTGGTCGACCAGCTCCTGCGCCAGTCCGGCACCTTCGCCGCCCACCAGCAGGTGTCCGAACGGGTCATGGACTCCAACGACCTGGAAAAGGAACGGGGCATCACCATCCTGGCCAAGAACACCTCGGTCAACTACGAGGGGGTCCACATCAACATCGTCGACACCCCCGGCCACGCCGACTTCGGCGGCGAGGTGGAACGCGTGCTGGGCATGGTGGACGGCGTGCTGCTGCTGGTGGACGCGGTGGAAGGCCCCATGCCCCAGACCCGCTTCGTCACCAAGAAGGCCCTGGCCCTGGGACTCAAGCCCATCGTGGTGGTGAACAAGGTGGACCGGGACGGCGCCGACGCCGACAACGCCGTCAACCTGACCTTCGACCTGTTCGACAAGCTGGGGGCCTCCGACGAGCAGATGGATTTTCCCATCGTCTACGCCTCCGGCCTCAACGGCTGGGCCGCCATGGAGCTGGATCAGCCCCGGGTGGACATGAAGCCCCTGTTCGAGACCGTGCTGAAGCACGTGCCGCCTCCGGCCACCGACGAGGACGCGCCGCTGCAACTTCAGATCTCCGCCCTGGACTACAACAGTTACGTGGGTCGCATCGGCGTCGGCCGCATCCAGCGCGGCAAGGTCAAGACCGGCCAGCAGGTACTGGTGCTGTTCGGTACCGACGAGGAGATGACCGAGCACGAGCGCACCCCGGTGAAGGCCAAGGTGGGCCAGGTGTTCGGCTACCAGGGCCTCAATAAGGTGGAGCTGGACGAGGGTCTGGCCGGCGACATCGTCCAGATCACCGGCATCGAGGATCTGGTGCTGGGTGCCACCATCACCGACCCGGAACAGCCGGAAGCCCTGCCCCTGCTGAAGATCGACGAGCCCACCCTGTCCATGCAGTTCATGGTGAACAGCAGCCCCCTGGCCGGCACCGAAGGCAAGTTCGTCACCAGCCGCCAGATCCGCGACCGCTTGCACAAGGAACTGCTCACCAACATGGCCCTGCGGGTCCACGACACCAAGGACGCGGACATCTTCGACGTCTCCGGCCGGGGCGAGCTGCACCTGTCCATCCTCATCGAAAACATGCGCCGCGAGGGCTACGAACTGGCCGTGGGCCGTCCCCGGGTGGTGAAGAAGATCGTTAATGACGTGGAGCTGGAACCCTATGAACAGCTCACCGTGGACGTGGAAGAGGGCCACCAGGGCGCCGTGATGGAGAGCCTGGGCCTGCGCAAGGGCGACATGCTGGACATGGTGCCGGACGGCCGCGGCCGGGTGCGCATCGAGTACCGCATCCCCGCCCGGGGCCTCATCGGCTTCCAGGGCGAATTCATGAACATGACCCGGGGTACCGGCCTGCTCTCCCACGTCTTCGACGACTACGCGCCGGTCAAGGAAGGCGGCGTCGCCGAACGCCGCAACGGCGTGCTCATCTCCCAGGAGAACGGCGAGGCCGTGGCCTACGCCCTGTGGAAGCTCCAGGACCGGGGCCGCATGTTCGTCAACCCCGGCGACAAGCTGTACGAAGGCATGATCATCGGTATCCACAGCCGGGAGAACGACCTGGTGGTGAACCCCATCAAGGGCAAGCAGCTCACCAACGTGCGGGCCTCCGGCACCGACGAGGCGGTGCGCCTGGTGCCGCCCATCGACATGAGCCTGGAAAAGGCCATCGAGTTCATCGCCGACGACGAACTGGTGGAAGTCACCCCCAAGACCG
>DAOQNK010000296.1:0-2132 GCA_035332045.1 Thiobacillaceae bacterium | reverse complement strand
CGAACAGGGGCCGCTTGGAGAAGGAGTCGTTGGCGTCCAGGATCAGCACCTTGGCTTTCTTCTTGCCATGGTGCACGCAGTAGTTGGCCACCTGGGCGGCCCGTTCGTAGGGCCCGGGCGGGCAGCGGAAGGGGCCGGGCGGCACGGCGATGATGAACTTGCCACCGTCGGGCATGGCCTCCAGTTGGGCCTTGAGGGCCAGGGTCTGGGGGCCGGCCTTCCAGGCGTGGGGCAGCGTGGTCTCCGCCAGTTCCTTGCTGTAGCCCTGGACAGCGCCATAGTTGAAATCGATGCCCGGCGACAACACCAGGAAGTCGTAGGCGAAGCTCTTGCCGCTGGCGGTGGCGACGGTCTTCTTGGCCGGATCGATCTGGGTGGCATCGTCGTGGACCACGTTGACACCATGCTTCTGCAGGCCCTTGTAGCCCATCTGCAGGGTCTTGATGTCCCGTTCCCCGGAGATGACCTCGTTGGACAGGGGGCACGAGGTGTAGAGGGTTTCCCGCTCGATGAGGGTGACGTCGATGTCGTCGTCCATCAGGCGCAGGTACTTGGCGGCGGTAGAGCCGCCATAGCCGCCCCCCACCACCACCACCCGGGCCTTGGTCTTGGCGGCGCGGGCCTGGGGAATGGTCAGAACGGAGGCGCCGGAAGCGGCGGAGAGGGCCTTGAGAAAGGCGCGGCGATCGAAGCTGTGCATGGTCTCTCCTGTCCTAGCGGCCCTGGGCGCCAAAATAATGGGCGGCGGCGGGGACATCCGCCGGCTTCATCTTGCGCACGGTCTTTTTCATCTTGCGGTGGGGCATTTCAAACTCCTCATCGCGGTATTTTTCCAGCTCCAGCTCCATGTACTTGGCCCACTGGCCGTTGATTTTCGGTGCATCCTCGTCCGGATCGCCGCCCGTCGGGCCATGGCAGTCCTCGCAGTTCTCCTTGATCACCGATTTGCCCTTGGCGAGGGTGGCCGCGGTCACACGCTGGGGCGCGGGCACCCAGGGCTGCTTGGCGAAGTAAGCCGCCAAGCCATTGATTTCGTCATCGGAGAGGCCCTTGACGATGCGGTTCATGGTGGCCGCGCCCCGCTCGTCGTATTTCCATTGCTTCATGATATTGGCCAGGTAGTCCCGGGGCAGGCCACCGATGGAGGGCATGGATAGGCCCGCGCTCACCCCGTTCACACCATGACAGTTGTTGCAGGTGCGGGCCAGGACGGATATGTCCGGGCCCGCCGCCATCACCGTCCCCGAGGCCCAGATCAGGGCCACGGCCAATGCTCCCTTGCGCATCGTCTCCTCCTATCACCCACATGCGTCACGACGGGACCCAGTCGCCTGGCCTCGCCACCAAAAACCTACGGATGCGGTCGGGTATAAATATAAGAAATGGCTAATATTTTGCCTGTTGCCCGCCAAATCCCGCTTCCAACCAATCTACCGGGCTAATGCCCTGATTTTCCGCCCGTATTCCCCACGCGATTATCAATACAAGGATTGAAATAAGCACGGCGAGGACGTAGTCTACGGCAGGTTTTGGTAGGAAAGTACTGGTAACGTCGTTTCCAGGCAATTTTTCCGTGATTGGGAAACTTGCCGCGGCGTTCTCCAGGCACCCAAACGCCGCAGAGGAGACGAAAAAAATGGCAATCCCAGCCTGGAAGTCGCTGGTAGGCACGTTCGCATTGCTGTTCGGTCTGGGACTGGCCCCAGGCGTGGAAGCCACAGCCCCGGCCAGCAGCCACGAACTGCCAGCCGCCACATCGGATGCCAAGCCGGAGATCGCCAACTTCCGCTGCCTGCGCTGCCACGCCGACCCCGAGGAAAAGGTGAAGGTCCGCAAGGACGGCAGCAAGAACTTCATCTACATCGATCCAAAGATCTTCGAGCACAGCGTCCACGGCAAGCAGCCCTGCACCGGCTGCCACAACAACGTGGAAAAGCTGCCCCATCCCAAGCCACTGCCCAAGAGCGTGGGCTGCATCGAGTGCCACAAGAAGAAATTCGAAGCCCAGAAAGACAGCAAGGATCCCGAATACAAGCGTCTGGGCGTGGTGGTCCAGCAGATGGAGAGCTACCTGCACTCCATCCACGCCCAGCCCAACAAGAAGGACATCTCCAAGATCAACGCCACCTGCT
>DAOQNK010000295.1:0-2134 GCA_035332045.1 Thiobacillaceae bacterium | reverse complement strand
CGCCGAACTGCTTGATGTCGGTGACCCGGTCGTAGAAGCCGCCCTTGTCCCAGAACCCGTCCTCGGAGCAGCCGATGCAGCCGTGGCCGGACTGGATGGGGAAGGAGATGCCGCCGTTCCAGCGGGTGGTGGAGCAGGCGTTGTACGTGGTGGGGCCCTTGCAGCCCATCTTGTAGAGGCAGTAGCCCTTGCGGGAGCCCTCGTCGTCCCAGGCCTCGGCGAACTGGCCGGCGTCGAAGTGGGGACGGCGGTAGCATTTGTCGTGGATGCGCTGGCCGTAGAACATCTTGGGCCGGCCCTGGCGGTCCAGTTCGGGGATGCGGTCGAAGGTCAGCATATAGGTGATGACCCCGGTCATGACCTCGGCGATGGGCGGGCAGCCCGGCACCTTGATGATGGGCTTGTCGGTGATCACCTTGTGCACCGGCGTGGCCTGGGTGGGGTTGGGCTTGGCGGCCTGGACGCAGCCCCAGGAGGCGCAGGAGCCCCAGGAGATGATGGCCTTGCAGTCCTTGGCCACGTGCTTCAACTGTTCCACGAAGGGCTTGCCGCCGATGATGCAGCTCATGCCGTCCTGGTTCAGGGGCGGGTTGCCCTCCACCGCCAGGATGTAGTTGCCCTTGTACTTGGTCATGACCTCATCGAGGATGGCCTCGGCCTGATGGCCGGCGGCGGTCATGATGGTGTCGTCGTAGTCCAGGGAGATCATGGAGAGCACCGCGTCCTTGGCCAGGGGATGGCCGGAACGGATGAAGGACTCGGAACAGCAGGTGCACTCCAGACCGTGGAGCCAGAGCACCGGCGTGCGGGGCTTGGTCTCCATGGCATGGGCGATTTTCGGCACGAAAGTCGGCCCCAGCCCCAGGGAAGTGGCGGTCAGGCTGCAAAATTTGAGGAAGCTGCGGCGGGTGATCCCCTGTCGCCGCATCACTTCGTAGAAGGTCTCCACCATGGGCTCGGTCTCCTGTCGGTCGGATGGAAGGCAATCCCGGTCACGATGGAGGACCGGGAATGGCGACCGACATGATCAAGAACCATGCCAAGGCAGCGTATTGTTCTATTAATTATTAATTTACATAGAGTTGAACAATTTATCTAGAAACTACGCTAAATCAATAAACGCATACTTTATATACTTATTTTGGCATATATAGATACAAGGTTTCAGTTCGTATGTACCTAGCCGGACGCCTTACATCCTCCCCATGAGACCTCCCAGCCACAACGCCGAGATATTCTCCTTCGGGACAAAAAACTCTCATTGACGCATTCACCTTAGGGAATTAGCTTGAACTGATTCGCGCCAACCCTCTCTCATCATCATGAACTCCAGACTCAAACCGGTGGTCGTTCTCCTCGGCGGGATGATGGTCGCCTCCCTCGCCCTGTTGGCCACCGAATCGGCCTGGAGCGAGGCGCCCAAGAAAACCACCGTCAAGAAGAAGACCGTGAAGAAGGTCACCTCCGGTCCTTCCCGCGCGGCCAAGCCGGCCCCGGAGAAGCCCGTGGCGAAAGCCGACAAGCCCGCCATCCCGGCCAGCCAGCCCGCCGTGCAACCCACCGTCCAGGCCGCTCCCGTCCAACAGGCCACCCCCGTCGCCCAGCCGGCCCAGGAAGCCCAGGCCCCCGCTCCCGCCGCCACGAATCCCTACCTGACCGTGGCCCAGCCCAATCCCTGGAAGGTGGATGTGGCCAAGGCGCCGGCCAGCGACAACCCCTATCTGGCCTACCTGAAGGCCCAGCCCGCGCCCGCTCCCGCCCAGGCCCCCACCCCCTGGTCTATCCCGGCCATGCAGGCCCCCGTCTGGACCAATCCCTTCCGGGGCTTCCCGTTCCAATTCCCCTTCCCGGCTTACCAGGTGCCCGCTCAAGTGGTGCCGGCGCAGCCCGTGGCTCCCGCCGTTCAGGCCCAGCCCGCGCCCCAGCCGGCTTTCGTGAATCCCTACCTGGCCTACCGACTGCCCATCATTCCGCCCACGCCCTGGACACCGCCCGCCATCCAGGCGTCCCAGTTCAGCGCGCCGGCCTGGGTGAATCCGTTCCAGCCCCAGGCCCAGGTGCCGGCCGCCCTCGCGCCCCAACCCCCGGCCCCCGCCCTGCCCGCCTTCACGCCGCCCAACTGGGCCAATAACCC
>DAOQNK010000294.1:0-2135 GCA_035332045.1 Thiobacillaceae bacterium | reverse complement strand
AAACCCTGCTCATGCTCATGCGCCAGCACAACATGAAGGAGGAGAACATCCTCTACCCCATGTCCGACCAGGCCCTGGCCGACCGCCAGGCCGAGTTGCTGGCCGCCATGGAGGCCGTGGCCGCGCCATGACGGAGCCGGGCCGTCCATGAAGTCGGTGGTGCTGGTGGATGCCCGCTGGCTGCCGCCGCCGGAACCCATGGAAAAGGTGCTCCTGGCCCTGGACGCCCTGAAGCCGGGCCAGCGCATCCGCTTCCTCCTCCACCGGGAACCCTATCCCCTGTACGGCATGCTGGAAAACATGGGCTACGCCCACCACACCCACATGATCGAGGACGGCTGCTTCGAGATCCTCATCGAGCCCAAGAGCCCCATTCAACCTAGAAACGGCAGTTGACCGCTGATTTGCCCTTGCGAGTGCCCATGGAGATTGGCCA
Source organism: Thiobacillaceae bacterium (assembly GCA_035332045.1). Taxonomy (GTDB): domain Bacteria; phylum Pseudomonadota; class Gammaproteobacteria; order Burkholderiales; family Thiobacillaceae; genus PFJX01. The sequence continues at coordinate 1,699 of DAOQNK010000294.1, read as the reverse complement.
TCGAACCTTCGGCACACCTCACCTGTTGGGTGCGCCCGCTACGCACCCGCTGGAACGCCCAGGCGGGCGTCTGGCTTTGTTGCACCCGCAAGGGGTACGCCGGATTCGTAAGCCGCCAAAGGCGGCAACGACTCCGCTGCTCCTTCTTGCAGGCCCCGGCCTGCGGCGTCGTCGCGTCGCGCCAACCACCCGCCTGAACGACCCATCGGGCGCGTCCAACCGCCGTTTCTAGGTTAAATAGGAGACATGATGGGCCCCGGCCTCTCCCTGGAACAGGCGCCGCCCTTCTCCGTACCCCTGCGCTTCTTTCTCACCGCCCCGCTCTTCCTGGCCGCCGCCGGCCTGCTCGCCGCCTGGTGGCCGGCATGGAGCGCCGATCCGGGCGGCCTGGCGGGCCTGGCCCTGACTCACCTGCTCACCCTGGGCTTCCTGGCCATGGTGATGCTGGGCGCCATGACCCAGATGCTGCCGGTGGTGGCCGGCGCACCGGTGCCGGGCGTGCGGGTCGTGGCGGCCCTGGGCCACCTGGGCCTGGGCCTGGGCACGCCCCTGCTGGCCTGGGGCCTGGCCGGCGGCGGCCCGTTCCCCCTGACCGTCGCCGGCATCCTGCTGAGCCTCGCCCTGGTTCCGTTTCTCCTGGCGGCCGCCGCGAGCCTGGCCCGGGGCCGGTCCCTGGATACCCTGCGGGCCATGATGCTGGCCCTGGCCGCCCTGGCCGCCCTGCTGGGCCTGGGCCTGGGCCTGCTGGGCTGGCTCGCCGGCCTCTGGCAGCCCGCCGACCCCGGCCCCTGGCTGGACCGCCACGTGCTCGCCGGCCTGGGGGGCTGGATCGGCCTCCTCATCATGGGCGTGGCCTGGCAGGTGGTGCCCATGCTCCAGCTGACGCCGCCCTATCCCGCCCCCCTGACCCGGGGCCTGCTGCTGTTGGCGGCCGCCAGCCTGGGCCTCGCCAGCCTGCCCTTCGCCACCGTCCAGACCCTGGGCAAAGCCGGTCTTGTCATCGCCAGCGCCGCCTTCGCTTTGGCCACCCTGGAACTGCAACGGCGGCGCAAGCGCAAGATTCCCGACGTGACCCTGGACTACTGGCGCCTGGGCATGGCCTGCCTGACGCCCGCCGCAGCGTTGCTGGTCCTGGCCGATTCTCCCGCCCTGAAGAGCCTCGGCGGGCTCCTCTTTCTGGCCGGCTTTGCGATCCCGGTGGTCAACGGCATGCTCTTCAAGATCGTGCCCTTCCTGGCCTGGTTCCACCTCCAGGCCCAGAAGGGCATCCTGGCCTCGGACCTGCCCAGCATGAAGGACTACCTGCCCGATGCCGCCGCCCGGGGCCAGTTCCGCCTGCATCTGGCGGCCCTGGCCTGCCTGCTGCCCGCCCCTTTCCTGCCTTTCCTCGCCATCCCCGGCGGTCTGCTGCTGGCGGCGTCGGCGGCCTGGCTGGGCTGGAATCTGGTTCGCGCCGCCCGGCTGTTCCGGGCCCGGGGCGGACGCTTCTGAGGGCCAGCCGTTGGCTGGGCTGGGTCGAAAGGCTTATCATCCCCGTCCCGCTTCCCGTATCCGGGCCCCCGATCTTGAGCCATTGTTCCGCGCCGGCCGCCCAAACCTCCGCTTGCCGCCGCCCGCCCGCATCCCCCGACTCCCAGGACCGCCATGAAATGCGTGGATGATTTCCGCCTCCGCTTCGGCCAGCATGAGCTGGTGCCCA
>DAOQNK010000293.1:0-2145 GCA_035332045.1 Thiobacillaceae bacterium | reverse complement strand
ACCCGGCCGCGGATGTGCAGGAAGCCCTCGGCGTCCATCTCGACGATGTCGCCGGTGTTGTACCAGCCGGGGCCGGCCTCTGAGGACGGCGGTTCCAGTTCCCCCGGCTTCTCGAAGCGGTAGTAGCCACTCATGACATTGGGGCCGCGCACGTGCAGCAGGCCGCCCCGGTCGATGCCGGGCACCGGGATCAGGGTCGCCTCGATGCCCGGCAGCAGCTGGCCGACGCTGCCGCCCCGGTAGGCCATGGGGGTGTTCACCGAGATGACCGGCGCGGTCTCGGTGGCGCCGTAGCCTTCCAGGATGCGGATGCCGAACTTCTCGAACCAGGTGGCCCGCACCGCGTCCGACAGCTTCTCGGCGCCGGCGATGACGTGGCGCAGGCGATAGAAGTCGTAGGGATGGGCGAAGCGGGCGTAGTTGCCGAGGAAGGTGCCGGTGCCCAGCAGCACCGTGCAGTTGCGGTCGTAGGCCAGTTCCGGGATCACCCGGTAATGCAGGGGCGAGGGATAGAGGAACTGGCTGGCACCGGACATCAAGGGCAGCAGGGAGCCGCCGGTGAGGCCGAAGGAATGGAACAGGGGCAGGGCGTTGAGGAATTTGTCGGCCACGGACAGGTCGATGACCGCGCGGATCTGGGCGATGTTGGAGAGGATGGCTCGGTGGGACAGCACCACGCCCTTGGGCTTGCCCTCGGAGCCGGAGGTGAACAGCACCACGGCCGGGTCGCCGGGCTTGACGAGGGCTTCCACCCAGCGTGGCACCCGGGAAGCCGCCAATACCCAAAGCTTGTCCAGAACGCCGATGCCCGCCGCCAGGTCTTCCAGCCACAGCAGGCGTATGCCTTCCAGGCCCGCCAGGGCGGGTTCCAGCTTGGCGGTCTCGACAAATTTTCGGGCACAGATGACGGTGGCGATGCGGCCAGCGGCGCAGGCATTGCGCAGGCCTTCGGCGCCGGCGGTGTAGTTGAGCATGGCGGGCACCCGGCCCCGGGCCGAGAGGCCCAGCATCAGGGCCAGGGTGGCGGCCACGTTGGGCAGCAGCAGGCCCACCGTCTCCCCCGGACGGCTCACCCGTTCCCCGGCGCGGCCCAGGGCCAGCATCATCTTGAGCAGGTCGCCGTAGCTGTATTCGATCTGCTTCATATCCTCCAGCACGCGCCGCTTGCGCCCGTGCACGGCCATGGCGTCCAGGAAGCCGGAATAGAGGGTGGCGATGGGGTGGGAGGAGAACACCATCTCCTGCATCAGCCGGCGCATGGATTCCCCCGCCTGGCGGCGCCGGTCCCGGGCCTTGCCGGTTTCCGCCAGGGCGATGCGGGCCTTGGGCAGCACGGTCAGGGAGATGCGGGGGAACAGGCGGTGGGGATAGTCGCCGGAGGTGCGGGCGAAGTAGGAGCGGGCCGGTCCATCCAGGCGCACCGGCACCACGTCGGCGCCGGTCTTCGCGGCCACGAAGGCGGGGCCGTCGTAGACCTTCATGAGGCTGCCGGTGGTGGTGATGCGGCCCTCGGGGAAGATCACCACCGGCCGGCCGGATTCCACCAGCTTGACGATGGTCTTCATGGCCATGGGGTTGGTGGGGTCCACCGCGTAGTAGTCCACCAGGGACAGCACCAGGCGGAACAGGGGGTTGCGGGTAACGCCGGTGTGCACCACGAAGACCGCGTCCACCGGCAGGCTCACCCCCAGCAGCAGGCCGTCCAGGAAGGATTCGTGGTTGGCGATGATGAGCAGGCGCCGGCTATCCAATCCGGTCAGGTCGCCCTCCACCCGTAGCCGGAACAGCAGATGCATCAGCATCCCCAGTGATCTCTTGACCAACAGCTTCAGCATGGCTTCGCTTTCATATCCATATACCTAATTACTTCGACTCAATGGACGAGAAAAATCAGAGGTTCTCGCTCATATAGTCCAGCACGTTGCGCAGGGTTCCGGCCACATACTCGGCGTCGATCCAGAAATACACCTCCTTGCCGAGTTTTTCGGAGCGCAGCACGCCGGCCCTTTTCAGCACGCTCAAATGATGGGAAACGGCGGAGCGGGACAAAGGCGAGACCTCCACGATCTGGCCCACGTTGAGACGCTCCCCCTTCTCGAACAGCAGCAGCATGCGCTGGCGGTGCTCGTCGCCCAGGGCGGTGAA
>DAOQNK010000292.1:0-2152 GCA_035332045.1 Thiobacillaceae bacterium | reverse complement strand
ATGAGTCAGCGCCAAGTCATCCACGGCTTTCATGCCATCGTCTCCCGCCTGCGCCACCATCCGGAGAGCATCCAGGTCATCTATCTGGACGAGTCCCGCAAGGACCGCCGCGCCAAGGACCTGGCGAAGTCCGCCGAGGACAAGGGTGTGCGCCTGGTCCTGGCCGAGGGCGCCCGCATCGAGGAAATGGCCCGGGGCAAGTCCCAGGGGGTGGTGGCCCTGGCCGATCCCATCCAGCTCGCCAAGGATCTGGATTCGGTGCTGGAGGAACTGGCCGAGCCGCCCCTGCTGCTGATCCTGGATGGCATCACCGATCCCCACAACCTGGGGGCCTGCCTGCGCAGCGCCGACGCCTTCGGCGTGCACGCGGTCATCGCCCCCAAGGACCGCTCCGCCGGCCTGTCCGCTGTGGCCATCAAGGCCGCTTCCGGCGCCGCCGATTCGGTGCCCTATCTCACCGTCACCAACTTGGCCCGCACCCTGCGGGAGCTGAAGGACAAGAACATCCTCATCGTCGGCACCGATGACGAGGCCGCCGGCACCGTGGCCGATGCCGATTTCACCGGGGCCGCCGCCCTGGTCCTGGGCGCCGAGGGCACCGGCATGCGCCGCCTGACCCGGGAGCACTGCGACGTGCTGGCCCGCATCCCCATGTTCGGCCAGGTGGAAAGCCTCAACGTGTCCGTCGCGACGGGCGTGTGCCTCTACGAGGCGCGACGGCAGCGGGGCGTGGCGGGGTAGGTGGCCATGGATACACGTATCAACGACGCCTGGTCCATCCTGAACCGCTCCGAGCTCATCGTCGGCGCCACCGAGGTGGAACTGGCCCTGGACAGCCTCGCCAGCCGCATCACCGACGCCCTGGCGGACCGCTTCCCCATCGCCCTGTGCATCATGGGCGGCGCCGTGGTGTTCGCCGGCCAGCTCCTGCCCCGGCTGGGCTTCCCCCTGGAATTCGACTACCTGCACGCCACCCGCTACCGGGACGGCACCCGGGGCGGCGAGATCGAATGGTCCGTGCTGCCGCGCAAGGCGATGAGCGGCCGCAGCGTGCTGCTCCTGGATGACATCCTGGACGAAGGCCACACCCTGGCGGCGGCCAAGGTCAAGCTGCTGGAACTGGGGGCCGCCGAGGTGAAGATCGCCGTGCTGGCGGACAAGGATATCGGCCGGGACAAGCCCGTGGCGGCGGATTTCGTCGGCCTCACCCTGCCCAATCGCTACGTCCTGGGCATGGGCATGGACGCCTACGGCCTGTGGCGCAACCTGCCCGCGATTTACGCGTTGAAGGAAGAATGATGCTGGCGATCATCGGCGGTACCGGTCTCACCCAGCTTCCGGGACTTTCCATCACCCACCGGCGGGTGGTCCGCACCCCTTACGGTGAGCCCTCGGGTCCCCTCACCTTCGGCGACCTGGACGGCCATCCGGTGGTCTTCCTGGCACGCCACGGCTACGGTCACACCATTCCGCCCCATCTGGTGAACTACCGGGCCAACATCTGGGCCCTGCATGTGGAGAAGGTCACCCACGTGGTCTCCGTGGCCACGGTGGGGGGCATTCATGCCGGTTTCACCCCGGGCCGCTTCTGCGTGCCGGACCAGATCATCGACTACACCCACGACCGGGAGACCACCTTCGCCGAGTACAACGGCAAGCCGGTGGCCCACCTGGATTTCACCTGGCCCTATTGCGAGGACATGCGCGGCCGTTGCATGGCCGCCCTGGACGAGGCGGGCGAGGATTACCTGGCGGGTGGGGTCTACGCGGCCGTGCAGGGGCCGCGCCTGGAGACCAAGGCGGAGATCGAGCGCCTGGCCCGGGACGGGGCCGACATGGTGGGCATGACCGGCATGCCCGAAGCCTATCTGGCCCGGGAGATCGGCCTGTGTTACGCGGCCGTCACGGTGTCGGTGAACTGGGCGGCCGGCCGCAACGACAGCGCCGCCAGCATCTCGGCGGAGGTGATCGAGGAGAACCTCCGGCTAGTCACCGAGCGCATGCGGGACGTTCTGAAGAACCTGGCCTGCATGGAGTATCGGGGCGGGCAGTAGCGGCGGCGGATGCCGGTCCGCGACCGGCCGCGGCCGACCGGGCTTACTTCACCCGGTTCTTGTACTCGCCGGTGCGGGTGTCGATTTCGATCTTGTCG
>DAOQNK010000291.1:0-2157 GCA_035332045.1 Thiobacillaceae bacterium | reverse complement strand
TCGCTCAAGAGCGAGGAGAAGCTGGCTATCAGGCCGTGGCGGCCTCGGCGTGCAGTTCCTGGGCGGGGCGGGTTTCCCGCTTGCCGATGGTGAGCAGGTCCCACACCAGCAGGATGTAGCCCAGGGTGAAGCCCCAGCCGGAGATCTGGCGCCACTTCATGGCCTGCAGGAACCAGGGATGGCCCTGGGCGGCGAAGTAGCCGGCCCAGGTGGAGCCTTCCATGGCGCGCTCGATCTGGGACTGCTCGTAGCCGGCGATGAGCAGGGCCATGGTCATGCCGATCATGCCGATCCAGAGCAGGGCCATGGACCACTTCCACTTCCAGGCGCCCACCAGGTTGCCGCTCATCCACACGTTGCCCCGGGACTTCTGGACGGCGATGTAGAAGAAGCTGATGACCGCGGTGGCGTAGGCGCCGAAGAAGGCCAGGTGGCCGTGGGAGGGCGTCCACTGGGTGCCGTGGGTGTAGAGGTTGATCTGGGGCAGGGTGTGCATGAAGCCCCAGACGCCGGCGCCGAAGAAGTTGCCGGCGGCCTGGGCGATGGTCCAGGCCAGGGCCGGGTGGTTGGTGTTCTTCAGCTTGTGGACGCCGGAGTCGAAGATCGCGTGCACCACCATGGCCACCAGGGGCACGGGCTCCAGGGCGGAGAAGAAGCCGCCGATGGTGAGCCAGTAGTCCGGGGTGCCGATCCAGAAGTAGTGGTGGCCCAGCCCCAGGATGCCGGAACCGAACATCAGGGCGACTTCGATGTACAGCCAGGTCTCCACGATCTTGCGGCGCACGCCCAGGGTGACGATCAGCATGTAGGCCATGATGCAGCCCACCAGCACTTCCCAGGTGGCCTCGACCCACAGGTGGATCACCCACCACCACCAGAACTGGTCCACGGACACGTTGGGGGTGTAGAACATGCCGGCCAGGTACAGGCCGAACAGGGCCAGCAGGTCCAGCAGGAGGACGCCGGCGATGCCGGTGTAGCGACCCTTGGCGAAGGTGGCGGCGACGTTGAAGAAGAAGGTCAGCACGGAGACCACGATGCCGATGTCGGCCCAGCGCGGCGCCTCGATGTACTCGCGGCCTTCCATGATGAGCCAGATGGTCTTCATCTCCGCCGGCCCCACCTGGATGAACAGGTAGACCAGCACCACCACGACCACGGCCGAGGTGAGGATCCAGAAGATCAGGTTGCCCAGCCCCAGGCCCACCACGGGGTGCTGGGCTTCGTCTTCCAGTATCCAGTAGACGCCGCCGATGAAGCCGTAGAGCAGCCACACCACCATGGCGTTGACGTGGAGGGTGCGGTTGACGGAGAAGTCCACCACGCCGTAGAGGAAGTCCGGCTTAAGGTACTGCAAGCCGGCCAGCATGCCGAACAGTACCTGGGCGCCGAACAGGAGGACGGCGACGGTGAAGTACTTCACCGCCAGCTTTTGCCCGCCATTGAGATTGGCGGTATCGAAAATGCCTAGCGCTGCCATGTTTGCGACTCCTTATTGTTGGGCCGGGGCGGGGGACGCCTCGGGCGCGGCGGCGGGGGCGACGGCGGGCGCCGGGGCGGCGGCGGGCGCGTCGGACTGGTCCATGGCCTTGAAGTTGTGGGGGAAGCCATTGGTGTCGATGGCGCTCATCCACTTCAGGAAGGCGACGGTGGCCCGGGCCTCTTCCTGGGTGATGCCCAGCTTGGGCATCTTGCGGCCGAGGCCGTTGTGCAGCTTGTCGCTGGGGTCCATGAGGAAGTCCACCATGGACTGCTCGCGCACCTCCTTGGAGCCCCAGGAGGGATCCAGCCAGGCCTTGGTCAGGTCGGGCGCGTAGTAGGCGCCGTTGCCCAGCAGGGTGTGGCATTCCATGCAGTTCTTGGCCTGGGTGGTGAGCTTGCCCTTGGACACCAGGGCTTCCGCCTCCGCCTCGGAGAGCCTCTTGCCGAACAGGGGCTCGTCCTGGCCGATGACGGGCATGTAGCGGTTCTTGGCGGCATTGAACTGGTAGTCGATGCGCTTGTTGATCACCGCGTAGCCGGGCACCTGCTTGCCGCCCGCCTTGATGTAGGTGAGGGTATCGAAGGTGAGGAAGATGAGTACGACGAAAGAGCCGCCCGTCACCCAGATGGCCATCTTTCGCCAAAAGGATTCGGATGCCCACCAGGGCGAGAGTG
>DAOQNK010000290.1:0-2165 GCA_035332045.1 Thiobacillaceae bacterium | reverse complement strand
ACGAACACGGCCAGCAGGTTCTTCATGCGGCGGCGAACATTCTCGTCGAGCTTGATTCCGTTCCAGCGGTACATGGAGGACTGCACCACCATGAAGATTGCCAGACCGTAGGCAAAGGACATGATGATGAACATGGGCGCCATGAGGGCGGAACTGTAGCCAGCCCGGGCGACCAGGAAGCCGAAGATCGAACCCGTCGCGGTGGTCAGGGATATCCGCCAGAGGAAGGCGAGGAAACCCACGGGCTTGGACCAGCCGTACAGCTTCCGGTCCATCAGGGTCAGCAGGTACAGACCCACGATGGCGAAGAAGCCGTTATAGAAGATCATGTTCCAGGCAAAGATGGACTTGAAGTTGTAATGGGTCATGGCCACGATCAGACGATCGGACCGGCCCAGATCCAGCACCAGGATCGCCAGGCCTCCCACCAGCATGGCCAGGGCCAGCATGCCGGACAAGGGCGCCCGGGCCTTGTAGACGGGCTTGCCGAAGACCGAGCCGATGGAGGCCACGTTCAGGGCGCCGGATGCGGCGACAATGAGGAACACCGCAAAAACGTGGGGCAAGCCCCAGACGATCTGGTTGGACATGCCCGTCAGGACATGACCGTGGTGTTCCAAGGTGAAGAAGGCAAAGAGGCCGCCCAGAACAACCAGTCCGCCAAGGGCCAGCAGCGTCAGGAACTGCCGCGTCCGGCATTTGCCCAGGTCGGTACAGAATTCGTTCGACATGTCTTAGATCCCCTGGTAACGAACGCCGGTGTTGAGGCCGAGATCCCCGCGCACCTCGGTGCTGTCGACAGACTTGAGCGCTTTGGAAATGGCGCTTTCCGGATCCTTCAGATCGCCGAACACCATGGCCTGGTGCCCCTTGGCGTTGCAGGCTTCGACGCAGGCGGGCTGCTCATCCCGATCCACCCGCTGGACACAGAAGGTGCAGGACTCGACGCAACCCTGGCCCCGGGGAACTTCGGGATTCTGATCATGCAGGGGCTCATGCACGAAAGAGCGGGCCTTGTAGGGGCAGGCCATCATGCAGTAACGGCAACCGATGCAGATGTGCCGGTCCACCAGCACAATGCCGTCGGCCCGCTTCATGGAGGCGCCGGTGGGGCAGACATCCACGCAGGGCGGATGCTCGCAGTGCTGGCACATCATGGGCAGGCTCTGCACGAAACCGGTGCGCAGGTCTTTGATATCGACCTTGCGGATCCATTGGCTGTCCTGGGGCCCTGTCTTGCCGCTCAGTCCATTCTCGGTATTGCAGGCGGTGACGCAGTCATGGCAGCCATCGCCGCACTTGCTGGTGTCGATCAGCAGGCCCCAGCGCTGTTTGCTGGAGGCGCCTTCTTCCGGGGCCCGAGCCTGGGATACGCCGTACAGCAGCACGCCGGGCGCGACCACGACACCCGCCACGGCGGCACCGGTCTTCAGAAAGGTCCGGCGATCGCTTTCGACGGCCTGATTATCTTGCTTGATGGGCTGGCTCATTGCTTACCCTCCACGGGGGTGGAGGCCAGGAGAGGAGAGGCGGCGGGCTTGACGGCCTGCTGGACCGGCTTCTTGCCGGGCTTGGTGGCGTGGCAATCCCAGCAATCCAGCTTCACGCTGGCGAAGCTGTGGCAGGCGGCGCAGAAGTCCTCCTTGCTGGAGGCGACGCTGCCGGTCTTCTCACTGGCATGACACTCCACACACTTCTTAAGGCTGTACTTGGTGGTGCGGATGCCTTGGCGTACGGTCTCGTCCCGATGGTGCTTGAGCAGTTCCATGTGGTTGCGGCGCATGAACTGCGTATCCTCCACGCACTTCTCCCCTTTGCCCCGCTCCAGCTTGGGCAAATCCACGCCCGCCGCCGCCTCGAAGGCGGTGGCGGCCAGAAGGGCCGCCACGCCGACGAGGGCGGCCGAGCGTAGCCAGTTGGCCAGTCGTGCCATGCCGTTCATCCTTTTGATGATTACTCGCCCATGCCCATGACGATGTAGCCGGTGGGGCACACGTCGGCGCAGATGTGGCAACCGATGCACTTGGCATAGTCGGTGTCCACATAGCGGCCGGTGGTGGGGCCGTCTTTCTTCTTGACCTTGAACACGGCGGTCTGGGGGCAGTAGACGACGCAGTTGTCGCACTCGAAGCACAGGCCGCAGGACATGCAGCGCTTGGCTTCCG
>DAOQNK010000289.1:0-2172 GCA_035332045.1 Thiobacillaceae bacterium | reverse complement strand
ACCGGCCACCCCAGCTACGTGATGTCCTCCAGCTTCGCCAACCAGACCATCGCCCAGATCGAGCTGTTCACCCAGACCGACAAGTACCCGGTGGGCGTCTACACCCTGCCCAAGCACCTGGACGAGAAGGTGGCCCGCTTGCAGCTGAAGAAGCTGAACGCCCAGCTCACCACCCTCACCGAGCAGCAGGCCGCCTACATTGGCGTGCCGGTGGAAGGCCCCTACAAGGCGGAGCACTACCGGTACTGAACCGGTGCCCGGCCAGGCTTTGCGGAATCGGCTGATCGCCGGGGCGCCGGCGTGAGCAAGGGGAGCGAGCCGGGCGGCCACGGCTGGGAGAGCCTGGATCCCGAGGACTGGGAAGCCCAGCGCGCCTTGGGCCACCGCATGCTCGACGAAGCCTTCGATGCCCTGCGCGGCGGCATCGAAGGGCCGGTATGGCGGGCCATGCCGGCCAACGTCCGCGCCGCCCTGGACGAACCGGCCCCCAGGCAGCCCGAAGGGCTGGAAGCCGCCTATGCGCAGTTCCGGGCACTCATCCAGCCCTATCCCATGGGCAACATCCATCCCCGGTTCTGGGCCTGGGTGATGGGCAACGGCACCCTGGCCGGCGCCCTGGCGGAATTTCTCGCAGCGGCCATGAACAGCAACGCCGGGGGCGGCGATCATGCCGCCATCCTGGTGGAAGACCAGGTGATCGGCTGGATCAAGGACATGCTGGGCTTCCCCCGCGCCGCCAGCGGCCTGCTGACCAGCGGCGCTTCCATGGCCAATCTGCTGGGCCTGGCGGTGGCCCGCAACGCCCGGGCCGGCTTCGACGTGCGCGCCGAGGGCTTGGCGGCCGGTCCCAGTCCCCTGGTGGTTTATGCCTCGACGGAAGCCCATGGCAGCATCGGCCGCGCCCTGGAGGTGCTGGGTCTGGGGCGTGCAGGCCTGACCCGTATTCCGGTACGGGCTGACTTCACGCTGGACCTCGAGGCCCTGGAAGCCGCCGTCGCCGCCGACCGTGCCCGGGGACGCCAGCCCCTGGCCGTCGTCGGCAGCGCCGGCACGGTGAACACCGGCGCCATCGACGACCTGGCTGGCCTGGCCGCGCTCTGCCGCCGGGAAGGCCTGTGGTTCCATGTGGACGGCGCCATCGGCGCGGTGGCCGTGCTGGCCGATACCATCCGGCCGAGGCTGGCCGGCATGGAAGAGGCGGATTCCCTGGCCCTGGACCTGCACAAATGGATGCACATGCCCTTCGAGGCCGGATGTGTGCTGGTCCGCGATGCCGCCGCCCACCGCCGGACCTTCGCCATGGCCGCCGAGTACCTGGAACCCTGCGAGGGGGGGCTGGCGGGGAACCGGCCCGGTTACCACGAATTCGGCGTGCAAACCTCGCGGAGCTTCCGCGCCCTGAAGGTGTGGATGGGCATCAAGGAGCACGGCCTGGATCGCTACGGCCGGCTCGTCGCCAGGAACGTGGCCCAGGCCACGGCCCTGGGAGAGCGGATAGGCCAGGAGGCGGGACTGGAGCTCCTCGCGCCGGCCAGCCTGAACATCGTCTGTTTCCGCTACAACCCCGGGGGCTTGGCGGAGGCGGAACTGGGCCGCCTCAACCGGGAAATCATGGTCCGCCTTCAGGCGGCGGGCATCGCCGCCTTGTCCGACACCCGCCTGGGGGAAAAGCGCTGGTTGCGCGTGGCCATCGTCAACCACCGCAGCCGCGACGCGGATTTCGCCTGGCTGGTGGACTCGGTGCTGGATCTGGGCCGGCGGCTGGCGGCCGGCTGAGGGGCGCCGGTCTCAGGCGGCGGCGCCCGCCTCCAGGCAGAGGCGAACCAATTCCGGCACGCTGCGGGCCTGCATCTTTTCCATCATGCGGGCCTTGAACACTTCCACCGTGCGTGGGCTGATGTCCAGGTCATCGGCGATTTCCCGGTTGGGCTTGCCCGCCACCACCAGATCCATGACCTGACGTTCCCGGTCGGACAGACGCTCGATGCGGCCCCGCAGTTCGGCGACCCGGGACTGGGCCGCGTACTGGCGATTGTCCCTGTCGATGGCCTCGGCAATGGCGGCGAGCAGGGCGGCTTCCTCGTAGGGCTTCTCCAGGAAATCCACGGCCCCGCCCCGTAGGGCGCTACGGGCGTGGGCCAAGTCGCCATGGCCGGTGAGGAAGACGATGGG
>DAOQNK010000288.1:0-2182 GCA_035332045.1 Thiobacillaceae bacterium | reverse complement strand
ACGCCCACCATGATGGCGCGGCCCTGTTCGTCAAAATGGGTAAAGTCGCTCATGGTGGAAGGGGAACTGGTGGAAGGGAGAAGTATCATAGCCGCCATGAGATTCCCTCGCTTCATCGCCGCGCTGCTGCTCTTCGCCTATCCCGTTTCTTCCACCGTTCTTGCCATCGAGCTGCCCGATCTGGGCGAGGTTTCCCGGACCAGCCTGTCCGAAGCCCAGGAAGACAAGGTCGGCCGGGAGGTCATGCGTCAGATCCGGGAAAGCAATGATTTCCTGGATGACGCGGTGGTGGCCGACTATCTGGACAATCTGGGAGACCGTCTGGCCGCCTCGTCTCCCAGCCCAGGCCGGCATTTCGAATTCTTTCCGGTGAAGGATTCCACCATCAACGCGTTTGCCCTGCCCGGTGGCTATGTGGGGGTACACACCGGTCTCATCACCGCGGCCCGGAACGAATCGGAACTGGCCGGGGTGCTGGCCCACGAAATCTCCCACGTTACCCAGAACCACATTGCCCGCATGGTGGACAGCCAGAAGGCCTCGGGCGTGGTTTCGCTACTGGCCCTGGCCCTGGCCATTCTTGCCGCCCGCTCCAACAGCCAGGTTTCCCAGGCCGCCATCGTCGGCGCCCAGGCCGCCAGCCTGCAAAGCCAGCTCAACTTCACCCGGGAGAATGAGCGGGAGGCGGACCGGATCGGCCTGCAGACCCTGGAAGCGGCGGGTTTCTCGCCCCAGGGCATGGCCACGTTCTTCGAGCGCTTGCAGGCCCAGGGACGGCTGTATGAAAACAACGCCCCGGCCTACCTGCGCACCCACCCTTTGACCTACGAGCGGATCGCGGACATCCAGAATCGCTTGAGCGGCATGCCCTATCACCAACATCCGGACAGCGTCGAGTTCCTGCTGGTGCGAGCCCGGGTCCAGGCCCAGGAAGGCGAGGCCAAGGATGCCGTGGCCGTCTTCGAGGCCCAGGCGCGGGACCAGCCCACGCCAGCCGTCTGGTATGGCCTCGCCCAGGCCAGTCAGCGGGCCGGTAACCTGGATCGGGCTGGTCAGGCCCTGGCGCGCATCGACGGCGCGGTATCCCGCTCGCCCCTCGTGGCCCTGGCCCGGGTGGATTTCGCCCTGGCCCGGGGCAAGGTGGATGAAGCCCTCGATCTGTCGCGAACCGCCTTGGGCCAGCATGGCGCCTACCGGCCCCTGGCCTACGTGCATGCCAGGGCGCTGCTGCGTGCCGGCAGGGCGCCCGCGGCCCTGGATTTTCTGAGGGAACAGCAGCGCAGCTGGCCCTCGGATCCCGTGTTCCACCAGTTGCAGGCGGAGGCCCATACCCAGTTGGGTGAGACTGCCAAGGCCCACCTCGAACAGGCCGAGGCCTATGTCCTCACGGACCGCATCGCGGCGGCCATGGAGCAGTTGCAATTGGCCCAGCGAACCGGCAAGACGGATTTCTACACCCTGTCCATCATCGACGCCCGGCTTCGTGACCTGCGCGAGCGCCAGCAACGGGATTCGCCCAAGGAAGCCGGCCGCTGAGCAGGCGCTGTATCCGCGGGCCGACTGGCCTGGTAACAACATACTTTGGTCGGGAAATATCGTACTAAATCCGTACTAACGGCAGGGCCGAGCCCTTGTGGGGCCTGTGATCTGCGCATATTCTTCGCCCGCCCTCAAGGGTCTATGCGACAAGGCATAGCCAGCCCAACCCGATTTGCACATAGGAAGGAGACGTCATGCGGAAACGCGCTTCCGTCATCACCGGGGTGATCGCCGCCCTGCTCGCGATGACAGCCATGGCCCAGCAGCCCAAGGGCGAGACGGGCAAGGACATTGCCTACAATCGTTCGAAAGGCAATTGCCTGGCCTGCCACGGCTTCCCCACCCTGCCGGATGCCGAGCAGACCGGCAACAGCGGACCGCCCATGATCGCCATGCAGGCGCGATTCCCCGACAAGAAGGTGCTGCGTGACAAGATTTGGGATGCCACCACCACCAATCCCTTCACCATGATGCCGCCCTTCGGCAAGCATGGTGGCCTGACTTCCGAGGAGATCGACAAGGTGGTCGACTTCCTTTATGGCCTGTAACCCGATACCACTAGGAGAACCCTCAATGAACATCCTCCGTAGGAACGTACTGAAAGGTGCTGGCGCGGCCAGCGCGGTTGGCGTGGCGGTGATGG
>DAOQNK010000287.1:0-2197 GCA_035332045.1 Thiobacillaceae bacterium | reverse complement strand
TAACGCGAACCGAGCCAAGGAAAAACGGGGAGGACCCGCCTGGGCCTCCCCGGAAAGGGCGCGTGGACCGCCCGGATCGCTTCCCGCCATTACAGGCCGAGGGCGTCCTTCATCACATGGAAGATGTAGTTCTGTTCCCGGACGCCGTGGAACAGATGAGCTTTGGGACCGCCGGCGAAAATGGCCACGTCCTCGCCCGCGTGGGTCTCGGAGGACAGGGGCACCAGGGATTCCTGGTGGAAGCCCTCGTCGGTGGTGTCCACGCCGGTCAGGTCGGTGAAGCGGCCGGCCTGGATGGGCTGGCTGTAGACCGTGTCGCCGCCGGTGGTCAGGAAGTGGTAGCCGGGGCCGTTGGCGTAGGAGACGGTGGTGTAGGGCATGCCGTCGGCGGCCAGGGCGAAGTCGGTCTTGCCGGGCTCCACCACCTTGCCCAGGATGGGGTTGCCGCGCTTGGGATAGCCGGCGATGGTGAAGACGTGGCTATGGTCGGCGGTGACCACGATCAGGGTGTTGTTGGGGTCGGTCTTCTCCATGGCGGTGCGCACCGCGTCGGACAGGGCGACGGCGTCGGTCAGGGCCCGATAGGCGTTGCCGGCGTGGTGGCCGTGGTCGATGCGGCCGCCCTCCACCATCAGGAAGAAGCCCTTCTTGTTCTTCTGCAGGATGTCCAGGGCCTTGCCGGTCATTTCAGCCAGGGAGGGCTCGCCACCGGTGTCGTTGGGCCGGTCGGTGTCGTACTGCATGTGGGAGTTCTCGAACAGGCCCATCAGGTGGCTGGTGGTGGCGGGGTCGATGGCGTCGAAGCCGGCCTTGTTCCAGACGTAGGCGCCGCCGAACTTGCTCTGCCACTCGGCGGTCAGGTCCCGGCCGTCCTTGCGCTTGCCCTTGGCGGCGTATTCCGGCTCGGTGACGGTGTTGGGCAGGAAATAGGTGCGGCCGCCGCCCAGGACCACTTCCAGGCCGTCGCCGATGCCGCCGCTGCCGAAGTTGTCGATGAGTTGGGCGGCGATGTCCTTGACGGTGGCGTCGGTGGGCTTGTTGCTGTCGGCTTCCCAGTCCCGCTCGGAGGTGTGGGCGTAGCAGGCGGCGGGGGTGGCGTGGGTGACCCGGGCGGTGGTGACGATGCCCGTGGACAGGCCCTTGGTCTCGGCCAGCTCCAGCAGGGTGGTGATCTTGTTGGCCTGGATGACGGCGTCATCCTTTTCATCGCGGACCACCGACTGGTTCACGCTCAGTTCGCCGTCGTTGGTCTTCACGCCGGTCACCATGGCGGTCATGGTGGGGGCGGAATCGGGGGTCTGCTGGTTGGCGGAGTAGGTCTTGGAGAGGGCCAGGTAGGGCAGCTCCTCGAAGGCCAGGGAATTCTTCTCGCCGTCCACGCCGCGCTGCTGGCCGTCCAGGATGCGGGCGGCGGTGACGGTGGAAATGCCCATGCCGTCGCCCACGAACAGGATCACGTTCTTGGCGCGATGGCCCACGGGGCGCAGGGCCTTGGCTTCCAGCAGGGCCTGCTGGCCGGCGTCGTACCAGGTGGAGGCGTCCTCGGCCAGGGCGGCCTGGGCGGACAGGGCGACGGCCAGGGCGGCCACCACGGGTTTCAGGGTGTGCTTCATGGGGGTCCTTTCGATCTCGGGGGAAGGTCGGTCCCACCCTTCGGCCAGGCCGGGGCGGGACAACGAAGCGAAGCCTAGGGGCCGAAAATGACCGGGCCATGACATCGCCGCGACGCCGCCGTGAAGTTTTTATTCGGGGCGGGAAGCGGATCCGGAAAGCGCCTGGCGGATGCGTTCAGCCGCCGTTTCTAGGATCATTCGGCTTCTTGCCCCCCATGGAGACCCCATGCGCATCCTGCAGTTGATGGAAACCAGCGGCGTGAAATTCGGCACCAGCGGCGCCCGCGGCCTCGCCGCCGACATGACGGCCCCCGTCTGCTACGCCTACGCCAAGGCCTTCCTCCAGGTCATCGGCGCCGCCCGGGAAAGCCGGCTGGCCCTGGCCATGGACCTGCGCCCCAGCAGCCCCGGCATCGCCGCCGCCTGCGCCGCCGCCGCCCGGGACGCGGGCATCAAGGTGACCTTCTGCGGGGTCATTCCCACCCCCGCCCTGGCCTACCACGCCCAGGAGCTGCACATGCCGGCCATCATGGTCACCGGCAGCCACATTCCCTTCGACCGCAACGGCATCAAGTTCTACCGGG
>DAOQNK010000286.1:0-2199 GCA_035332045.1 Thiobacillaceae bacterium | reverse complement strand
CGCCTGGGCCGGCCCCACCTGTCCGGGCAAGTTTCCCAACCCCATCACGGACATCTGCTGGTCCTGCATGCTGCCCCTGACCCTGGGGGGCGCGACGCTGTTCTCCATGGACCAGGAAGACAACGGGTCCAACCCCGGCGACGCCATCTGCGGCTGCGCCAACCCGCCGCGCATCGGCATCTCCATCGGCTTCTGGGAGCCGGTACGCATCGCAGAGGTGGTGCGCCATCCCTACTGCTTTCCCAGCCTGGGCGGCCTATCGCTGGACCTTGGCATCCACGCCCCCGCCCATGGGCGCGGCAAGGGCACCCACGATTCCCACGGCTCCAGCTTCTACCAGGCCCACTGGTACACCTTTCCGGTGCTCTACCTGCTGGAGGTGCTGCTGGAATCCGACTGCCTGGAGCCGGGCGGCTTCGACATCGCCTACATCACCGAGGTGGACCCGCTGTGGAACGAGTCGGAGCTCACCTTCATCCTCAACCCGGACGTGGCCCTGTTCGCCAACCCCGCCGCCCAGGCGGTGTGCGCCGCCGACTGCGTGGCGGCCACGGCGGGCTTCCCCCTGTCGGAGCTGTACTGGTGCGCGGGCTGCCAGGGATCGATGTATCCCCTCAACGGCAACGTGGCGGCCCACATCGGCGGCGTGCAGGCCTCCACCCTCATCGCCCAGCGCATGACCGCCAAGATGCACCGGGAATTGCTGGTCTGGGGCGCGGCGGGAGATGCCGGCCAGTGCGGCTACTACCCCCAGCCGCTGATGGACAAGCGCAACTACAAGATGGCCATGCTCCATCCCGTGCCCCAGACCGGGAAGATAGACGGCAGGTGCTGCCAGCCCTACGGGCGGACCACGGCGATCTGGGGGGCGGGGAAGGAGTTTCCCTACCGGGGCGAGGACTTCGCCTATCTGATTTACCGAAAGAGGAACTGCTGTGCGTCGGTGTTCTCTCCTGCCAGCCTGGCTCCTTAGCCTGGCCGCCTGGGGCGCGCCCCCGGGCCTGCCGGACGAGGCAGCACTTCGGGCCGAGATGGCCCGGCAGAAGGCGCGCGGCGAGCAGCTCATGCGCCGGGCCGAGGAGAGTTTCCGCGCCGATCCGGGCCGGCCGATGCAGTCCATGCCCCGGCTGCCAGACCCTGGAGCCAGTACAGGCGTTGGCGCCGATCCCCTGGCGGTGGCGGAACGCTACCGCCAGGGGCTAGGTACAAGGGGCAGGGCGGAGACGGGGCCGGACCTGCTGGTCTTCGTCTCCTTCGCCATGCCCAGGGCCAGCCTGGAGCGTCTGGCGGCGGACGCGGCCCGGACGGGCGCGGTGCTGGTCTTCCGGGGGCCGAAGGACGGGTCGCTCAGGAAGACCTTGCAAGCCTTCGAACCCCTGGCCAGGCGGGGGGCTTCGGCCATCCTCCACCCGGAAGCCTTCACCCACCACCGGATTCAGGCGGTGCCGGCGTATGTGCTGGGCAACGTAGGAGGATGTCAGGCCGGCTCGGACGATACCGCCTGCCAGGACGTGTTACGCGTCAGCGGCGACGCAAGCCTGGGGTTCATCCTGGAACGCATGGCCCGGGCGAACCATCCACTGGCGGCGGCGGCGGAGGCACGCCTGGCGCGGCTGAGGGAAAAGCCATGAGGAACGGTTTGCGGGCCGGATTTCTCTTCTGGGGCATGCTGCTCGTCTTCCCCTACACCCGGGCGGACATGACCCCCGTCCAGGCCTTCAAGGCTGGCAAGGCCTTCGGCCGGTCGCCCCAGGGGGCCGCTGCGGTGAAGAGGGCCATCACGGACGAGGACGCCCTCGCCCAAGTACCACACCATGACTCGAGCCACCCCAATTCCACTCTGTACGACGGTGGCAACGGCGATCCGCGCACGCCCGGCGGTGACCGTGTAACCGAATGTGCCACGGCCCACTATGCCGATGCCCGGCAGCAGGTGGAATGCGATGCCATCAACGATCTGGCCAACAATCGGGCGGCCCGGCCACCCCTGGCCATCGTCCCCGCCGATCCCATCCTGGTGAAAGGGGCGGCGGTGAAGTCGGACCCCACCGCCGTGGCCGGGGCCTTCGGCGGCGCCTACGGGGAGTGCAAGACCACCACCGTCACCCGGCCCGCCACCTACGAGGAGGAGATATGCAATGAGTTCAAGACCCTGGGTGAGGAGGTCTGCCAGAAAGTGCTCACGGTTTCGGTGACCGA
>DAOQNK010000285.1:0-2245 GCA_035332045.1 Thiobacillaceae bacterium | reverse complement strand
GCGGGCGCCCAGGTGCTGCTGGTGCCCAATGCCTCGCCCTTCCACATGAACAAGCAGGACGAGCGCTTCGAGGTGGCCCGCGCCCGTATCGCCGAGTGCGGCCTCCCCATGGTCTACGTCAACATGGTGGGCGGCCAGGATGAACTGGTGTTCGACGGCACCTCCTTCTGCATGGATGCCGCGGGCCAGGTCACCGCGCAATTTCCGGCCTTCGCCGAAGGCCTGCATTACGTCGACCTGGAGGATGGCGTCGCCCGGGGCGAGGTCATTCCCCTGCCACCGCCCGAGGCCTCGGTCTACCAGGCCCTGGTGCAGGGCGTGCGCGACTACGTGGCCAAGAATCATTTCCCCGGCGCCATCCTGGGCCTATCCGGCGGCATCGATTCCGCCCTGACCCTGGTGGTGGCGGTGGACGCCCTGGGTCCCGACAAGGTGCGGGCAGTGATGATGCCCTCGGAATTCACCGCCGGCATGAGCCTGGAGGATGCCGAGGAACTGGCCGACAAGCTGGGGGTGAAGTACGACGTGCTGCCCATCAAGCGCATGTACGACGCCTACCTGGAGGAACTGGCCGGCGAATTCGACGACCTGCCCTTCGACCAGACCGAAGAGAACATCCAGGCGAGGATTCGCGGCACCCTCCTCATGGCGCTTTCCAACAAGTTCGGCCAGCTGGTGCTGACCACCGGCAACAAGAGCGAGATGGCCAGCGGCTACGCCACCCTTTACGGTGACATGGCGGGCGGCTTCGCGGTCCTCAAGGACGTCTCGAAAACCCTGGTCTGGCGGCTGGCCCGCTGCCGCAATTGCATCGGCGGCCAGGTCATCCCGGAACGCATCATCACCCGGCCGCCCAGCGCCGAGCTGCGTGCCGACCAGTGCGACCAGGACAGCCTGCCGCCCTACGACATCCTGGACGCCATCATGGAACGCTACGTGGAGCAGGACATGGCCCCCCGGGACATCGTCGCGGCCGGCTTCACCGAGGCCGACGTGCGCCTGGTGATCCGTCTCATCGACCGCTCCGAATATAAGCGCCGGCAATCCCCCCCCGGCATCCGCATCACACCCCGCGGTTTCGGCCGCGACCGGCGCTACCCCATCACCAACCAGTACCGCGCACCATTTTAGGAGGAGAAGCCCATGAAGAAGATCGTCGCCATCATCAAGCCGTTCAAGCTGGACGAGGTGCGGGAAGCCCTGTCGTCCCTGGGCGTCAGCGGTCTGACCGTAACCGAGGTGAAGGGCTTTGGCCGCCAGAAGGGCCATACCGAGCTCTACCGGGGCGCCGAATATGTGGTGGACTTCCTGCCCAAGGTGAAGGTGGAGCTGGTGGTGGCCGATTCCATGGTGGATGGCGCCCTGGAGGCCATCGTCAAGGCGGCCCGCACCGGCAAGATCGGCGACGGCAAGATCTTCGTCTCGAGCGTCGACCAGGTCATCCGCATCCGTACCGGCGAAACCGGCGAAGACGCGATCTAGGCCAAGCCGCCCCGTTACGAAAAAGCGGCCCGACGGCCGCTTTTTCGTTGGGTCCCCGGGAAGCTCAGGAGAACGCGTCCGCCAGCACGTTGCGCAACCAGCCGTCGGCGTATTCCACCTCGAGCTTGCGATAGATGCGCGGCACGGGCTTGGGCGCCTCCTTGGTGCCGAAGGTCACCGGCGAGATGCCGCTGCCCTCCTTGATATACACCCACTGGCCGTTCTGCACCCGGTAGAGGTGCACCACGGAGAAGCCCCAGTCGGGCGCCACCACGCTGTAGCAGGTATTCGTGTAGATGGGCACCGGCGGTGGCAGGCCGTTCACCTTGGCGACGATGCTGGCCACCACCACCTTGGCCTGGGTGATGGCCATGTGGGCGGACTTGGGGAAGCCATTGTTGGTGGCCAGTTCGCCGCCGACGCAGGAATCGCCGATGACGAACACGTCCTTCAGCTTCTGGGATTCCATATTCTCCGGCTTCACCTCGCACCACTTGTCCTTGAAGGTGGCCAGACCCAGGTCCTTGGCGATCTTGCCGGCGTGATGGGGCGGGATGATGTTGACCACATCGCCCTGGTGCTCGCCGAAGCCCGTGTAGCAGGTCAGGGTCTTGGGGTCGAGGCGCTCGACCTTGCCGTCCTGGGCGCCGGGAACCCACTCGATCATGCCGCCCGGGCCGTAGCCATACAGCTCTTTCCAGGCCTGTTCGAACAGGGGCCGCTTGGAGAAGGAGTCGTTGGCGTCCAGGATCAGCACCTTGGC
>DAOQNK010000284.1:0-2261 GCA_035332045.1 Thiobacillaceae bacterium | reverse complement strand
GGTTACCCTAGCGCCGTCGCGGGCGGCCGCCCGCTCCGACCCGGACCCTCCCATGAAACAGCACCTGGAAGAACTGCTGGCCCGCATCCGCGCCCTGCAGGAGGAAGTGGAGGAGGCCTACCGCCAGGCGCGGGAGGAGCTGGACCGGCAGCGCCGTGAACTAGCCGGGGAGTTCCTGCGCCGGCAGCAGCGATACAAGGTGGGGCTCCTCCGCTTCATCCTCCAGGCCCGGCCCCTGGTGCTGGCCACGGCGCCCATCATCTACGCGGGCTGGCTGCCCTTCCTGCTGCTGGACCTGTTCGTGAGCCTCTACCAGGCCCTGTGCTTCCGGGTCTACGGCATCCCCCGGGTGAACCGGCGCGACTTCCTGGTGTTCGACCGGGAAGGCCTGCCCTATCTCAACCTCATCGAGCGCTTCAACTGCTTCTACTGCGCCTACGCCAACGGCGTGGCGGCCTACGCCCGGGAGGTGGCGGCCCGCACCGAGCAGTACTGGTGCCCCATCAAGCACGCCCGGCGGCTGCGCGGCGCCCACGATTACTACCCCAAGTTCCTGGAGCACGGCGATGCCGAAGCCTACCGCCGGGAACTTGCCAGGCTGCGGCGAGACTATGAGGAGGTCTGTTCCCTGCTTGACAAGCCGTAGACCGGCCCCAGATTCCCCTCAACTTCCACCTCCATCGCCCACGCCATGCAAGACCGTTTCCTCGCCCGCCTGTTCTGGTTCACCCTGGCCTCCGCCCTCCTCATCCTGCTCTGGCGGGGTCCGCCCGATTTCCAAAGCTGGTTCGCCAAGACGCCTGACGCCACGCCGCGCAGTGTCCAGGCCCGGGGCGACCTGGCGGCCGACGAGAAATCCACCATCGAGCTCTTCGAGAAATCGCGGGGTTCGGTGGTCTACATCACCACCAAGTCCCAGGTGCGGGATTTCTGGAGCCGCAACGTCTTCACCGTGCCCCGGGGCACGGGCTCCGGCTTCATCTGGGACGCCGAGGGCCACGTCATCACCAACTACCACGTCATCGAGAACGCCAGCGAGGCCACGGTGAAGCTGGCCGACGGCCGCGACTACAAGGCCGCCCTGGTGGGCGCTTCGCCGGCCCACGACATCGCCGTGCTGAAGATCGGCGTGGGCTTCAAGTCACCGCCGCCGGTGCCCCTGGGCTCCAGCCACGACTTGAAGGTGGGCCAGAAAGTGTTCGCCATCGGTAACCCCTTCGGCCTGGACTGGACCCTCACCACCGGCATCGTCTCCGCCCTGGACCGTACCCTGGGCGATGAGAACGGCGGCAGCATCGAGCACCTGATCCAGTCCGACGCGGCCATCAACCCCGGCAACTCCGGCGGCCCCCTGCTGGACTCCGCCGGCCGCCTCATCGGCATCAACACCGCCATCTACAGCCCCAGCGGCGCCTCGGCGGGCATCGGCTTCTCGGTGCCGGTGGACACGGTGAACCAGGTGGTGCCCCAGCTCATCAAGAGCGGCAAGTACATCCGCCCCGCCCTGGGCATCGAGGTGGACGAGCGCCTCAACCAGCGCCTGGCGGAACTGCGCGGCGTGACCGGCGTGGTCATCCTCAAGGTAGCGCCCGGCTCGGCGGCGGAAAAGGCCGGCCTCAAGGGCGCCACCGTCTCCCGGGACGGTGGCATCGTCCCCGGCGACACCATCGTCGCCATCGAGGGCAAGCCGGTGGAGGCCGTGGGCAAGCTGCTCTCCCGCCTGGATGACTTCAAGGTGGGCCAGACGGTGAAGGTCACGGTGCTGCGGGACGACAAGAAGACGGAGGTGGCCGTGACCTTGCAGCCCGGCGGCGGCTGATTTCGGCCGGCGGCCGGCTAAAGACTTGCCGGCCGGGTCCGTTATTGCCGCCAACAACATCCATAACGGACGCTCCATGTCCCTGCCCCTGGAACGAGAACAGATCCAGCACCTCACCGAGGAACTGGAGGTGATCATCGCGGCCCATCTGGCCTGGTTCAAGCAGCTCAACCGGACCCTGGTCTGCGCCGGGCCCGTGAGCAAGCTGGACCTGGTGGAGGACGCCCACCTGCGCTCGCCCTTCGGCCAGTGGTATTACAGCCGGGACCCCCATCCCCTGGAGGAGAGCCCCGACTACAAGGACCTGGGCGCGACACAGCAGGCCATGCACGCGGCGGCCCGGCTGGCCCTGCTGGAGGTCATGGACCACCGCCGGCCGAGTTCCAACCTCTACGACCAGTGCATCGACCTGGCCCTGCGCCTCAACACCACCCTGCGCCGC
>DAOQNK010000283.1:0-2266 GCA_035332045.1 Thiobacillaceae bacterium | reverse complement strand
CGTCGCCAGCCATGGAGGCACGGATTTTCATGGGTTCTGCCATTTTCTTGCTCCTGTCTGTTTCAGTCGGGTTGGGCTCGCTCGGGCTGCTTTAGCCCATCAGCCGCCGCAGCCACCAATGGTGACCTTCACTTCCTTGCTGGCCTTGTAGACCTTGCCGCCCGCTTTCACGATCGCGGTCACGTTGGAGGTGGAGCCCATCTTGATCCGGGTCGACACAAAGCCTTGCGCGCCGTTCATCAGCTTGAAGTCGGCAATCAGCGGCAGCGCGTTCTTCTCGCCAATGATGGCAATCGCGTCCGTACCCGCAATGTTCGAGGTGATCTCCACAGGCACCACCGCGCCGTTTTCGGCAATGTCCGGCGCCTTCACGCTCACGTCGCCGCTCGCCGCCGCGCCAGACCCGCCAATCGCCGACAGGGCGCCGTTCACGTCCTTGGCTTCAAAGCCCGCCTTGTTCCAGTCGGCCAGCGCCACGCCAGGCTTCAGCAAGCCCGCCATCACCGCCACGCCAACCGCGCTGGCCGCGCCAGCACCTTTCAGTACGTTCCTGCGCAGATTGTTCATGCAAATCTCCATAACGTTGGTTCCAGGTTATGCCCGTTCCGGCTTTGGGCCGGCCACGATGACATTCAACGAGCGCTTATAACAACGCCAATCAGGTTCGAAGGGTGTACAGGGAATCCTGATATTTTCTGCCTAGTTCAGCCATACAAATGAACAATAGACGAAGTCGAACAATGACACGAGTTTCGGTACTTTGTCATGGGCTGCGGCGGTTTTTCTTGACCGCGGCCAGGCTTCAATTCAACTGGACACGGGTTCCGAAGGGCACCGGCGCCTTGCCCTTGACCAGCCAGACCACGGGGAATTCCGGTTCCCGGTCGGGGAACCGGCCTTCCGCGTCGGTGAAATAGACCAGCAGGTCCGGGCTCGGGTTCTCGCCGCGCAGCCATTCGAATACCGGCCGGAAATCCGTGCCGCCGCCGCCTGAGACCTGCTCCGGCAGGGTGATGGCCTCCCACTGGGCATAGCGCCAGGGCCCGGCCGGGTCCAGCTTGTCGTCGCAGGCATGGAGGGTCACCGCCGCCCGCACCTGGGCCTTGAGGGCGTCGATCTCGCTCAGGAAGGCCTGGAGTTCCTCCCGGGTCACGGAGCCGCTGGTGTCCAGGGCCACCGCCACATTGACCCCCTGGCTGCCCAGCCGGGGCATGAGGGCCTCGCCTTCCCGACGGGAAGGGCGCTGGAAGCTGTAGTCGTCCCGGGCCACGTTCATCATGTAGCGGGCCAGCAGGGCTCGCCAGGGCAGATGTGGCGCCAACAGGTCGTCGACGAAGCGCATGAGGGACTGGGACAGCTTGCCGGCCTGGCGGGCCGCCTGGGCGGCGGCGGCCAGCCGGCTCTTCCACTGCTCGTCCAGCTTGTCCGGATCGGCGGGGGGCGGCGGCGGATCGCGGCCGTCGCTGGCCGACTGGCTGTCCTTGCCGTTCGCATCCGAGGGCTCGGATTCGCCGGTATCCCGGGGCTCTTCGCTGTCCGACTCGTTCTCCTTGCCCTGCCCGTCCTGTTCCCTCTCCTCCGGCGATCCCTCGCCACCCTCGCTGGGCGTGTTGTCGAACAGGTGGGTGTCCTGGGTCTCCTCGGGCGGATCCTCGTGCAGCAGCGGGTAGATCTCCTCCGCCGTCAGGCCCCGGTAGGTGGCGCTCATGAGGGCGTTCTCCGGCGGCTGCATGCGCTCCTCGTCCAGGATCATGTTCACCGCGTAGTCGCAGGCCACGTCCCAGCGGTGCTTCTGGCGGTGGGCCCGGCGGGCGAAATGGGAGAGGGCGCAGTGCATGGCCTCGTGGGCCAGCACGAATTGGGTCTGCTCCAGGGTCAGGCGGGCGATGTAGGACGGGTTGAAGAAGAAATGGCGGGCGTCCGTGGCCGTGGTCTTGCACCACTGGGCATCCGCCGCCTTCAGGGGCAGGTGCATGACCAGGGAGCCCAGGAAGGGCTTCTCCAGAATGAGCCGGGTGCGGGCGGCGGCCAGCTTGGTTTCGAGTTTGGCGAGGTCAATCATCAATTACCTCCGGGGAAATCGCGGAGTGCCATGGCATGTCCCGGGCTTGGCCGCCCCATGGCCAGCCCCATCCCGGGAATCCCCCCACCCCCCCTTTTCCAAAGGGGGGAAAACTCTCGCCTGCCTCACGCCTCACGCCTCACGCCGTCGGCTTGAAGTCGTAGAGCATCAGCTCCGCCACGCTGTTGGCCCAGTCCACGAACT
>DAOQNK010000282.1:0-2272 GCA_035332045.1 Thiobacillaceae bacterium | reverse complement strand
CGAAAACACCCACCAGGTTTTCGATTGGCTATGGACCTCGGGCCAGCTTTCCGAGGGCGACATCGCGGCGCTGCCGGGGCTGGGTGTCGAGGTGGTGGTCAACCTGGCCCTGCCCACCTCGTCCAACGCCTTGCCCGGAGAGGCGGAACGGGTGACCGGGCTGGGCCTGGTCTATGTGCAGATTCCCGTGGAGTGGGAGGACCCGCTGCCGGCGCAGTTCGAGGCCTTTGTCGGGGTACTGGCGGCCTTCCGGGGCCGGCGGCTGTGGGTGCATTGCGCGAAGAACATGCGGGTCTCCGCCTTCGTCTACCTCTACCGCCGCCTATTGCTGGGCGAGGAGGAAGAAGCCGCCGCCTTTCCCCTGCGGGCGGTCTGGACGCCCAATCCAACTTGGCAGGACTTCATGCACCGGATCACGACGGCCTACGCCCGAGGGCACCCGTCCGCGTAAGCACGGCACGGGCTGCCACGGGGACAGTCGGACCTGCCGGATCAGGCCCTCAGATGCGCTTCTTCCAGGCCCTGGCGGCAACCGGCTTGCGTACCAACCCAACGCCGGTGAAGCCCCGGAACCAGGTGCGCCACCCGGCGTCAGCCAGTTCCACCACGAATAGGGCGAAAAAGACGATGACCGCGCCGGCAGCGGCTAAATTGGCCAGCATCAGCAGTTGGCCCACGGAAACCAGGAATGCATTACCCATATCCATATCGACCTCGCAACAAGTCAGGTCTCGCTCCGGTTCCCTTTGGCACGGCAGGAAATACTTATAGGTCCATTATGTGGACGCGGCGGAGCGGGGCAAGGAAAAGCAGGCCCTTGGGAAAAATCAGCCGGGCCGGGCGAGGCAAGGGCGCCAATTTACAGGTAGGGGAGTAAGCCGTTTCCACCCTGAACGCTGTCCGGCCCGAGGCCGCCGGCTTACTGCCCACCCTCCCCCATCAGCGGCAGTTCATGCCGCCGCCGGGTCTCGTAGATGATGGAGGTTTCGATACGGGTGACGCCGGGGCGGCTGGTGAAGCGGTCCAGGGCCAGATCCTTCAGGTGGGCGGTGTCCCGGGCGGCCACGTGGACCACCAGATCGTAGCGGCCGGTGATGAGGTGGGCGGAGCGCACCTCCGGAATGCCCCGCATTTCCTCCATGAGGCGGTCGACGCTGGCCCGCTCGTGCTTGGCCAGTTCGATGAAGAACAGGGCTTCCAGGCCTACGCCCAGGGCTCCGGGGTCCACCTCGGCATAGGCGCCGGTGAGCACGCCGTCGGCCCACAGGCGCTTGACCCGGTCGTGGACACTGGAGGGGGCCAGGCCCACCTTGGCGGCGATAGCCTTGTTGGAAAGCCGGGCGTCGTTCTGCAACAGGCGGAGGATTTCGGCGTCGATTCGGTCGAGGGGCATGGGAACGGGCCTTTTCCGGAAAGGATTCGGTGGTATGAGGTAGATGGCGATGGGGATAATTCACCCTTCCGTATCCGCCGAACCTAATTGTAGTTCTCCGACCGGATGCCGCTTCCGATTCATCCCATCCCGCAAAGGTTTTTCCATGGACGCCAACCCCACCCGGCGCGCCGGGTTTTCCACCCGGGCCATCCACCACGCCTACGATCCCTACGCGGGGACGGGGGACCTCAATCCGCCCATCCACGTCAGCTCCACCTACACCTTCCCCACCGTGGAGGACGGCGCCGCCCGCTTCGCCGGCGAGCAGGCGGGCTACGTGTATTCCCGGGTCGGCAACCCCACCACGGTGCTGCTGGAACAGCGCATCGCCGACCTGGAAGGGGGCGAGGCGGCCCTGGTCACCGCCTCGGGCATGGGCGCCACCACCTCCCTGCTCTGGACCCTGCTGAAGCCGGGGGACGAGGTCATCGCCGACAAGACCCTGTACGGCTGCACCTTCGGCTTCTTCCACCACGGCCTGGCCCGCTTCGGGGTGAAGATCACCCACATCGACCTCACCGATCCCGCGAACCTGGCGGCGGCCATCGGCCCCGCCACCCGGGTCGTGTACTTCGAGACCCCGGCCAACCCCAACATGCGCCTGGCGGACATCGCCGCTATCGCCGCCATCGCCCGCCGCCACGGCGCCCTGACGGTGGTGGACAACACCTATTGCACGCCCTACCTCCAGCGCCCCCTCGAGCTGGGGGCCGATTACGTGGTGCATTCCGCCACCAAGTACCTGGGCGGCCACGGCGACCTCATCGCCGGCGCCATCGTCGGCCCCAGGGAATCCCTGGACGAAGTGCGCTTCCAGGGCCTCAAGGACATGACCGG
>DAOQNK010000281.1:0-2276 GCA_035332045.1 Thiobacillaceae bacterium | reverse complement strand
CATGCTCGATCCGGGTGTGGGGCGCGCATCTCGTGCAGCATGAGGTGCGCCAGGGGCGCGAAATGTCGAATCAGCCATTGCCGGGCAGCGAGGGCCTGCTCGGTCGAGGCGATGGAGGCTGCGTCGGCTGCCGCCTGATTGAACAGGGCCTGGGCGGCGGGGCGGCAGATGGTCCATTCGAACCGGCATTCATTTTGTAGGGACGCATTTAGGGCAAAGCGGGCCAGGGGCGGCAGCATCTGCCATCGGCCCCCCTGACGATGGAGGATGTGGTGGCGCACCAGGAGCAGGCGGGCGCTTTCCCAGCCGGTGTGAGCTTCCAGGGCCTGGAGAAGTTCGTCCGGCAGGCCTCCACTGAACAGGGCCGCTACAGTCCATAGGTGCAGGCTCTCCGGTTGAGCGGCCAAGCTCTGAGCGGTCAGCTTGAGGCTGATGGGTAGGCTGCCCAGACGGCTGGGGTCCTGTGGGTCCTGGGCGAGGCCCGCCCCTTCGGCTTGCCAGCGGCGGACGAGTTCGTGATAGGCGTAGCAGTCTCCAAGACGCGCGATCAGGGTCAGACTCAGGGCGTGGGCGCCGAGTTGGTCCACGACGAACCTGGCGAGTTCGGTGTCGTCGGGCAAGGGGTCGTCACCGGACCAAAGCTCGCGGAACAGGCGCAGGGCGGCGGCGGCAGGCAGAACGTCGATGAGTAGCGGGCTGCCGAAGACGCTGGGCAGGCTCACCCGCGATGAGACCAGCAGGCGCAGACCAGAACGCTGCGCAAACGCCCGTAGGGCGTCAACGCCTTCCTTGTGTGCGCTGACGCCTTCCAGGTTGTCCAGGTAGTACAGACCGTCCGCCAATGCCGGAAGCAGGTCTTCGATTCGTTCGAGATGGGTGAGCCCGGTGGCGTGGGAGAGGGTGGCAATGAGATCACCCAGGCTGCCGTAATCGGGCAGTTCCACAAAGTAAGCCCGCTGGTCGGGATGCGCACCGAGCCAGGCTTTCAGCGCGGCCTTGCAGACTTCGGTCTTGCCGATGCCGCCGACCCCTGCGACTTCCCGTGCGGTGACCAGCGCTGCGTCCCCCGCGCTGTTCAGGAAGGCGAGGATCTGATCCACATCCCGTTCCCGTCCGTAGAAGCGGCCATCACGCGGCTGCAGGCGATTGTCGCCGGGGCCGTTCAGTCGGCCGGGTTCCGCCGGCGGGGTGACCAGGGCAGCATCGCGAGGCGGAGATGGGCAGGGCGTCGGTGCCGGGGCAGAAGTTCGGCTTGATTCATCCAGCTCACGGATGAATGTGCAGAGGGATTTGTGAATATGTTCGGATGAATCGGCCGGTTTGCAGATGGAGAAGTGATCGCCCCCCATTGGAATGGCGGTGACGCCAGGCAGGCCCGGATCGCTGCTGGTCGGATTGACGACCCGGACGCCCGGCAGGGGAATACGCCATTTCCACAACGTGAGACTGCGTTGAACGTCATGCCTCTCGGCAAAGACGCGAACCGGCCATTGTTTTTCGTATTGGGCGGCGCGAAATTGGCGGTTCAACTGCGCAAGGTGGGGTTCATGGGCCGCAAGATTTCCCACCTGTTCATTGGTTCGCAGTAGCAAGCGGACCGCTTTGGCCAGGGAGGCGAGTTGCGATCCGCTATGAGGGGTGGCGATGAAGCTGAGTGCTACAACCCGACCGACAAGCGCCTTCATGCGCGCATCACCCTGGGTCGCCCCCTGGATCAGCAGATGTTTGATGACCAGCCCGCCCATGCTGTGGCCGATCAGGACGAGGTTTCGCCCGTCGAGTTCGGGTTCTGTGGCCAAGAGATCACTGATCTGGGTGGCCTGATCGGGTAGAGGCATGGCCTGTCCACGCCACCCGCAGAGTTCTGCGTCATAGCCGACCGACCATACGGGACAGCCCGTATCCCGGCCGATCCAGTGGAGCCAGAAGTTGTCGGCAGGAACGTGGGGCGATCGCCAGGTATCGACGGGGTGTCCGCCCAAACCGTGGATGAAGATTAGAGCGGGGTGACGAGGTTTACCCGTATGAAAGCAATGCAGCGTGGCCATGAGGTCTCCTGGGCGGGGCAGTTTCCAGCGAGCGCAATGGCCCCGACGTCAGTCGGGCAGTATATGACGTGTAGTGGGCGTGATGGCCCAGGACGAGTGATGATGGTGGCAAGCGCCCTTACACCAGCCGCCGCCCCACGTCCCGAACCAGCGCCGGGGCGTCGATGTCGGGGACTTCGAACTGGACGTCGCTGAGGGAGACGTCGAAGGGCTGGCCTTCCCGGTAGT
>DAOQNK010000280.1:0-2292 GCA_035332045.1 Thiobacillaceae bacterium | reverse complement strand
GAGAGGAGGAGGATGTCAGCCACACCGGTGCAGGTGCGCGGCCAACAATCCCGGCCCGACTACCCGATGGCTCAGGGCAACCGGGGGGGATTCAACACGAAACGCATCAAGGCGGAACACCACTCATGCATTTCAGATACGAATGTATGAAATAAATACCATCCTGTCAAATGGGTTTCTTGCCCGCTCCGGGAACCCGGCTCCCGCGCCCCGGTCCTTCATAGCCGCGCGCACGGGCAGCGAAACAGCCCGACTGCCTGGGCGGACCTCCGCGGCCCCTGGACCCGTGCTGCATCATTCCTTCATATTCCCGGGACCGGCCCCGATATCCCGGGATATAACACCCTTCACCCGAATCCGAACGCCGTCCCATGACCCCGCCTCCCCTGAGCGACCTGGCCAACCGGGCGCCCCGCCTGCCCGCCACCTGGGCATTGATCGCCGCGAACCTCCTCGTGTTTGCCGCCATGCTCTGGCACGGCGCGGGGCTCTGGCATTCGGGCAACACCATCCAGCTGGAGTGGGGCGCCAATTTCGGGCCGGCCACCCAGGATGGCCAGTGGTGGCGACTGGGCAGCGCCATGTTTCTGCACTTTGGCCTCGTTCACCTGGGCATGAACATGCTCTCGCTCTGGGACAGCGGACGCTTGGTGGAACGCCTGTTCGGAACCGGGCGATTTCTGCTGCTGTATTTCGTCAGCGGCCTGGCGGGCAATCTGCTTTCCTTGATCATGCAGGGCGGCCAGGCCATCTCCGGCGGTGCCTCGGGGGCCATCTTCGGCGTCTACGGCGCCCTCATGAGCTTTCTCTGGCTCGAACGGCATGGCTTGCACCCTGCGGATTTCCGGCGCCTGTTCTGGGGCGCGGGCCTGTTTTCAGTGGCCATCATCCTGCTGGGATTCCAGATCCAGGGCATCGACAACGGCGCCCACATCGGCGGCTGGTTGGGAGGCATCCTGGCCGGCCTGGCCCTGGCCCGCCCCATCTTCCGCGCCCCTCCGGCCCGGCGCCGGGCCCAGTGGCTGGCGGGTGCCCTGCTGCTCCTGGCCTTGCCCCTGCTGATCGCCTTACTGCCCACGCCGCGCTACCGCTGGAGCGAGGAAGTCCTGGCCCAGGCCGGCATCAGCCAGTTCCTGGAGGAGGAAACCCGCATCAACCTGCGCTGGGGGGCATTGCTCAACCAGGCCAAGCAGGGCCAGGACAGCTTCGATCATCTGGCCGGCCAGGTGGAAAGCCAGATCGCCGAATCCTACGAAAACAGCTTCGAGCAACTGGCCCGGCTGCGGCTGGATCCTGACGCTCCGTCGGCCCCCTCCCTGATGGCCTTGCGCGAATACGCGGAGATGCGCCGGGACGCGGCCCGGGAACTCGCCCGGGGCCTGCGCGAACAGGACTGGAACCGGATCCGGGATTCTCTGGAGAAGGCCAGCGAGGCGGCTCGACAGACCCGGGCCCAGGACCCCGCCCAAGGTCGCTAGCACTTTATACATATTCGTTTTGTCATATGTTTGTTAACTACATAGCCTATAATGGCTGTACGTTAATTACGAATATGCATATATGAAGTTCTCCTCACAGGCATTCTTCGATGCCCTGGCCGATCCCATCCGCCGGCGCATCCTGGCCCTGTTGCTCAACCACGACGAACGCTGCGTCTGCGACCTGAACGCGGTCCTGGACGCGCCCCAGCCCAAGGTTTCCCGCCATCTGGCGGTGCTGCGGGAAGCCGGTCTGGTGCTGACCCGGCGGGAGGGGGTGTGGATGCATTACCGCCTGCATCCCGAGCTGTCCGCCTGGGCCCTGCGCGTGCTCTGGCACATGAACGAAGGCATGCCCGCCGAGGTCGCCGTCGCCGACCAGGAATGCAAGACCTGCGCCGCCTGAATTCCCCTCTTCTCAAGGAAACATCGCCATGAAAACCGTCCTGATCCTTTGCACCGGCAACTCCTGCCGTTCCCAGATGGCCGAGGTGCTGGTCAACCACGATCTGGCCGGCCGGGTCCGCGCCCTCTCCGCCGGCACCCGGCCCCAGCCCAAGGTGGCCGACGGCGCCATCGCCGCCCTGAAGGAGGCCGGCCTCGATACCGAGGGCCTCCACCCCAAGGACGTGGACGCGGTCATGAACCAGGACATCGACCTGGTGGTCACCGTCTGCGACAACGCCAAGGAGACCTGCCCCGTCTTCCCCCGGCCCGTGCAGGCCATCCACCTGCCCTTCCACGACCCCCACGGCGAGCCCCTGGAGAGCTTCCTGACGGTCCGCGACGACATCCGCGCCCGGCTGGTGCCGGC
>DAOQNK010000279.1:0-2296 GCA_035332045.1 Thiobacillaceae bacterium | reverse complement strand
CACAGGGGGCCGGTCGCCTCGTCATGAACAGTTCCGTGCTGGGCTATGCCGCCTTCCCCTATCGGGGCGCCTACAACGCCGTGAAGTTCGCTCTGGAGGGCATGACCGACACCTTGCGCCAGGAACTCCATGGTTCCGGCATCCACGTCAGCCTGATCGAGCCGGGTCCCATCATCAGCCGTTTCCGGGAAAACTGCCTGCCCCATTTCGAGCGGCACATCGACTGGCGGAACAGCGTCCACCGGAGCAGCTATGAAGGCCAGCTTGCCCGCCTGCGCCACCCCGGCCCCGCCGCGCCCTTCACCCTGGGTCCGGAGGCGGTGGTGGCCCGGCTGGTGCACGCCCTGGAAAATCCCTATCCGAAGGCCCGCTACCCGGTCACCACGCCGGCCGTGGCCTTCGCCTGGCTGAAGCGTTTTCTATCCACGGCGCTGATGGACCGGGTGTTGCGGCGCGCCTCGGGGGGCGGGAAGCGTTAGGGCTGAACTGGCAAGACACCCCTCGGCGGCGATAGGGCGCTCCTCCTTAGCCGGCCGGCTGCCGCTCCAGCACCAGGGCGATGGCGAAGGCTTCCGCCAGGGCGATCAAGGCCCAGAAGGACAGTTCCAGGGCGATCAGGGGAAGGGGTTCGCCGAACTGGTTGAAGGGCGTGAAGAATTCCCAGAAGAGATAGGTCATGAAGAACAACAGGCCGGCCAGCCGCAGGGCCCGGGGCGCGATCCCGGCCGGCCAGGCGGGTGAAAGCCACCGGTAGAGGAAGGCGTGGCCGATGCCGAACAGCAGCAGCCCCAGGATGATGGGCGCGGGGTCGAAGGCCACCAGGGGCAGCGGTTCGATCTGGGTCCAGACGGCGATGAGCTTCCGGCTTTGCAGGGGCGAGGACAGGAGGATGCCGTGACCGTCCCAGCCGAAGCCGATCCCCCGGAATGTCAGCAACATGGCGAGATTCATGGCCAGGCCGCCGGCCAGGCCCGCCAGAATCACCTTCCAGGAGGAGGGGGTGCGCATCGCCAGGGAGGAGAGTGGTTCCGGGACCGGCGATGGCGCGGACCGCCCGCGTCGGGCCCGGGGTCGGAAGGACTCAGCGGCTGAGCACCCAGCCCAGGATGGCTTTCAGGTCCGCGTCGCCGACCTGGGCCTGGGGCGGCATGGGCACCGCGCCCCAGACGCCCTGGCCGCCGGCCTTGACCTTGGCAGCCAGGGTGTCGGCGGCCTTGGCGTTGCCCTTGTACTTGGCGGCCACGTCGTGCCATGCGGGACCCACCACCTTCTTGTCGATGGCATGGCAGGCGATGCAGCCATTCTTCTTGACCAGTTCCTCGCTGGCCCGGGCGGGCGTGGTGGCGAGGGCCAGGGCGGTGGCGACCAGGCAGGACAGGGCAAGAGCGGAACGATTCATGGGTGTCTCCTTGGTTATGGAGGCCCCATGGTAACCGGATTCCCGCGGGAGGCGCAGGGCCTCTACCCGGGTATCGTGGTCAGTAGACCGTGCAGCAGGCGGGGGTCAGCGCCTCGACCCGGTAGTGGCGCCGCACCGTCTCGTGAACCTGCCAGCGGCAATGGCCCGCGGGGACCAACACCAAGTCACCGGGTTGGATCGTCGCCGGCTCGCCGCCTTCCGGGGTGAGCGTGGCGCTGCCGGCCAGGAAGTAGCTCTGCTCGGCGACCTCGTGGAACAGCACGCGATCCCCTTCACCCTCTTTCCAGGTGGGCCAGCCGGGGATGCCCAGGTCCGCCCGGCGGGCTTCGGACAGGGCGCGCTCGACGCGAAGGAGGGAGGGATGGGCGTCTTCCATGGTGTTCCTGGCCGTGAAACGCCCATGATAGGCCGACGCAGGTGGCCGCGAAACCGTGCCCGTGCCCGCCGCCGGTCCCCGGCGCGAACCCCCGTCCCTTCTTGTCTTTCGCGGGAGGCACGCCTACCATGAATCCGTGTTCAACGTGGCCATGAGGGGAATCATGAAACTTGCCGCACTGTTGTCCGCGCTTGCCTTGGGGGTCGCCTCCCTGGCCGTCCAGGCCGCCGATCCCATCATCATCAAGTTTTCCCACGTGGTTGCGCCGGACACGCCCAAGGGCCGGGCCGCGGATTACTTCAAGAAGCTGGCCGAGGAGCGCACCAAGGGTCGGGTCAAGGTAGAGGTTTATCCCAACAGCCAGCTCTACAAGGACCGGGAAGAAATGGAGGCCCTCCAGTTGGGCGCGGTGCAGATGCTGGCCCCGTCCCTGGCCAAGTTCGGCCCCCTGGGCGTGCGCGCCTTCGAGTTGTTCGACCTGCCCTACATCTTCCCCAACA
>DAOQNK010000278.1:0-2298 GCA_035332045.1 Thiobacillaceae bacterium | reverse complement strand
CCGGTCTGGCCCTGGTACTTGCCGCCCCGGTCCCGGTAGGAGGTCTCGCACACCTCGTCGGACTCGAAGAACAGCATCTGGGCCACGCCCTCGTTGGCGTAGATGCGGGCCGGCAGGGGGGTGGTGTTGGAGAACTCCAGGGTCACGTGGCCTTCCCACTCGGGCTCCAGGGGCGTGACGTTGACGATGATGCCGCAGCGGGCATAGGTGCTCTTGCCCAGGCACACCACCAGCACGTTGCGGGGGATGCGGAAGTATTCCACCGTGCGGGCCAGGGCGAAGGAGTTGGGCGGAATGATGCAGGAATCGCCCTTCACCTCCACGAAGCTCTGGGGGTCGAAATTCTTGGGATCGACGATGGTGGTGTTGATGTCGGTGAACAGCTTGAATTCGCTGGAGCAGCGCACGTCGTAGCCGTAGCTGGACGTGCCGTAGGAGACGATCCGGTGGCCCCCCGCTTCCTTGACCTGACCGGCCTCGAAGGGCGCGATCATGCCGTGCTCCTGGGCCATGCGGCGGATCCACTTGTCGGATTTGATGGACATTTCGGCTGAGAAAGAAAAAAGGCGTGCGGATGATACCGCACGCCTTGTCCGGGTCGGGCCGTCTCAGCTGTTCTGGATGACGATGCTGGGGAACTTGGAGGAGTGGTCCACCGCCAGGTCGCCCACCTTTACCGCCACGCGCCGGGCGATCTGCCGGTAGATCTCGGCGATGCGGCTGTTGGGGTCGGCCACCACGGAGGGCTTGCCGGTGTCGGCGTCCTCGCGGATGTGGATGTCCAGGGGCAGGCCGCCCAGGAACTCGACGCCGTAGTCCTTGCACATGCGCTCGCCGCCACCCTCGCCGAAGATGCGCTCCTCGTGGCCGCACTTGGAACAGATGTGCAGGCTCATGTTCTCTACCACGCCCAGGATGGGCACGCCCACCTTCTCGAACATCTTCAGGCCCTTGCGGGCGTCGATGAGGGCGATGTCCTGGGGGGTGGTGACGATGACCGCGCCGGTCACCGGCACCCGCTGGGCCAGGGTGAGCTGAATGTCGCCGGTGCCCGGGGGCAGGTCGACGACCAGGTAGTCCAGTTCCTTCCAGTTGGTCTGGTTGAGCAGTTGCTCCAGGGCCTGGGTGACCATGGGGCCGCGCCAGACCATGGGGGTTTCCACGTCGATGAGGAAGCCGATGGACATGGCCTGGAGGCCGTGGCCCAGCATGGGCTCCAGGCTCTGGCCGTCGGGGGATTCGGGACGGCCGGTGATGCCCAGCATGGTGGGCTGGGAGGGGCCGTAGATGTCGGCGTCCAGCATGCCCACGCTGGCGCCTTCGGCGGCCAGGGCCAGGGCCAGGTTCACGGCGGTGGTGGACTTGCCCACGCCGCCCTTGCCGGAGGCCACGGCGATGATGTTCTTGACGCCGGGCACCAGCTTCACGCCCTTCTGGACGCTGTGGGCCACCACCTTCCAGGTGACGCTGGCCGTGGCGCTTTCCACGCCGGCGACGGTCTTGATCTTGTCCTCCACCATGGTCTTGATCTCGCTGGAGACCATCTTCGCCGGGTAGGGCAGCACCACGTCCAGGGTGACCTTGCCGCCGTCCACCTTGATGTTCTTGGCGGACTTGGTGGCGATGAAGTCCTTCTGGGTGTTGGGATCGATGAGTTCTTTCAGTGCGGCTTGCACGTGTTGTTCGGTAACCGACATGGTGGGGCCTCGATAGGATGGAAGGGAAAACGGTTGCCGCGCGGGCAAAAAAGTTGAGCGTCAGATGATGGCGATGGGAAGGATTTCAAGCCCGGCCCTATACCCGACTATTTTAATCGGATTAGGCGGGGCTGGAGATACCCCGGACGGGTAGCGGCCTGGCTGCCGTGATTATTCACAAATATCCAGGCGACCATCCTTCCAGCAGAGTTTGCGGGGCTTCGCGGCGGGTTTCTTCGCCGGGGTCGCCGCCTTGGGCTTGGCGGCGGGTTTGCCCGAGGTGGTTGCCGAGCTCTTGCTCGCGGGTTTGCCCAAGGGCTTGGCGGAGGCCGGGGCCGGCGGCACCGCCGACGGTTGGCCGGGCGCCACCTCCACCTGGGGTGCCGGGGCCGGGGTCACCTGGACCGTCTTGGGATCGGGCGGGGTGGCTTCAGCTGGGCGGGCGGGCAACTGACTCCAGGGCGTCGGGGCCATGTCTAGCGAAGGGGCGGGCGCAGGCGCAGCGGGCACAGGCGCGGCGGGCACAGGCGCAGCGGGCACAGGCGTGGCGGGTGCAGGCGCGGCGGGTGCAGGCGAGGCGGGCGCAGGCGAGGCGGATACA
>DAOQNK010000277.1:0-2325 GCA_035332045.1 Thiobacillaceae bacterium | reverse complement strand
TCCCGGGACCTGCTGCGCCGGGAACTGCCGGGCCTGAACCGGGACGACCTGGCTGTGGCGGTGCGCATCAATCCCTTCCGCACCGAGGAATACGAGAAGGACCTGGTCATGCTCCGGGACCTGGCCGACCACATCGACGTGGTCATGCTGGCCAAGGCCGGCGAGGCCTACGGCGCCGCCGAGATCCGCGACCTGTCGGCGGCCTTGGTGGGGGTGAATCCGCGCATCACCATCCAGCCCATCATCGAGCATCCCAAATCCCTCAAGATCGCGCCGGAGATCATGGCCTATCCCACGGTGAAGCACGTGGTGTTCGGCATCCACGACTTCTCCAAGGCCATGGGCATCCACATCACGCCCCGGGGCTGGACCCAGGAGCTGTCCTACTTCCTGCACCAGATCATCTTCGAGGCCCGCATCGCCGGCGTCGGCGTCATCGGCGGCGTGGAAGTGCTCATCGGCCAGGCGGCCATGCCGGAAACCTTCCTGGAGCCCCACGACATCCGGCGCTGGCTGGACCTGCACGGCGACGAGGAATCCCGGGTGGTCTACCGCCACGCCTGCGAGGAAGCCGCCATGGGCCTCACCGGCAAGCAGGTCATCCACCCCAGCCACATCCACTTGTGCAAGGTGGCCTACACCCCGTCGCCCACCGAGGTGGCGCGCAATATCCGCGTCCTCCAGGCCGCCGTGGAGGCGGATGCCCTGCTGGGCGGCGCCATCAAGTTCGAAGGCGAGATGCTGGACCCGCCCATGTTCGGCAAGGCCCTGCAAGTGCTGCTGCGGGCCCACGCCCTGCGCGCCCTGTCCGAGGAGGACACGGATTTCGCCCTCAAGGTGCTGGGCATGCTGCCGGCCCAGGTGGTGAGAGAAAACTGGCCGTACGGAGTCATCCTGTGACTCAAGCCGCCCGAATGCCTGAAGGAGCCCGCCCATGAACGCCCCCGAATGTCCGGAATGCCTGGAGAACGCCATGTCCTTCCCCCCCTTCGAACCCTGGCAATGGAACCTGCCCACCCGGTTCAACATCGGCGTGGCCTGCACCGATGCCCATCTGGGCACGCCCGCCCAGGACAAGCTGGCCATGATCGTGGAGGACGATGAACTGGGCGTGTCCACCGCCACCTACAAGCAATTGGCGGAGGCCACCTCCCGCTTCGCCCAGCTGCTGCGCAACCTGGGAGTGCGCACGGAGGACCGGGTGCTGATCCGTCTGCCCAATTCCCTGGCCTATCCCACCGCCTTCCTGGGCGCCATGAAGCGGGGCGCCATCGCCGTGCCCACCTCCACCCTGCTCACCGCCGAGGAGGTGGCCTATCTCGCCAAGGATTCCGGCGCCACCGTGCTGGTGACCGACAAGGCCATGTGGGCCGGCCTGCGGGACAAGCT
The DNA here is from genome assembly GCA_035332045.1 of Thiobacillaceae bacterium. Taxonomy (GTDB): domain Bacteria; phylum Pseudomonadota; class Gammaproteobacteria; order Burkholderiales; family Thiobacillaceae; genus PFJX01. The sequence goes on along the minus strand of DAOQNK010000277.1, from coordinate 936 downwards.
GCAGGGCCTGGACAACCTGCGCTACGTGCTCCTGGCGGGCGAGGGCGTGCCGGCCTTCTACAACGGCAACGGCCTCAAGGTGCTGGGCCTGGAGGCTTCCCTGGCCACCATCGACACCTGGGACGCGCCCTATACCACCCGGGCCCACGATCCCGCCTACCTGGTCTACACCTCCGGTACCACCGGCTATCCCAAGGGGGTGCTGCACGCCCACCGGGCCATGATCGGCCGGGAACCGGCGTCGAAATACTGGTTCGACTTCGGCACCGAGGGGGCGCCGGAGGACGACCGCATCGTCCATTCCGGCAAGTTCAACTGGACCTACGTGCTGGGCTCCGGCCTCATGGACCCCCTCTACCGGGGCAAGACCGTCATCGTCCACGAGGGCAAGAACGACGCCGAGGGCTGGATCCGCCTCATCGCCAAGCATTCCGCCACCATCTTCATCGGCGTGCCCACCATCTACCGGCAGATCCTCCAGAAGACCGCCTTCAGCGGCGCCGACGTGCCCACCCTGCGCCACTGCATGAGCGCCGGCGAGCACCTGTCCGACGAGATGCTGACCCTGTGGCGGGAGCGCTTCGGGGTGGACATCTACGAGGCGGTGGGCATGTCCGAGGTGTCCTACTACCTGTCGGAGAACAAGTTCCGGCCCATCAAGCCCGGTTCCGCCGGCTTCCCCCAGCCCGGCCACGGGGTGAAGCTCCTGGACCCGGAGACCCTGCGCGAGGTGGAGACCGGCGAGGAGGGCATGATCTGCCTCCCCGCCGACGATCCCGGCCTGTTCATGCGCTACTGGAACCTGCCCGAGGAGACCGGCAAGGCCTTCAAGGACCGCTGGTTCCTCACCGGCGACTACGCGCGCTTCGACGAGGACGGCTACATCTGGTTCCTGGGGCGCAAGGACGACATCATCAACTCCTTCGGCTACCGGGT
>DAOQNK010000276.1:0-2328 GCA_035332045.1 Thiobacillaceae bacterium | reverse complement strand
CAAGCTCGCCCCTTCCCCCCACGCCGGGCCCGAGGATGAGTGGGAGGAGTTCTGATTCTGTTAGCCCTACCGCGCGCCGCGCCCTATACTCCCGGCGGGAGTCGGCCAGACAGTCGCTGCGCCTCGGCGTAGAGGAAAGTCCGGGCTCCACAGGGCAGGATGCCAGGTAACGCCTGGGCGCTATAAGCCGGCGGCGCGAGTCGCCGGCCCAAGGCGACGGAAAGTGCAACAGAAACATACCGCCGATGGCAAACCGCGAGGTTTGATCAGGTAAGGGTGAAATCGTGCGGTAAGAGCGCACGGCCGCGCCGGCAACGGTGGCGGCGGGCAAACCCCATCCGGAGCAAGGCCAAATAGGCAGACGTTGAGGCGGCCCGCCGAGTCTGCGGGTAGGCTGCTTGAGGCGACGGGCGACCGTCGTCCCAGATGAATGGCTGTCCACGACAGAACCCGGCTTATCGGCCGGCTCCCCTTTTCCCTATGGATTCCCCCACCTACGAGCCTCCGCGGGCCGGTCGACGACCGATGGCGCGCGATCAAGCCGCGTCCATCGGGCTGGCCGAGAAAAATCCCCCACTTTCTGACACCACTTAAAGTTTAACTTTAAGTTAATGGCTTATCACACGAAAAAACAAGCATATTTAGTGGTTTATAAGCTGCTGGTAAGTCCTTGAAGCCATTGAAAAAAATTCTATTTTTCGCCTTGACGGTGGGGAATGGTGTTCTTATAGTGGGTGAATGTGGGATGCAGTGTGGCCCGGTGTCGGCCAGTGTGCCACGGAGGAGAGATAAGACATGTTTCGGGGATCGACGCTTTTGGCGCTGGACGGGAAAGGACGTGTGTCCATTCCCGCGAAGTACCGCGAGCGTCTCTCCAGCCAGTGCGGTGGGCGCCTCATGCTGACCGTGGATCCCACCAACGGTTGCCTCCTGCTGTATCCCTACCCCGAATTCGAGGCCCTGGAGCGGCACATCAACGACTTGCCCGGGCTGCACCCCCTGACCCAGCAATTGAAGCTGCTGGTGGTGGGCTCCGCCGAGGATGTCGAGCCGGACAGTGCGGGCCGCATCCTCATCGCACCGGTGTTGCGCAAATTCGCCAAACTGGAGAAGGGAGTGATGTTCGTGGGCCAGGGCAACAAGTTCGCGATCTGGAGCGAGGCGGCCTGGCAGGCTCGCCTGGAAGCCGCGGCCCAGTTGCCGGACCGGATCGCGGAGGCGGTGGCGAATGGCACCCTGCCCGAGGAGCTCAAGGGCTTCACGTTGTGACCCATGGACATACATCCGTCCTGCTCGATGGTGCGGTGGAGGCTCTGGCCCCCCGCCCCGACGGCATCTATGTGGACGCCACCTTCGGCCGGGGCGGCCATAGTCGCGCGGTCCTTGGCCGGCTGGGGCCGGCCGGCCGGCTCCTGGCCATGGACCGGGACCCGGCCGCCGTCGCCGTGGGGGCGTCCTGGTCGGATCGCCGATTCGACATCGCCCATGCTGCCTTTTCCAGCCTGGAGGCGGTACTCGATGCGCGCGGGATTGGCGAAGTGGATGGCGTGCTGTTCGACCTGGGGGTGTCCAGTCCCCAGCTGGACGAGGCGGAACGGGGGTTCAGCTTTCGTTTCGACGCGCCCCTGGACATGCGGATGGATACCAGCGGCGGGATGACCGCCGCGGATTGGCTGAATCAGGCCCCAGAAGAGGAGATCACGAAAGTTGTCCGGGACTATGGCGAAGAGCGGTTTGCTCGGCAGGTTGCGAGGGCGGTTGTTGAAGCGCGAAAAGTCGCGCCGATCCAGACCACCCGCCAGCTCGCCGTCCTTGTCGCCGGCGCCGTGCGCACCCGCGAACGGGGGCAGGACCCGGCGACGCGCACCTTTCAAGCTCTGCGGATTTTCATTAACCGCGAGCTTGAGGAAATCGCGGCGGTGCTGCCGCGGGCGGTGGATCGTTTGAAAACGGGCGGGCGTCTGGTGGTGATCAGCTTTCATTCCCTGGAGGACCGGCTGGTGAAGCGCTTCATGCGGGCGGAATCGGAAGGCGAACAGGCGCCCCCCGAAATCCCGCTGCCCGCCCACGCCTTGCGCGGTGGCCGGTTGCGCCTGGTAGGGCGGGCCGTGAAGCCGGACGACTCGGAATGCGCCGCGAACCCTCGGGCCCGTAGCGCGGTCATGCGGGTGGCCGAGCGAACCGCGGAGGCCGGACAACGGCGTCGCCCGGGGGAGGTGGCATGGTCAAGCTGAACTTGCTTCTGGTCCTGGCGCTGGTCGCCTGCGCCCTCTCCGTCGTCTCCGCGCGCCACCAGGCGCGCAAATTGTTTGTGACCCTCCAGTCCGA
>DAOQNK010000275.1:0-2353 GCA_035332045.1 Thiobacillaceae bacterium | reverse complement strand
GTCCTCCCATCCTCATCACTCAACCTCGCCGCCGCATAGCGGGCGAGGTTGAAGTAGCGCTTCACCTCCCGCGGCGAATTCAGGTCCGGCCGCGTCGCCAATAGGCGGGCGCCCGTGTGCAGGGCGTCGGCAAAGGCCTTTGCGTCGACCAATTGGTAAGGATCGCGGGTCAGCACCGCCCCGATCAGCAGCAGCACGAACAGCCCCAGCGCGCCCCATGCAGGCCACTGGGGCGTGGGCGCGATGCGGTCCTCTTCCGGATTGCTCGGGTCTTTCTGTGGCGCGTTGTTCTCGGTCCTTGGCGCTTGCTCCACGTGGTCGCCGCGGCCCGGCCCTGTCGGCGAGACAACCTTCCCTGTCGAGGCCGGCGCCTCCAGCCGGGCCAGCGCGCAGCGCGCATTCAGATGTTGGGCGTCGAGCAGATCCAGCTTGGCCTTCAGCTTGTCCGCGCTGGCGCTTTCGGCGCGCAGCTCGGCCACCTGTTTCGCGGTGGCCTCGGCCGTCCTGGCCGTGTCGGCGATGTAGGCCGCTACCTGGGCACGCTCGGCGCTCAGGGGGCGGGCGGGGCGCCAGGCGGTCTTGTCGCAGCGCTGGTCGGCCTCCGCGGCAGCCGGTGAGGATGCGGCCGGTACCGTCGCGGCAAGCTTGGCGGGCTTGCCCGCCACCAGACTTTGCGCCCGCTCCGCCGCCGTCTGCACCTCCATCGCGCGCAGCACCGCCGTCTGGGCGCGCTCGGCCAGGGCGTCCCGGTGTTGGGCGTCCTGGGATTGCCGCTGGATGAAGGCGTCCCACAGGGCCCCCGCCGAAAGCAGCAGGAAGCCGAACACCGCCGCGTACAGGCCCCGCCGCAGCCCCGTGCCGATGCCATCCAGCAGAATGCCCACCCCCTGCCTGAGCGCTTTGCGCGCGCGTTGCCAGCGACCGAGCGGTGTTCCCTGCGGCGCGTCCGCGGAGGTGCCGAACTCCAGCGTCGCCTGGGCGATGCCGCCCGCGTCCCGGCGGGGCACGGGGATCTCGATCTGGATCAGCTTGCGCAGGTAATTGCGGGCGTACTCCCGGCGGGCCGCATCGTTGTTGGCCACCGTGGCGCCGTCGGCGGTCGCCCGACCGTAACGCTCGGCCAGCGCGCCCACCTGCTCGGCCACCTGGGCCTCCACGATGTCGCGGGCGATACCCAGCACCACGATGCAGGGGCCGTTGCTCACCAGGTAATTGACCGTCTCCAGCGTCGCCATGGCGTGTTCCGGCGTGCACCGGTCCAGGTCGTCCACAAAGAGCACCAGCGGCCGCGGCGCGAGGGCCTCGGTCACGTCCCGGAAGTGCCGGCGGAAGCGGTCGGTGAAGCCCGCGTAGGCGGTGTCTTCGGTCAGGCGCATCCTGGCGGCCCAGTCCGCCACCGCCGCCAGGGGCCGTTCCGGAAAGGCCCGCAGGAAGCTCCCGTAGAGCAGGTAGAGCCCCAAGCCGCCGGCCAGCAGCCACGCCGCCAGCCCCAACAGATGTGGATCGGTGCCCAGCTTGCCGAGGGCTTCCAGCACCTTGCCCTGGCCCAGGGCGTTGATGGCGTCCACCAGGCCGCCGTCTTCGCCCATGCCCCCCGAGCGGCCCAGGGCCAGGTCCAGCACCGAGGTCCAGAAGGCCGCCACGCCTCCGTTGGCGCCCTTAAGCCACGCCCCCATACCGTCGCCGCTGGCGGCTTTCGCCATGGCGGCGGTCCAGAGGGCCCATTGCCCCGTAACCCACGCCCCCAACGCGAAGAGGCTGCCGCCCAGCAGGACCCCCGTCACGCCCGCCAGCCCGGGGTGCTGCCCGGCGCGCCGCCACAACAGCCGCCCCCGAAAGGCCAGCCCGCGCAGACTCAAACTGTGAGGCAGGCCCGTCTCCGCCACGGTGGCGAGCAGCGCGGCGCGGGCATCGCTGCTCTGCTGGTGATGCCAGGCGTTGAACCACACGCTGCGGGCACCGGCGGTGTCCAGTTCTGCGCGCAACAGCGCCATCAGCGAGGACTTGCCCTGCCCCCAGGGCGCCGTGATGGCCAGCACCAGGGGCGGGCGGGTGCCCACATTGCGCAGGAAGCGGGCCACGCCCCGCGCCACCGGCGCAAAGGCCAGGCGGTCCTGGGCGCGGGTCTGGATCGGATCGTCCGTGACGCCCACGCCGCTCGCCCAGTCCAGGGCCTCCGGCCGTCGCCAGATCCACAGACTCCAGGCCAGCCCGGCCAGCACCAGCCCGGCGGCGGGCCAGAACCAGAGAGCGAGGAGTTTGCGGTAACGGACGGGCTGCCAGGTGGTGCCGCCGTCGGCGGTGGTGAGGATGGTGCCCTTCCAGCCCACGGCCCATGCGCGCCGTCCGGCCT
>DAOQNK010000274.1:0-2368 GCA_035332045.1 Thiobacillaceae bacterium | reverse complement strand
CGAGGCGGTGGTGCGCTGCCTGTCGGTGCGCAACTATCCCAAGGCCATGGAACTGGCCGCCATGGGGGGGCTGATCGGCGACTTCATCCAGGGCGCCCAGGCCTATTCCTGCCCCTTCCTCATCACCCTGGGGCTGCGCATCCCGGACTTCGAATCCACCCGTTCCTTCGCCACCCTGAAGTCGGCCCGGGCCACCCAGGCGGCCCAGAGCAAGCTGGCCGCCTTCATGCCCGACTGGCAGGAGCAGAAGCTGGACTGGGATACGGCCATGGCCGCCTATTCCGAAGCCGGGTCCCTGGTGTACCTGTATCACCAGCTGACCCTTTTCTCCCTGCGGACTCACGCCGCCAGGGACGAGCTGGCCGCCCGGGGGGTGTGGCGCGGCCTGGGCTTCGACCTGCAATCCGATACCTACCTCAACCTGCAAAGCCTGATGCTGGGACTGCCCATGGCCTACACGGCCTCGTTCCAGCGGGAGGCGAAACGGGCTGGGCGGGAGAGCCTGAAGACCTCGGCCAACGCCATCCACCTCGCCCCGATCATCGGCGAATGGGCGGGTCTGGGGGAGCCGGTGATCGCCCTCTTCGGCCGGCGCGGCCAGGCCCTGGGGGTGGACCTGTTCGCCAACCCCTCCGGCAACTTCAACGCCTGCGTGGTGGGCACCTCGGGCTCGGGCAAGTCGGTGTTCATGAACGAGCTGGCCCTGGGCTACCTGGGCACCGGCGCCCGGGTCTGGGTGATCGACGCCGGGCGCTCCTACGAGAACCTGTGCCGGCGCCTGGACGGGCAGTACCTGGAGTTCACCCCACAGTCCGACCTGTCCCTGAATCCCTTCTCCCTCGTGGCGGACCTGGACGAGGACATGGAGATGCTCAAACCCGTCATCGCCCAGATGATCTCCCCCCAGGAGCCCCTGCCCCAGTACGAGATGTCCCAGCTGGACATCGCCCTGCGTCAGGTCTGGTACCAGGCGCAAAGCCAGTCCCGGCTGCCCACCCTGACGGAACTGGCCGAGCACCTGAAGACCGCCTGCAAGGACGACGAGGGCAAGTGCGACGTGCGGGTGCGCAACATGGGCATCCAGCTCTTCCCCTACACCCAGGACGGCGCCCACGGCCGCTGGTTCGAGGGGCCGGCCAACGTGAGCTTCGACGCCGACCTGGTGGTGCTGGAACTGGACGAGCTGGAGTCGAAGAAGGACCTGCAGGGGGTGATCCTGCTCCTGCTCATGTACCTCATCACCAACGAGATCACCCTCAACCGGGCCGACGGGCGCAGGAAGCTGGTGATCATCGACGAGGCCTGGAGCCTGATGAACGGCACCAGCGGCGGCTTCATCGAGGCGGGCTACCGGCGGGCGCGCAAGTACAACGGCGCCTTCGTCACCGGCACCCAGGGTGTGGACGACTACTACCGCAACGAGGCGGCCACGGCGGCGCTCAACAACGCCGACTGGATGTTCATGCTGCGCCAGAAGCCGGAATCCCTGCTGGCCCTGGAGAAGAACAACCGCCTGGCGGTGAGCGCGGGCCTGCGCAACCTGCTGGAGACCCTGCACACCGAGGCGGGGGCTTATTCCGAGGTCTTCGTGCACAGCCCGGTGGGCCACGGCATCGGCCGTCTGGTCTTGGACCCCTATTCCCTCCTGCTGGCCTCCACCCGGGCCGAGGATTTCAGCGCCATCCGGACGAAGACCGGGGCGGGGTTGAACGTGGACGAGGCCATCCGGGCGGTGCTGAAGGACCGGGGGCTGGCCCATGGCTGAGGACAAGGCAACGGTCCGGGAAGTCGAAACGGATGGGCCCCAGCTTGGAGACGGTAATCCGGGTATCGGCTGGGGACTGGCCGCGACCCTGTCCTTCACCGTCAGCACCGTCCTCGTGGCCGGCTATCACTTCCTCCTGCCGCCCCCGGCGCCCCGCTTCGGCCGGGTGGACCTGGCCAGCGTGGTGACGGAGGCCCAACACGGCTTCGCCGACCGGGTGGCCAGGGGGGAAACCCAGGCGGCTCTGGATGAAGCCACCCGCGCCGGACAAGGCCTGAACCGGGCAGTACAACGCCTGGCCCGGGAATGCGCTTGCGTCATTCTGGTGGCGGATGCGGTGGTGGCCGGCACCGAGGACCTCACCCCACGTTTGCGGGAGCTCCTCCATGCCCCGGATTGACCGCCTGATCCGCGCCCTGCGGCCCAGGGTGGGCCTGAAGGCGTATGCCGGCCTAGTCTGGACCGCAATCCGGCGCCATCCCCTGGCCTGGGGCACCTTCGCCATCATTGCCTGTGGCGGCTTCGTTTTCAGTCACTACTACTGGCTGCGCTTCACCCTCACCGAGAGCATGCCCTGGCACCTGGTGCTGGTGGAGAAGGCCC
>DAOQNK010000273.1:0-2373 GCA_035332045.1 Thiobacillaceae bacterium | reverse complement strand
GCCCGACATCGATCCCCAGGAAACCCGCGAGTGGCTGGACGCCCTGGCCGCCGTCATCGAGGAAGAAGGCGCCGAGCGCGCCCACTACCTGCTGGAACGCCTGGTGGACAAGGCACGCCGCTCCGGCGCCTACCTGCCCTACAACGCCACCACGGCCTACGTGAACACCATCCCGGTGCATCTCCAGGAGAAGCACCCGGGCGACGTGGCCATGGAATCCCGCATCAAGGCCCTGATCCGCTGGAACGCGGTGGCCTGCGTCATGCGCGCCAACGAGAAGGCCCCCGGCGTGGGCGGCCACATCGCCAGCTTCCAGTCCGCCGCCACCCTCTACGAGGTGGGTTTCAACCACTTCTTCCACGGCATCAACGCCTCCCGGGGCGGCGACCTGGTGTTCTTCCAGGGCCATTCCGCTCCCGGCGTCTACGCCCGCGCCTTCCTGGAAGGCCGCATCAGCGAGGACCAGTTCGCCAACTTCCGCCAGGAGGCCGACGGCCACGGCATCCCCTCCTATCCCCACCCCTGGCTGATGCCGGAGTTCTGGCAGTTCCCCACCGTCTCCATGGGCCTGGGCCCGCTCCAGGCCATCTACCAGGCCCGTTTCCTCAAGTACCTGCACGACCGGGGCATCGCCGACACCTCGGGGCGCAAGGTCTGGGCCTTCCTGGGCGACGGCGAGACCGACGAGCCGGAATCCCTGGGCGCCATCACTCTGGCTTCCCGGGAAAAGCTGGACAACCTGATCTTCGTCATCAACTGCAACCTGCAACGTCTTGACGGCCCCGTTCGGGGCAACGGCAAGATCGTCCAGGAACTGGAAGCCGCCTTCCGGGGCGCCGGCTGGAACGTCATCAAGGTGCTCTGGGGCTCCTATTGGGACCCCCTGTTCGCCATGGACGGCAAGGGCATCCTGCGCCAGCGCATGGAAGAGTGCGTGGATGGCGAGTACCAGAACTTCAAGGCCAAGGGCGGCGCCTATACCCGCGAATATTTCTTTGGGAAATATCCGGAACTGAAGGAGATGGTGGCGGCCATGTCCGACGAGGACATCTGGCGCCTCAACCGGGGCGGCCACGACCCCCACAAGGTCTTCGCCGCCTACGCGGCGGCGGTGAAGCACACCGGCCAGCCCACGGTAATCCTGGCCAAGACCATCAAGGGCTACGGCATGGGCGCCTCCGGCGAGGCCCAGAACCCCACCCACCAGGCCAAGAAGATGGCCCTGGCGGACCTCAAGGCCTTCCGCGACCGCTTCCAGATTCCCATCCCCGACGACCAGCTGGAGAAGCTGCCCTTCTACCGGCCGGCCGAGGACAGCCCGGAAATGAAATACCTCCAGGCCCGGCGCGCCGCCCTGGGGGGCTACGTGCCCACCCGCCGCACCAAGGCCGAGCCCCTGGCGGCGCCCGCCCTCTCCACCTTCCAGGCCATGCTGGAGGCCACCGGCGACCGGGAGATCTCCACCACCATGGCCTTCGTGCGGGTGCTGACCAGCCTGCTCCGCGACAAGGCCATCGGCCGCCACATCGTCCCCATCATCCCGGACGAGGCCCGCACCTTCGGCATGGAGGGCCTGTTCCGCCAGGTGGGCATCTACTCCTCCGTGGGCCAGCTCTACGAACCCGTGGACTCGGACCAGGTCATGTACTACCGGGAGGACAAGGGCGGCCAGATCCTGGAGGAAGGCATCAACGAGGCGGGCGCCTTCTCCTCCTGGCTCGCCGCCGGCACGTCCTACAGCACCAACGGCGTACAGATGATCCCCTTCTACATCTACTACTCCATGTTTGGCTTCCAGCGCATCGGCGACCTGGCCTGGGCCGCCGGCGACTCCCGGGCCCGGGGCTTCCTGCTGGGGGGCACCGCCGGCCGCACGACGCTGAACGGCGAGGGCCTCCAGCACGAGGACGGCCACAGCCACCTGCAGGCGGCCATGATCCCCAACTGCGTCACCTATGACCCCACCTTCCATTACGAGCTGGCGGTCATCGTCCAGGACGGCATGCGCCGCATGTTCCAGGAACAGGAGGACGTGTTCTATTACCTGACGGTGATGAACGAGAACTACAGCCACCCGGCCCTGCCCCAGGGCGCCGAGGCCGGCATCCTCAAGGGCCTGTACCGCCTCTCCGAAGGCAGCAAGGGCAAAGGCAAAGCCAAGAAGCCCCGTGTGCAGCTGCTGGGCTCCGGCACCATCCTGCGGGAGGTCATGGCCGCCGCCGAGTTGCTGGAGGCCGACTGGGGCGTGGCCGCCGACGTCTGGAGCGCCACCAGCTTCAACGAACTGCGCCGGGAAGCCCAGGAGATCCACCGCTGGAACCTGCTGCATCCGGACAAGAAGCAGAAGCAGAGCTACGTGGAGCAATGCCTGGA
>DAOQNK010000272.1:0-2386 GCA_035332045.1 Thiobacillaceae bacterium | reverse complement strand
ATTCGGTGAACAACATCACCACCGGCACCGACGCCCAGGGCGAGGTCACCGTGCGCCTGCGCCGCAACGGCCGCATCGTCAATGGTCAGGGCGCCAACACCGATATCGTCATCGCCTCCGCGAAGGCGTATCTGAATGCCCTGAACAAGCTCTACGGCGCCGAGGAGCGGGCCCACCCCCAGGTGTAAGGCCTCGCGGCATGAAAAAAGGGCGGCCTGGGCCGCCCTTTTTGATTGGCTAGACGGATCAATCCGCCGAGTGCACGCAGGGAATCTGGCCGTTGTTTTCGGTGATCTCGGCGGGCACCTTCCAGAACCACATCTGCCACATGGAGATGACCCACATTGTGGCGAAGCACAGGCCCATGAAGGCGCCGGAGATGATCACCATCCAGGCGAAGCCTTCCCAGATCTTGGTCAGGTACCAGGAGGCCACGTCGGTGATCAGGGTGGCGAAGGGGATGGCGATGACCAGGCATTTGATCCAGGTGGGGCGCACGTAGGCGTGGCTGAAGATGTAGCCGACGATGAAGAAGATGAAGGTGATGGAGAACAGGTGGATGTGGGAGACCCGCACCAGGGTGGGAATGGTCATGCCCTCGTCCTTGGCGGTGACCTTGGACACGCCGTCATACTTGGTCAGATTGGGCAGGTGGGGGTTGGCTTCCGGGTTGTGGCAGGCGATGCAGTGTTCCTGGAGGATGGGGTTGATCTTGGCCTCGAACTCCTCCTGCTTGGCGCCGTTATGGAGCCACTCGAAGATGACCTGGCGCTTCTCGGCGGGCAGCATGTCTTGCATGGGTCCCCGCAGGGCGGTTTCCAGCTTGGTGCCTTCCTTGTTGCCGCTGTAGGCGATCATCAGATCCTTGCCGGACAACATGGGATCGCCATCCTTGCCGGCATGAGATTCCCAGACCTGAACCATGGCCATCAGATAGCCGACCCCGAACACCAGAAGCACCATGGTGAACAGAACCCGCAGGGACATGGGCAGAAATTTGAAGTGCACGAAGTTCAGCTTGGTCATGACAATACCTTTGAGGCGAAGGTGGAATATCAGGGAACGCTAATGAGACGACGGGGATGATATCCGGACATGGAACTCTTTCATTGATATCGGTCAACGGGGCTTAGTCAAGGCGAGATTCCGGGTTGCGGACATACAACGCGGCGGCGGAGAAAAAGCCCAGGGCCAGGCCTACTTCGGCCAGGGCCAGTTGGCTGGAGGGGGCGGGGTCGGACCAGGCTCGGACCACGCCCTCGCAGAAGTACAGCCAGATCAGCAGGCTGGCCCAACGGTAGGTGTAACGCTTGCCGCGCAGAATGCCGAACAGGGGCAGCAGCAGGGGCAGGACCTTGAGGACCAGCCAGGAGCCGCCAGGCCGCAAGGGTGCCAGCCAAAGCTCCCAGGCCAGGGCCAGGAAGATCAGGGCGATGAGGCTGGCCGAGGCGATGTGGCGCAGGCGCCGGGGGTTCATGCCCTTCAGGGTGTTCAAGACCGGGCCGCCCGGGCCAGGGCCACCAGGGCCGCGCGCGCGCCCTGGGCGTCGGCGACGGGCGTGTCGAAATCGAAACGCAGCACACCCTGGTCGGCGCGCACGTCGAAGCCGTCCGGGTCGATGCCGATCATCTCCGCCGGCCCGGTCTCGACGCCGTGGACATGCCGGCAATAGGCCACCAGGTTGTCCCCGTGGTCGGCGTTCATGTGGGCCAGGATGCCGTCTTCCTGTTCCGCCAGGGCGGAGGGCGGCAGCAGGTACTGTTCCGGCTCCACCCAGTGGATGCGGCCGAAGCCGCCGATCCAGCGCACGCGCACCGGTTCGATGCGGTAGAAGCTGAAGTCGTGCATGGCGAAGTAGTCGGCCGCCTGGGGATGGAAACGCAGGTAGCGGGCACCCAGTTCCGATTTGTCGGCCAGCTTTTCGGCCCGGCCCAGCAGGGTGGCCCTGCCGGTGACCTGCATGTCCGGCGCATAGGGCTGGACGATGAGCGAAACCCGGGGATCGGCGTCGATGTTTTTGGTGTGCTCCGCCAGGGTGGAGATGAGGATCACCGGCCGCCCCGCGTGGTCCAGGATGAAGGGGGCCACGGAGCCGAAGGGAAAGCCCTCCACCCGTCTGGAGAGCGTCGACAGGACGCCGCTGTGCTGGGCCCGGGTGAAGCGGCGGGCATCGCCGCCGGAGTCGCGGCCGGTCTCGCTGGTGGGGTTCATTTCGCCAGCCTCGCGGCGATTTCCGCCAGCCGCCTGCCCTGGGCGAAGGCCAGCCTGCGCTCCTCGTCGGTGACGGGCTCGCGGCCGTCCGGACCGGCCCAGTGGCTGGCCCCGTAAGGGGTGCCGCCGGAGCGGGTCTGGTTGAGTTCCGGCAGGGTGTAGGGCAGGCCGACGA
>DAOQNK010000271.1:0-2389 GCA_035332045.1 Thiobacillaceae bacterium | reverse complement strand
GGCTGTCCGCCGGAATCCCACCAGATCGCCGCCATCCTGGACGTGCTCATCCAGGTGGTGAAGGGCGAAGCCGAACTGCCCCCCAAGGGTGCGGTGCTGGGCGCCGGCACTTCCACCGTCTGCGACGAATGCGCCCGCAAGCGGGACGTGAAGGTCATCGACAAGCTGTCCCGCATCCAGGAACTGCCCCAACTGAACACCACCGATTGCCTGCTGGAGCAGGGCCTCCTGTGCGCCGGCCCGGCCACCCGCAGCGGCTGCAATTCCCGCTGCCCCAATGTGGGCGCCCCCTGCATCGGCTGCTATGGCGCCGCCCCCGGCGTGCTGGACCAGGGCGCCCGGCTGATGACCGCCATCGCCTCGGTGGTGGATGAAAAGGAACCGGAAGCCATCGACCGGGTGCTGGATGGCCTGCCCGATCCGGCCGGCAGTTTCTACCGCTTCAGCCTGGCCCATTCCCTGCTGCGGGCGAACCGGGAAGCTTTGGCCGAGGAGCCGTAATTTCTCCCCTCCCCCGCAAGCGGGGGAGGGGCCGGGGGAGAGGGAAGCACGACCAGGCATTCCCCTCTCCCTAACCCTCTCCCGTCTGCGGGAGAGGGGACCGAACGGAGAACGACATGCAACGCATCAGCATCGATCCCCTGACCCGTCTCGAAGGCCACGGCAAGATCGAGATCTTCCTGGACGACGCCGGCGACGTGGCCAACGCCTATCTCCAGGTGCCGGAACTGCGCGGCTTCGAGCGCTTCTGCGTGGGCCGCCCGGTGGAGGAGATGCCCACCCTCACCAACCGCATCTGCGGCGTCTGCCCGGAGGCCCACCACATGGCCGCCGCCAAGGCCGCCGACGCGGTCTATGGCCTGACCCCGCCGCCCGCCGGGCGCAAGCTGCGGGAGTTGCTGTACTCGGCTTTCTTCGTCGCCGACCACACCACCCACTTCTTCATCCTGGGCGGCCCGGACTTCATCATGGGCCCGGACACCCCGGTGGCGGAGCGCAACATTCTGGGCGTCATCCGGAAGGTGGGCCTGGAGATCGGCGGCAAGGTGATCCAGGCCCGCAAGTACGGCCACACCACCGTGGAGATCATCGGCGGCCGCAAGGTCCATCCCTGCACCGCCGTCCCCGGCGGCATGACCAAGGCGATCTCCGAGGCCGAGCGCCAGGAGATCGAGAAAATGGGGCGCTGGGCCGTGGAATTCGGCCAGTTCGCCCTCCAGGTCTTCCATGACCTGGTGCTGGGCAACCAGGACTATCTGGACCTGATCCTGGGCGACGCCTACACCCACAAGACCTATTACATGGGCCTGGTGGATGCCTACAACAAGGTGAACTTCTATGACGGCCGGGTGCGGGTCGTGGGGCCGGACGGCGCCCATCACTGCACCTACTCGCCCCAGGACTACACCGACTGGATCGCCGAGCGGGTGGAGCCCTGGAGCTACCTGAAATTTCCCTACCTGAAGAAGGTGGGCTGGAAGGGCTTCGTCGACGGCGCCGATTCCGGGGTTTACATGGCCACCCCCCTGTCGCGCCTGAATGTCTCGGATGGCATGGCCACGCCCCTGGCCCAGGCGGAATACGAGAAGTTCGTCGCCACCCTGGGCAAGCCGGCCCACAGCCGCCTGGCCATCCACTGGGCCCGGCTCATCGAACTGCTCTACGCCGCCGAGCGCTGGGTGGAACTGGCCACCGATCCGGAGATCACCTCGCCCGATGTCCGTGCCTTGCCCACCCAGGCGCCGACGGAAGGCGTGGGCATCGTCGAGGCGCCGCGGGGCACCCTGACCCACCATTACCGCACCGACGAGCGGGGCCTGCTCACGATGGTCAACCTGGTGGTGGGCACCACCAACAACAATGCCGCCATGGGGATGTCCATCAAGAAGGCGGCCCAGTCCTTCATCAAGGCCGGCACGGTGGTCACCGAGGGCCTGCTCAACCGGGTCGAGATGGCCTACCGGGCCTACGACCCCTGCCTGGGCTGCGCCACCCATTCCCTGCCGGGCAAGATTCCCCTGGAGATCAGCATCCACGACGCGGGGGGCGAGGTGATCGAGGTGGTGCGCGGATGAACGCCACCACCCTGGTCGTCGGGCTGGGCAACCCCATCCTGGGGGACGACGGGGTGGGCTGGCGGGTGGCGGAACGGGTTCGCGCGAGCTTCGACGATCCCGACGTGGCGGTGCTCTGCCTGTCCCTGGGCGGCCTGTCCTTGGTGGAGCATCTGGCGGGTTATCGCCGGGCGGTGATCGTGGATGCCATGAGCACCGGCGCTCTACCCGGCACCCTGCATCGCTTCGATGCCGTGGCGGCGGCGGACCCGGGGGCCCAGCACACCGCCTCGGTCCACGATCTTTCCCTGGCTTCCGCCCTGGCCCTGGGCCGG
>DAOQNK010000270.1:0-2393 GCA_035332045.1 Thiobacillaceae bacterium | reverse complement strand
TAGGCGCCGAAGGTGAAGGCGTGCATCAACTGGGCCAGCAACAGCAGGGGCACGTTGCCGGCCTGCCAGCCGATGAGCAGGAAACGGATGGCGGCGATGACCAGGGTGGCCAGCAGCACGGTCTCCGGCCGAATTCTGGCGAAGACCCTCGGCATCACCAGAAAGATGCCAATCTCGCAAACCACCCCCAGGGCCCAGAGCCAGCCGGCCACGGACTTGCTGTAGCCGGTCTCCACCAGGTGAATGGTGAAAAAGGTGTAATACGGTCCGTGAGCCGCGGCCATGAGCAGGGCGGCGGCGAACAGGGCCAGTACCTGGGGCCGGCGCAGCACCTCGGAGAGGGGAATGTGGACAGGGTCGCGATGGGCGATCTCCGCCTCGGGAATGAAACGGGTGGTTAGCACGATACCCACCAGGAGTCCGAATACCACCCAGGGCACCAGTTTGATGGAAGCATGATCCAGGACGGCGCCCAGGCCCACCACCACCACGATGAAACCGATGGAGCCCCAAAGCCGGATCCGGCCGTAGCGGTCGGCGCGCTCGCCCAGATGGGTGAGCGTAGTGGCCTCCACCAGGGGCAGGGAGGCACTCCAGAAGAAGCTGATGAGGCTCATCACCAGGAACAAGGGCCAGAAGCTCGTCGCCCAGAACACGCCCACGAAGGCCACAAGGCAGACCAAGGCGGCAAGCTGAACGATGGCCACCCGGCGGCCGGTGTGGTCGGCGATGTGGCCCCAGATGTTGGGGGCGAAGATGCGCATGACCTGGAGCAGGGACATCAGCACGCCGATCTGAAAGGCGTTGAATTCCAGGGAACGCAGGTACAGCCCCCAGAACGGCGCCATGGCGCCGACGAAGGCGAAGTAGAAGAAATAGAAGCCGGACAGGCGCCAGTAGGGGACTGGTTTCATCGTGGGCACGGGGCGCAAACAAAACGGCCCGGAGGGGGGCTCCGGGCCGCTCGCGGTCTTGGCCGGCTTACTTCGAGGCCACCAGCATCTTGTAGAGCTTGTCCTTGAGGCTGACGCGAATCTTCTTGAGTTCCTCCTCATAGTGCTCCGAGGCCGCCTCGACCCGCTGCTCGATGCGCAGGATCTTGTGGTCGATGTCGTCGTAGTCCCGCATCATCTTCACGAACTGGTCGTTGGAGATGACCAGCTTGCGGATGGTGTCGGCATGCTCCGGGAACTCATGGAAGAGATCGTGGCTTTCGATCATTTTTCGCTCCTTTGCTAGATCGGGCTTAGCGGGTTGAACCGGGAATGATGGGGGTCGGGCAGCGGACGTCGGCGTTCTGGCCGCGCTGGCGCAGGGCGTGGTCCATGAGCACGATGGCCAGCATGGCCTCGGCGATGGGGGTGGCGCGGATGCCCACGCAGGGGTCGTGGCGGCCGTGGGTCACCACCTCGGTGGACTGGCCGTCCACGTCGATGGTCCGGCCGGGGATGCGGATGCTGGAGGTGGGCTTGATGGCGATGGAGGCGGTGATGTCCTGGCCGCTGGAGATGCCACCCAGGATGCCGCCGGCGTGGTTGGACAGATAGCCCTCAGGGGTCATCTCGTCTCGATGCTCGGTACCCTTCTGGGCCACGCAGGCAAAGCCGTCGCCGATCTCCACGCCCTTCACCGCGTTGATGCTCATCAGCGCGTGAGCGAGATCTGCGTCCAGGCGGTCGTAGACCGGCTCGCCCAGGCCCACGGGCACGTTCTCGGCCACCACGTTGATACGGGCACCCACCGAGTTGCCTTCCTTGCGCAGTTCGTCCATGTAGGCTTCGAGCCGGGGCAGGCAGGAAGCATCCGCGGCGAAGAAGGCGTTGCCCTCCACGTCCCGTTCGCTCCAGGCCTTGAAGGGCACCACGATGGGCCCGAGCTGGGACAAGTAGCCCCGGATGACGGTGCCGAACTTCTCGTTCAGCCATTTCTTGGCAATGGCCCCGGCCGCGACGCGCACCGCCGTCTCCCGGGCCGAGGAACGGCCGCCGCCGCGATAGTCGCGGAAGCCGTACTTCTGGTTGTAGGTGTAGTCGGCGTGGCCGGGCCGGAAAGTGCTGGCGATGTTGCCGTAGTCCTTGCTGCGCTGGTCCTCGTTGCGGATCAGCAGGGCGATGGGCGTGCCCGTGGTGCGGCCCTCGAACACGCCGGACAGGATTTCCACCGTGTCAGACTCCCGCCGCTGGGTCACGTGCCGGGACGTGCCCGGCTTGCGCCGGTCCAGGTCGATCTGGATGTCCGCTTCGGCAAGGGCCAGGCCCGGCGGGCAGCCATCCACCACGCAACCGATGGCCGGCCCATGGGATTCGCCGAAGGAGGTGACGGAGAAGGCCAAGCCAAGGGTGTTGCCGGACATTTGCGTGGGAAATCGAAGAATTGCCCGCGATTATCGCATG
>DAOQNK010000269.1:0-2404 GCA_035332045.1 Thiobacillaceae bacterium | reverse complement strand
TCCACCTTCTGGAAGCCCACGCCTTCCATCATGCCCTTCAGGGTTTCCTGGTCCGGGTGCATGCGGATGGATTCGGCGAGATAGCGGTAGCTTTCCGCGTCCTTGGTGACCAGGTCGCCCATGCGCGGCAGCATCTGGAAGGAATAGAGGTCGTACAGGGGTTGCAGCGGCTTCCAGACCTTGGAGAACTCCAGCACCATGAGCTTGCCCCCGGGCTTCAGCACCCGGCGCATCTCGGCCAGGGCGTCTTCCTTGTGGGTCATGTTGCGCAGGCCGAAGGCGACGGTGACCAGGTCGAAATAATCGCTGGGGAAGGGCAGCTTCTCGGCGTCGCACTGGGCCACGGGCAGCATCAGGCCCTTGTCCAGCATGCGGTCCCGACCCACGCCGAGCATGGAGCCGTTGATGTCGGTGAGCCAGACCTCGCCGGTGGGGCCGGTCTCCTCCGCCAGCAGGCGGGCGATGTCGCCGGTGCCGCCGGCGATGTCCAGCACCTTGTGGCCCGGGCGCAGGCGCGCGTGCAGGGCCAGGAAGCGCTTCCAGACCCGGTGCAGGCCCATGGACATGAGGTCGTTCATCACGTCGTAGCGGTTGGCCACGGAGTGGAACACCTCGGCCACCTTGCGGGCCTTCTCTTCCTCGGCGACGGTCTTGAAGCCGAAGTGGGTTTGCTTGTTTTCGCTCACGGCGGGCTCGGTTCGGAGATCAATGGGGGCGGAAGCCCTCGGGGTTGCCCACGCCTTCGCCGAAGAAATATTTCTCGGCCTGTTCCATCAGGTACTTGCGGTGCTGGGCGTCGGCCAGGTTGAGGCGGTTCTCGTTGATGATCATGGTCTGGAGCTTGATCCAGCCCTGCCAGGCTTCCTTGGAGATGCTTTCAAATACGCGCTTGCCGAGTTCGCCGGGCAGCGGGGGAAAGTCCATGCCTTCGGCCTCCCGGCCGAGTTTCACGCATTGCACCATACGGGCCATTTCCTGCTCCTAAGTCAGTGAATCCAATGGGGGGGGATGGTAGCCGAAACGGGCATGACTGCCACCCAGATAGATGAATGCCATGCCCGTTTCCCCTCACCCCCAGCCCCTCTCCCGCCTGCGGGCGAGGGGAGCATCGAGAGTCGCATGGCGACTGGGAACACAGGACCGGGTCACTCGCCGGCCAGCTGTTTCTCGATGCGCCTGGCGAACACTTTCATCTCCTTGGCGGCCTGGATGTCGCCCTTGGCTTCGGCGTTGGCGATGCCCTGCCGGTAGGTTTCCAGGGCTTCCGCGAAGGCGCCGGCTTCGTTCTGGGCCTTGCCCAGCACCTTCCAGGCGGCGGAATAGGCGGGGTCGAAGGCCAGGGCCGCCTTGAGATGGGCGACGGCTTCGTCGGCGCGGCCCAGCTTCAAGTATTCGTTGCCCAGGGAATAGCGCAGCAAGGCGTTGTCCTTGCCTTGGGCGAGGAGTTTCTCGAAGGTTTCCAGGGCGCTCATGGGGCGGCTTTCGGGGGAGATGGGCAGAGCATGGGGGCGACCCCGGGAAATCCAAGTTCACCGGGCACCCGGGAAGCCATTCTGCCGCCAGGCTTCGTAGACCGCCACGGCCACGGTGTTGGAAAGGTTGAGGCTGCGCTGGCCGGAACGCATGGGCAGGCGCAGGCGCCGCTCCGCCGGGAACCCGTCCAGGATTTCGCGGGGCAAGCCCCGGGTTTCCGGGCCGAAGACAAAGACGTCGCCTGGCTGGAACCTCGTCTCGCTGAAGTCGGTGGAGGCCTTGGTGGTGAAGGCGAACAGGCGGCGGCCGGACAGGGTGGCGATCAGCGCGTCCCAGGTTTCGTGGACCTGCATCTCGGCATACTCGTGGT
Source organism: Thiobacillaceae bacterium (assembly GCA_035332045.1). Classification (GTDB taxonomy): domain Bacteria; phylum Pseudomonadota; class Gammaproteobacteria; order Burkholderiales; family Thiobacillaceae; genus PFJX01. The sequence goes on along the minus strand of DAOQNK010000269.1, from coordinate 561 downwards.
AGTCCAGGCCGGCCCGGCGCATCTGCTTGTCACTGAGTTCGAAGCCCAGGGGCTTGACCAGATGCAGCCGGCAACCGGTATTGGCGGCGAGGCGGATGACATTGCCGGTGTTGGGGGGGATTTCCGGCTGGTAGAGGACGATGTCGAACATGGCGGGCATTTTCGGACATCCGCCGGCTGGAAGACAGGTGAACGAACCGGGCTAATATCCACTCAGTGTTTTCTCTCTCTTGAACCCGGTGACCTGTCCCGGGTACCTTCCCGCCATGGTTCCCCATCTCACCACCGCCCTCACCGGCCCCCTGCGCGAACTGGAAAAGCACGTCATCGAGGCCCAACCGGACATCGAGCACTGGTTCCGTCGGCAATGGACGGAGCACAATGCCCCCTTCTACAGCTCCGTGGACCTGCGTAATTCCGGCTTCAAGCTGGCGCCGGTGGACACCAACCTTTTTCCCGGCGGCTTCAACAACCTGAACCCGGATTTCCTGCCCCTGGCGATCCAAGCGGCCCAGGTGGCGGTGGAGAAGCTGTGCAGCGACGCCCGGCGCTTCCTCATCG
>DAOQNK010000268.1:0-2449 GCA_035332045.1 Thiobacillaceae bacterium | reverse complement strand
ACGGCGCCGGTGACGATGTGCACCTTCACCTCCAGGCGCACCCCGGACATGCCCAGAGGGTCCCGCACCCCGTCCTGGCCGTCGATGATGTATTCCTGGGGAAGCACATGAAGCACTTGCTGGTCGGCGGGGATGTTCAGGGCCCGGGCGATCTCGATGACCCGGTCCATGTCCGCCTGGGATACCTCCCGGTCGCGGATGGGTAGCATGCCACTGGAGTTCTGGGCCTTGATGTGGCTGCCGGCGATGCCCGTGTAGACCTGGGTAATCTTGCAGTTGGCCATCAGTTCCGCTTCTTCCAGGGCGCGCTGGATGGCGGATACGGTGGCCTCGATATTCACCACCACGCCCTTCTTCAGGCCCCGGGACGGCGACTGGCCCATGCCGATGATGTTGAGGCTGCCTTCCGGCGTCACCTCGGCCACCAGGGCCACGATCTTGGACGTGCCGATGTCCAGGCCGACGAGGAGGTCCTTGCTTTCGTTGATCTTCTTCATGCGTGCCTGCCTTGATTCTTGGGAGCCGCCCCCCTGGAAACCTCACCGGCGAACCCATTCGGATAGCGCATGTCCACGCGGGGGATGGGGCCCACGGCCGCCACCGCTCTGGGATAGAACTGGGCAAACCGGGTGAGGCGCTCACCGAGTCTTTCCCGGCCCAACTCCACGCCGATACCGCCGCTGAGCCGCAGCCGCCAGGACTGGCGGGCGCTCACCACCAATTGCTCCACACGCATGTCCAGGGGGGCGACGATGGCCGCGAATTCGCCGTAGCGACGCGCCACCTCCCGCTCCATGCCTTCGGGTCCATAAAAACGGGGCAGCCCCCGCCAGGGGACGCCCTCGAACACCTCGCCATACACGTCCAGCAAAGCCCGGTCGTTCCAGGAGGCGGCGGCCCGGTGTTCCTCCAGATTCACGACCAGGCGACCCGGCCAGAGCCGTCGAACCTCGGCATGCCGCACCCAGGGCAGTTTTTCGAAGGCTCCATGCACCCCATCCAGATCCATGGAGAAAAAGCCGCCACTCAATTTCGGCGTCAAGGCCCGGACCGCTTGCCGGGTTTCCGGGTGGGCCGAGCCGTTCACCGTGATCTGGCGGAAGGGGAACCAGGCCTCCAGGGCCGCCCGGCCCGCGATCCACAGGGTGAACAGCAGGGTCGCCGCCAGGATCAGGCGGGTGAGGCGGTTCAGGGCGTCCGGGTTATCCCACATGGGCCAGCTCCAATACCTTCACGCACAGTTCGGGGAAATCCAGGCCGGCGACCCGGGCCGCCATGGGCACCAGGCTGTGGTCAGTCATGCCGGGGGCGGTATTGATCTCCAGCAGGTAAGGAGTGCCGTCGGTGTCGAGCAGCACGTCCACCCGACCCCAGCCCCGACAGCCCAGCACGGCGAAGGCGCGCTTCGCCAGGGCCTGCATTTCCGCTTCCTTCTCCGCCGGCAGGCCACTGGGGCAGAGGTAGCGGGTATCGTCGCGGAAGTACTTGGCCTCGTAGTCGTAGAACTCGGTGGCGGGCTCGATCTTCACCACCGGCAGGGCGCGCAGGTCCTCGCCTTCCCCCAGCATGCCCACGGTGAATTCGCCGCCGCCCACGTAGCGCTCGGCCAGCACCAGGGCGTCGTGCCTGGCGGCTTCCTGATAGGCGGCGGCCAAGACACCGCTGGCTTTCACCTTGGTGACGCCAACGCTGGAGCCCTCGTTGGCGGGCTTCACGAACAGGGGCAGGCCCAGTTGCCGTTCCACCGCGTCGAAGTCGCTGTTCTCGTCCAGAAGGGCGTAATCCGGCACGGGCAGGCCGGCGCCGCGCCAGATTAGCTTGGTGCGCCACTTGTCCATGCCCACCGCCGAGGCCATGACGCCGCTGCCGGTATATGGAATGCCCATCAACTCCAGAGCGCCCTGGGCGGTGCCGTCCTCGCCGCCCCGGCCGTGGAGGATGAGGAAGACCCGTGCGAAGCCATCCGCCTTCAGGTCGGCCAGGGGGCGCTCGGCCGGGTCGAAGGCGTGGGCATCCACGCCCCGGCTCTTCAGGGCCGCCAGCACGGCGTTACCGCTTTTCAGGGAAATCTCCCGCTCCGCCGAGGTGCCGCCGAACAGCACGGCCACCCTGCCGAAGGAACGGGGGTCGAAATCAGGCCTGCTCACCGATGATCCTCACTTCCGTAATCAATTCCACGCCGCTCTTCTGGGCCACCCGGGTCCTGGCCTCGTGAATCAGGGCCTCGATGTCCGCCGCCGTGGCGCCACCGGTGTTGACGATGAAATTCGCGTGCTTCTCCGAGATCTGGGCGCCGCCGACCCGGTGGCCCTTGAGGCCGCAGGACTCGATGAGACGGGCGGCGAAGTCGCCGGGTGGGTTGCGGAACACCGATCCGGCGTTGGGCAGTTCCAGGGGCTGGGTGGCGATGCGCTTGTCCAGCAGGCGCTTGATCTCCTCCCGGGCCTGG
>DAOQNK010000267.1:0-2452 GCA_035332045.1 Thiobacillaceae bacterium | reverse complement strand
TGGGCCGGCTCTCGTAGATCATGCCGAACACCCCCAGGGGCACCCGCATCTGGCCGACGCTGATGCCGGTGGGGCGGCGCTTGACGCCGGTGATCTCGCCGACGGGGTCGGGCATGGCGGCCAGTTGCTCGCAGCCCTCGGCCATGGTGGCGATGACTTTTTCGGTGAGACGCAAGCGGTCCACCATGGGAGCGGCCAGGCCCGCCGCTTCGGCGGCGGCGATGTCCCGGGCGTTGGCCTCCGCCAGGGTTTCGCCGGCATTGAGCAGCAGGCGGGCGAGTTCCGTCAGGGCGTCGTTCTTGGCCTTGGTGGCGGCCCTGGCCATGGCGGCGGAGGCCGTCCGGGCCTGTTGCCCGAGGTTCTGCATGTAGGTCTTGATGTCCATCTCGTGCTCCGTGAATCTGGGAAGCGGCCCAGGCCGCTTCGGAAAAACTAGATCGGCGTGAATGCCGGTGCCCGTCCTCTCTGCATGAGGGCCAGGCCCAGTTGTTTCAACTCGTCCCAGGCGTCTTCCTTCAGCAGGCCCTTGGCGACCCGGTCCAGCCTGGCCAGGGCGTTCACGGCCCAGGCCAGGCGTTCCGGGCCGGCCCGCTTCAGGGCCCGTTCCACCAGGCCCTGGCGGCTTTCCCAGACCCGGGCTTCCTGCATCAGGTCGGCGAGGCGGCGGCCCCGGCCCAGGCCGGCGGCCAGGCGGTAGAGGGTGCGGATCTCGTTGCCCACCACCGCCAGGACCAGGGGCAGGCCCTCGCCTTCCGCCTTGAGGCCGTCCAGTATGCGACAAAAACGCGCCGCATCGGCCTTCAGAAAGGCCTCGGACAGATCGCCCACGTCATAGCGTGCCACATCCACCACGGCGGACCGGGCGGTGGCCATGTCCACGGGTCCCGGCGGCAGCAGGAGCGCCAGCTTCTCGATCTCCTGGTGGGCAGCCAGCAAATTTCCTTCCACCCGGACGGCCAGCCAGGCGAGGGTTTCCGGTTCGGCCTTGAGACCGTGGCGGGCCAGCCGTTCGCCAATCCAGGCCGGCAATCTTTCGAGGGGTGGCGGGGCGGTTTGCAGGAACACGCCCGCCCGCTCCAGGGCCACCGCCCATTTGCTGGATTGGCTGGCCTTGTCCAGCCTGGGGGAGGTCACGATCAGCAGAGTGTCGGCGGGGGGGTTGGCGGCCCAGGCTTCCAGGACCTTGCCCCCCTCCACACCCGGTTTGCCGGTGGGCAGGCGCAGTTCCACCAGCCGGCGCTGGGCGAACAGGGACAGGGAATCGAAGCTGGCCAGCCAGGCGCGCCAGTCGAAGCCCGCTTCGGCCTGCCAGGACTGGCGTTCGTCGTAGCCCCGGGCGCGGGCCTTTTCCCGCAGGTGGGCGACGGCCTCGTCCACCAGCAGCGGCTCGTCGCCGGCAATCAGCCAGATTTCGGGAAAGCCGCCGCGCAGGGCTCCCTCAAGCTGATCGCCGCGCAGCTTCATCGCTGCACGTAGGAAAGGCGGCGCAGCACCTGGCGCAAGGCCTCCCGCTCCATGGCCTGGTTGAGGTTGGCTTCTTCCGCCTCCTTGGCGAGGATTTCCGCGTCGCTATAGGTGAAGTCCCGGGTCAGCAGGATTTCCGACGGGGCGATGAGTTCCTTGCCGCCGCCATCCGCGACCAGGAGCTTCAGCTTGTAGGTGATGCGGTATTCCTTGACCTTGCCTCCCCCGGACAGGGAAAGGATGGCCTTGCTGCGGCCTTCTTCTGCCAGGGTGATGCGCACCGGCGCTCCCTCCGCCTTCTCCGCCAGCTTGTGCTGGCTGGCCAGGGCGTGGCGCAGAGGCTCGGCCAGCAGGGAGTTGGCCCTGGCGTCCACATACGCCGCGCTGAAGGGCAACTGGGCCTGTCCCCGCAACTGGAAACCGCAGCCCGCCAGGCCAACAGTCAAGGCAAGGCCGATCAGGCGCAGCATGGCGCGCCGGGACGCTGCAAATCGCGGAACCATGCCGCTCTCCTTCACCGCTTACACCACCACGTTGACCAGGCGGCCGGGCACCACCACCACTTTCTTCGCCGGCTTGCCTTCCATGAATTTCTGCACCTCGGGGCTCGCCAGGGCGGCGGCTTCGATGGCGTCCTTGGCCGCGTCCGCCGCCACCCGGATCTTGCCGCGCAGCTTGCCGTTCACCTGGAGCATGAGTTCGATCTCATCCCGCACCAGGGCGGCCTCGTCCGCCACCGGCCAGGGCGAACCCACCATGCAGGTGCCGGGCTTCAGGGCCTTGATCAGAGTACGGCAAATGTGGGGGACGATGGGTGACAACATCAGCACCACTGCCTCCAAGGCTTCCTGCTTGACCGCCCGGGTGGCCGCGTCGTCGCCTTCGAGCTTGGCCAGGGCATTCATCAGTTCCATGTTGGCGGCGATGGCGGTATTGAACTGCTTGCGCCGCTCGATGTCGTCGGTGACCTTGGCGATGGTCTGGTGCA
>DAOQNK010000266.1:0-2461 GCA_035332045.1 Thiobacillaceae bacterium | reverse complement strand
GCGTGCCCGCCGACCCGGAGTTCGCCGCCCTGTCCGCCCGGGTCACCAACTGGGCCACCGGCAACCTGGCCATCACCATCTCCATCGGCGCACTGATCATCGGCGCCGTGGTAGGCCTGGCCCGGGTCACCGCCATGCCGGCCCTGACCTCCATCGTGTTCGCCATCCTGTTCTCCCTGGGTGCGGGCCTCATCACCGGCATCATCGGCGCCGTGATTTAAGGCTGGCGAAGGCCATGGGCGACACCCGCATCCCCACCCGCCTGGACGAACCGGCCCGCATCCTCATGTGGGACGCGAGCCAGGTGGGGTTGCTCGTGGCCTTCGTTTTCCTGGGCATCCTGTTGAAGGACCCCATCACCTGGATCGCCGCCGGCCTGGCCCTGGCCCACGTCCTTGGCAAATTCACGGGCGGACGGCACCGGCGCTTCCTACTGCACTGGGTCTACTGGCACCTGCCTTTCGGCTCGTGGTTCAGCCGCACGCCACCTTCACACCTGCGGGAGTTCATCGGATGAACCCGCTCAAAATCAGCGCCGACCTGGAGGCCCGCACCGGCATCGGCCGCGCAGCCCAGGCCCTGCTGGCGGTGCTATCCGTCACCAGTCTGCTGCTCGCCCTGCACGTCTTCCTGCATCAGGACCGGGACCGGGTCACCTTCCTGCCGCCCCAGATCGAGCGGGGCTTCTGGGTGGAGGCCGACCGGGTGTCCCGGGACTACCTGGACCAGATGGCCCTGTTCGTCCTGCAACTGGCCTACAACGTCACGCCGTCTTCCGTCGATTTCCAGAACGCGGCCCTGCTCAAGTACGCCGCCCCCGAGGCCCATGGAGCCCTGGAGAAGGCCGGGCGCCTGGCGGCCGAGCGTGTGAAGCGCGACCAGGTCACCACCCTGTTTTCCCCGAGAAGCGTCCTGCACGACAAGGGGGACGCCCTGCGTGTGGCCGTCACAGGAGAGCTCACCACCTACGTGACCGACAAGGCCTCGCCGCCTCGGGCCCTCACCGTGCTGGTGGCCTTCCGCTACGACGGCGGGCGCACCGTCGTCACCACCCTCAAGGAGACTACGCAAGATGATCCCTTCGGTGATCAGGCTGCGGCTGCTGGCCACTAGCCTCATCCTGCTCGGCGGCCTGACGCCGCCGGCCTGGGCGCTCCAGGTCATTCCGGTGCGCGACGGCGAGACCGCCTTCGCCCGTATCGCGGCCGACGACCTGACCCGCATTGCGCTGTCCGACGGCCGCATCCAGTCCTGGCATGCCCTCAAGGGGCGGCTCGCCATTGAGAAGAATCCCCGCACCGGCCAGCTCTACGTGCGGCCCCTGGACCGGGGCGAGCCCGCTTCCCTGTTCCTGACCGCCGAATCCGGCGCCACCTATGCGCTCACCCTGCAGCCGGTGGACGCCCCTGCCGAGAGCCTGATCCTGAAGGACCCGGCAGGGCGGGCGGTGAAACCCTCCATGGCCGAGCGGGCCGACTCCCGTCAGCGGATGGTCAAGGAACTGGCCCTGATGATGGCCGCCGACCGCCTGCCGGCCGACATGGAGGTGCGGGAGCGGGGCGAGACCCTGCGCCTGTGGCAGGGCAGCCGCTTCGTGCATCAGCGCTCTTGGCTGGGCACGGCGGTGGTGGCCGACCTGTTCCAGCTCACCAACACCGGCAATGCGGAACTGCGGGTGGCGGAGCCCGAGCTCTTTCGTCCAGGCGTGCTCGCAGTGGGGGTGGAGAGCCATGCCCTGAATCCCGGTGAATCCACCCGCGTCTTCGTAATCCGCCAGCGGGAGGGCGACGAATGATTCTCGGTGGCAAGAACGGCCCAGGCGGTAGGGGTGCCAGGCCCATGCTCTCTGCTGCCGCTGCGGCCATCCGGCGCCGGCAAGCGCTGATCGCGGGCGGGGTGCTGATCGTGGTGGGCCTGGGGCTGATCGGCCTGGTGGCCTTCATGCGTGCGGGCAAGTCCCAGACCGGCGCCGGCCTGCCGGAGAAGCCCGTTCCCCTGGCAGTGGCACCGGCCGGCGCCGGTGTGGATCCCAGGGACGCCTGGCGTGGCCAGGAAGGCACCCGCATCGACCGCCTGGAACGCTCGGTATCCGAGCTCAATGATCTGATGAAGCGCCAGGAGGCGGCCAAGCAGGCCGAGGCCCGGTTGCCTGGATTTCCTCCTGGGCTACCCTCCGGACTGCCGGCGTTGCCACCGCCTCCGTCCGTCAAGCCGGCCTCGGTAGTTCCCCTGCCACCCCCCACCTCGGTGCCGGGGCAGCCGGCCCCCGTGGGGGTTCCGCCCGCCATGCCGGAGCGGGGCATCGAGTCCGGTGAGATGGGGCCGGCGCCGGATGCCCGCCTGCCATCTGGGCCGGACACCGGCAAGGAGAAGCCGGCGGCCAAGACCCCCGGCACCTATCTGCCGTCCGGTTCCTTCGTCCGGGCGGTATTGCTGGCCGGGCTCAACGCCCCCACCGGCG
>DAOQNK010000265.1:0-2465 GCA_035332045.1 Thiobacillaceae bacterium | reverse complement strand
ACCCGCATGCTGGAGCATCTCAAGGTCCAGGGGATCAAGGATCCGCTGGTTCTGGCGGCCATGAACGCCATTCCGCGCCATGCGTTTCTCGAGGAAAGCATCCAGCACCAGGCCTACGACGAGACCCCGCTACCCATCGGCCAGGGCCAAACCATCTCCAGCCCTTACACCGTGGCCCGCAGCTGCGAACTGGCCTGCCGGGGGCAGACTCTGGAACGGGTGCTGGAGATTGGCGGAGGCTGCGGCTACCAGGCCGCGGTCCTGTCCCGGCTGGCAAAGGAAGTGCTCAGTCTTGAGCGCATCGCCAAGCTCATCGGGAAGGCCCGCAAGACCCTGCGGGAGCTGCGCATCAACAATGTCCTCATCAAGAACGTGGACGGTAGCCATGGCTTCAAGGCGGCCGCGCCCTACGATGCCATCGTGGTCGCCGCCGCCATGCCCTTCATTCCCGAGGAATTGAAGCGGCAGTTGAAACCCGGCGGTCGTCTGGTGGCCCCGGTGGGGGTGGGCGAAAGCCAGCGCCTGATTCTCGTGGAAGCGGATTCCGAGGGCGGGTTCATGGAAAAAGAGCTGGAGCCGGTCAAATTCGTGCCCCTGCTGTCCGGAGTCAGCTGAGCCGCCTTTGGACGGTCCTGCTCATGGCCCTCCTGGCGGGCTGCGGCTCGACACGTTCGCCCGCGCCCGTGCGCGAGGCCAGACCCCAGCCCGCCAAGCCCGCCACGACGAAGACCGTGATCCCGGTGCCCGCCGGCCACTATCGGGTCCAGGCCGGCGACACTCTGTATAAGATTGCCTTCGAGCAAGGCCTGGATTACCGGGATCTGGCCCTCTGGAACAAATTGCCCGACCCGGACCGCATTCGCGCCGATGACGTGCTGCGCCTCTCTCCGCCCGCACCGGCCAAGTCGGCGGTCACCCTTGCCGCCCTGCCGGCGGAGCCCACGGTGAGCACGCGGCCCTTGCCTGCCGAGCCCACCCAGCCCAATCGCGGCGTTCCGGCCGAAACCGCCCGTGCCCCCGCCGATACCGCCGAAGGGCCGCCGGATGCCTGGACCTGGCCCAGTCGCGGGGCCTTGCTGGCTCGCTACGGCGATGGCCTCAACAAGGGGATCGACATCGCCGGCGCACGAGGCCAGGTGGTATTGGCGGCCGCGTCCGGCCGAGTGGTGTACGCCGGTTCCGGCTTGCGGGGCTATGGAAAACTCATCATCATCCGCCACGGAAAGACGCTGCTTTCCGCCTATGCCCACAATGCCCGGATTCTGGTGGTGGAAGGCCAGGCTGTGGCGCGGGGCCAGGCTGTCGCCGAGATGGGTGACAGCGACACGGATCGGGTCAAGCTGCATTTCGAAATTCGCGAGCATGGCAAGCCCGTGGATCCGCTGGATTACCTGCCAAAACTGAGTTGAGAGTGAGGATGCAGGAAGAGAATTATCCGGCTCAGGGTGACCAGGAGCCCAATCTGGAGTCGGAGCCCGAGGAGCTCCCCGAGGCCGCCTCCCTGGAGACGGGCCTGGACTTCGACGACCTGCCCGACGTCACCCAGCTCTACCTCAACGAAATCGGCAAGGAAGGGCTCCTGACCCCGGACGAGGAACGGGATCTCGCCTACAAGGTCCGGCAGGGGGATTTTGCCGCCCGGCAAAGCATGATCGAGCACAATCTGCGCCTGGTGGTGAACATCGCCAAGCATTACATCAATCGGGGCCTGTCCCTGCTGGACCTTATCGAGGAAGGCAACCTGGGCCTCATGCACGCCCTGGAGAAATTCGAGCCGGAGCGGGGCTTCCGTTTCTCCACTTACGCCACCTGGTGGATTCGCCAGAACATCGAGCGGGCCATCATGAACCAGTCCCGCACCATCCGCCTCCCGGTCCACGTCATCAAGGAACTCAACATCTATCTGCGCGCCCAGCGCCACCTGGAGATGCACGGCGTACCCGACGCGGGCCCGGACGAGATCGCCCACCTCACGGGCAAACCGGTGGAGGAAGTGCGCCGGGTCCTGGCCCTGAACGACCGGGTCGCCTCCCTGGATGCGCCCCTGGATATCGATCCGACCCTGTCCATCGGCGAGGCCATCGCCGACGAGCATTCCGAGCAGCCCGAAGACATGCTGCAAACCGCCGAGGTGGAACATTACGTCCACGAGTGGCTTACCGAATTGTCCGAGAAGCATCGCTGGGTCATCGAGCGCCGCTTCGGCCTCAACAACCAGGACGTGGCGACCCTGGAGGAACTGGCGGAACACCTCAACGTGACCCGGGAGCGGGTGCGCCAGATCCAACTGGAGGCCTTGCAAACCCTGCGCCGCATCCTGCGCCGCAAGGGCATGTCCAAGGACGGATTGCTCTGAAGCCCACCATGCCGAGCATCCCCTGGGCGGGGATCGACACCGTACTGCTGGACATGGACGGCACCCTGCTGGATCTCCATTACGACAACCATTTCTGGCAGGTCTACGT
>DAOQNK010000264.1:0-2488 GCA_035332045.1 Thiobacillaceae bacterium | reverse complement strand
GCGTCGCCGTAGTCGTAGGCGTAGTGGCCCCGGGTCAGGGTGGGGCAGGAATCCGGCTCCACCGCCACCAGGCGCACGGTCTTGCCGTTCCGGCCGCCGGCCGCGTTGTCGGCCAGGAAGGGGAAGGCGGCGCCGGCGAAGTTGGAGCCGCCACCGCAGGCGGCGAAGATCATGTCGGGCCAGTCACCCGCCTTCTCGAACTGCTTCTTGGCCTCCTGGCCGATGATGGTCTGGTGGTGGCAGACGTGGTTGAGCACGGAGCCCAGGGCATAGTTGGTGTCCGGCCGGCTGGCGGCCTCCTCCACCGCCTCGGAGATGGCGATGCCCAGGCTGCCGGGCGAGTCCGGGTCCTCGGCCAGGATCTTGCGGCCGGCGTTGGTCATGTCGGTGGGCGAAGCGAACACTTCGGCGCCCCAGGTGTGCATCATGGAGCGGCGGAAGGGCTTCTGCTGGTAGCTCACCTTCACCATGTAGACGCGCACCTCCAGGCCGAACATGCGGCCGGCGAAGGACAGGCTGGAGCCCCACTGGCCGGCGCCGGTCTCGGTGGACAGGCGGTTGATGCCGGCCTGCTTGTTGTAATAGGCCTGGGGAATGGCGGTGTTGGGCTTGTGGGAACCCGCCGGGGAGACGCCCTCGTACTTGTAGTAGATCTTCGCCGGGGTGCCCAGGGCCTGCTCCAGGCGGGTGGCGCGGAACAGGGGGCTGGGCCGCCACAGGCGGTAGGCCTCGCGCACCGGCTCGGGGATGGGAATCCAGCGCTCGCCGGAGACTTCCTGCTCGATCAGGCTCATGGGGAAGATGGCCGTCAGGGCTTCCGGGCCCACCGGCTTGCCGTCCGGGCCCAGGGGCGGCGCCGGCTTGTTGGGCATGTCCGCCACCACGTTGTACCAATGGGTGGGGATGTCGGATTCGTCCAGCAGGATCTTGGTTTGCGGCATGAAAGTCTCCAGGGTGGGTGGACGCCGCCGCCTCCCCCGGCTAGCGGCGCGATAGGAACGACAAAGGGCCACTATACTCGCGCCATGCCCGACCGAAAATGGCGACAGGATCCGACATGGAACACCCCGACCTCACCGAGCACACCCTGGAATCCCGCGACGAATACCGGGGGCGACTCCTGCATGTGAAGAAGGACCGGGTGCGCCTGCCGGACGGCGGCGAATCGACCCGGGAGTACATCGTCCATCCCGGCGCGGCGGTGATCCTGCCGGTTTTCGACAACGGCGATATCCTGCTGGAGCGCCAGCACCGCTATCCCCTGCGTCGGGATTTCCTGGAACTGCCCGCCGGCAAGTTCGATCCCCAGGAGGACGAACTGGCCTGCGCCCGGCGGGAACTCCAGGAGGAAACCGGTTACGTGGCCCTGAAATGGCGGGAACTGCCCACCTTCTACCCCTGCATCGGCTACTCCAACGAGCGCCTGGTCTATTTCCTGGCCGAGGAGCTCTCCTTCTCCGGCGAGAACATGGACGAGGACGAGTTCCTGGAGATCCTGCGGGTGCCCTTCAGCGAGGCCATGGCCATGGTGGGCGACGGTCGGATCGACGAGGCCAAGACGGTGATGGGGCTGCTCTGGTACGAGCGCTTTGGCCGCCAGGCCCGGTGATACACTGGCCTGGCCACTTCCTCTCCGCCGCGACCATGCCCATCACCTCTCTGGACCAGCTCGCCGCCGCCGTGAAGCAATTCGGCCAGGAGCGGGACTGGCACCAATACCACGACCCCAAGAACCTCACCGCCGCCCTCATCGTCGAGGCGGCGGAACTGCTGGAGCCCTTCCAGTGGCTGACCCCCGAACAGAGCCTGAACCTGCCCGAGCCCAAGCGGGAGGCGGTGCGCCAGGAAATGGCCGATGTATTCATCTATCTGGTGAGCCTGGCCAATTGCCTGGACGTCGACCTGCTCAAGGCCGCCGAGGACAAGCTGGCCATCAACGCGGCCAAGTACCCGGTGGAGAAGGCCAAGGGCTCCTGCGCGAAATCCCACGAACTCTGAGTCCGCCATGAGCCATTTCAAGCACCACCTGTTCTTCTGTCTCAACGTGCGCGAGGACGGCGGTCAGTGCTGCACCCAGCACAACGCCGAGGCCATGTTTGACTACGCCAAGAAGAAGGCCAAGAAGCTGGGCCTCCACGGCAAGGAGGGCCACTGCCGGGTGAACCGGGCCGGCTGCTTCGACCGCTGCGGCGAGGGTCCCGTGTGCGTGGTTTATCCCGATGCCGTCTGGTACACCTACGTGGACGAGGCGGACATCGACGAGATCGTCGAATCCCACCTGCGCGACGGCCAGGTGGTGGAACGGCTGAAGATCTGACCGTCCGTTGAAGAAGCATAGACTCCGCATCAAGGGCCCCGCCGGCGCCATCGAAACGGTGGTCGAGGAACCGGCCGGCGAACCCCGGGGCCTGGCCCTGGTGGCCCACCCCCACCCCCTGCGCGGCGGCAGTCTGGACAACAAGGTGGCCTGGACCCTGGCCCGGGCGGC
>DAOQNK010000263.1:0-2498 GCA_035332045.1 Thiobacillaceae bacterium | reverse complement strand
GCCGGACAGGCCGAAGAAGGCCGCGCCGGTGATGCCCAGGGAGAGCATGACGATCTCGGTGCCGTTGGCCAGGCTCAGGTAGTGGTTCAGCACGGGGCCAAGGCCGAAGCCCAACAGGCCGGTGATCGCGAACACCACGCCGATGCCGGCGGCGGAATTGGCGGTTCGGGGCACCACGAACCAGATCAGGCCCATGGCGATCAGGCTGGCGACCAGGCTGGCGCCGTAGGGTACGGCCATGGACATGGAAACACCGGCCATCACGGCGCTGAAGATCAGCGTCAGGGACAGCAGCATGTAGGTATTGCGCAAGACCTTGTTGGTCCGGGTGACGCCGATGGCGCCATCCATCCTCGCCACATTGTCGAATTGGCTTTGCATCGTGGAATCTCCACAGCGGGTTGAAAACGGAACTAAGACTAAGGGCGGTGCCGGATAGTTTCAAGACGTCCGGTCTGGCGATGGCCGGATAGGGTCCTGTAGAATGCCCGCTTTTCGTGCAACTTTTCCCAAATGGCGCTAATCGTTCAGAAATATGGTGGTACTTCGGTAGGCTCCATCGAGCGCATCCGCAACGTGGCGGAGCGGGTCGCCAAGTTCAAGATGCTGGGCCATCAGGTGGTGGTGGTGGTGTCCGCCATGTCAGGCGAAACCAACCGGCTCATCGCTCTGGCCAAGGAAATCAACAAGGAGCCGGACCCCCGCGAGCTGGACGTGCTGGTCTCCACCGGCGAGCAGGTCACCATCGCCCTGCTGGCCATGGCGCTCAAGGATCTGGGGCTCAAGGCCAAGAGCTTCACCGGCTGGCAGATTCCCATCCTGACCGACGAGGCCCACACCAAGGCCCGCATCGAGCGCATCGATGACCAGGCCATGCGCGCGGCGCTGGACAGCGGCCACGTGGTCGTGGTGGCCGGTTTCCAGGGTGTGGACACGGACAACAACATCACCACCCTGGGCCGGGGCGGTTCCGACACCACCGGCGTGGCCCTCGCCGCCGCGCTCAATGCGGACGAATGCCAGATCTATACCGACGTGGACGGCGTCTATACCACCGACCCGCGCATTGTGCCCGAGGCCCGCAAGCTGGAGACCATCACCTTCGAGGAAATGCTGGAACTGGCCAGCCTGGGCTCCAAGGTGCTGCAAATCCGCTCGGTCGAATTCGCCGGCAAGTACAAAGTCAAACTGCGCGTGCTCTCCAGCTTCGACGAAGAAGGCGAGGGCACCCTGATCACTTTCGAGGATGAAAGCATGGAACAACCCATCATCTCCGGCATCGCCTTCAACCGCGATGAGGCCAAGCTCACCGTGCTGGGCGTACCCGACAAGCCCGGCATCGCCGCCATCATCCTGGGCGCCGTGGCCGACGCCAACATCGATGTGGACATGATCGTCCAGAATGTGGGCGCCAATAACACCACCGACTTCACCTTCACCGTGCACCGTGGCGAGTTCAAGAAGGCCATGGAAGTGTTGAACAAGGTGAAGGACGAGATCAGTGCCCGGGAGGTCAGCGGCGACGACAAGATCGCCAAGGTTTCCCTGGTGGGTGTGGGCATGCGCACCCACGCTGGCGTGGCCAGCAAGATGTTCCGCACCCTGGCCGCCGAGAACATCAATATGCAGATGATTTCCACCTCGGAAATCAAGATCTCCGTCGTGGTGGAAGACAAGTACATGGAACTTGCCGTGCGCGCCCTTCACCAGGCCTTCGAGCTGGACAAGGCGCCGGCTGCCTGATCGCCTTTACATTGCTTTAGCCTGGCCGCGCGGGTATCCTTGCGCGGCTTTTTCCGGCCCCTAGCCGGACGCTGTTTGGAGACGTGGCCGAGAGGTCGAAGGCACTCCCCTGCTAAGGGAGCATGCGGGCCAAAACCTGCATCGAGGGTTCGAATCCCTCCGTCTCCGCCAATTCCCGCACCTTGCCATCCAGCCAGATTCCTTTATAATTCGCGGCTCTTTGCGCGCTCGTAGCTCAGTTGGATAGAGTACCTGGCTACGAACCAGGGGGTCGTGGGTTCGAATCCTGCCGGGCGCGCCAATAAATACAATAGGTTACCATTGTGTGGCCTATCCAAAAATCTAGCGGGCTAATGCCGGGCTAATGTCCGGATAGGCTGCTAGATTTTTTTTCGCCTCTATCCTCATGTACCCATACTTCAGCCGCTGATGAAGAGGATGCGTGTGAAACCGTGCAGGGAATAGAACAACAACTCGCACCGTCATCGCGATCCTCACAGATACTTCTTCAGATACGTCCACTGCACCCGCGACAGCAGCCCAATCAGCAGTGCCAGGGGCAGCACGATCCACTCCGGCCGGATGCTCACCGGCCACATGAGGTAGACCATCGCCCCCGTGGCCAGGCCTGCGAACTGGAAGAACTTGGCCCGGTGGTACATGGAGGAGGATTCTCGTCCCGCGCAGGCGCGCCGGATGGTGCGCTGGGTGAGGCCGTCCACCAGGCCCAGCGACCAGACCAGCAGGAACAGGGG
>DAOQNK010000262.1:1260-2500 GCA_035332045.1 Thiobacillaceae bacterium | reverse complement strand
TGCGTCATGCGCGGCAAGAAGGGGGGCATCGCCTGCGGCGACCGGGTGGCGTTCCAGCCCATCCCCTCGGGCGGCGGGGTCATCGAGAAGGTGGAGGCGCGGGACAACCTGCTCTACCGATCCGACGAGATGCGCAGCAAACTCATCGCCGCCAACCTGGACCTGGCGGTGGTGGTCACCGCGGCGGTGCCGTATTTCCGCGAGGAACTCCTGATCCGCTGCCTGGTGTCCTGCGAAACCGCCGACATCCCCGTCCTGATCCTGCTCAACAAGACCGACCTGGCGGAAACCGCCGCCCTGGCGAAGCATCTGGCCGCCTATGGGGCCCTGGGCTACGACCTTCTGGCGGTCTCGGCCATGGGTGATCTCTCGGCCCTGGAAGCGCGCCTTCGCGGCAGGACCAGCGTCCTGGTGGGCGGCTCGGGCATGGGCAAGAGCACCCTGCTCAACCGCCTGGTGCCCGACGCCCACGCCGCCACCGGGGAGATTTCCGAATCCCTGGACGCGGGCCGGCACACCACCACCCACGCGCGGATGTACCGGCTGCCGTCGGGAGGCCAGCTGATCGACTCGCCGGGCATGCAGGAATTCGGCCTCCAGCACCTGGACGCCGCCGCCCTCATGGCCGCGTTCCCGGAAATCCGGGAGCGGGTGGGCCAGTGCCGCTTCTACAACTGCCGGCACCTGAAGGAGCCGGGCTGTGCCGTGCGGGAAGCCGCCGAAACCGGCGCCATGCTGCCGGTCCGCTACAAGGTCTACCAGTCCCTGCTGGGACAACTGGCCGCCGCCCCCTGACCGATCCAAGGAGTCCGCCATGAAGCTGCCCGCGACCGCCCTCCTCGCCCTGGCCCTGGCATTGCCGGCCGCCGTCCGGGCCGAGGCCACGCTGGTCAATACGCCCTACACGGCACCGAAGGTGGTCTACGACTTCTTCCTGGACGACCCGGCCAAGATGGGCGCGGCCCTCTACTGGATCCGCTCCCTGATCCTGCCGCTGTCGGTGCCCCCCTATGAATTCAATCCGGAAACCATCAAGGTGGTGCTGCACGGTACCGAACTGGTGACCGTGGCGAAGAAAAACGAGGAAAAGTACAAGGACGTGGTGGACCGCCTGCGCTACTACGCCGACCTGGGCATCGAATTCAAGGTCTGCGGCCTGGCCATGCACGACTACGGCTATACCCTGAAGGACCTCCAGGACTTCATCCAGGTGGTGCCCAGCGCCCCGGTGGAACTGGTG
>DAOQNK010000262.1:0-1160 GCA_035332045.1 Thiobacillaceae bacterium | reverse complement strand
AGCAGGGCGTTCTCGAAGTTGGCTTCCTTGAGGCAGGCCCGGGCCACGTCGTGGAAGGAGATGACCCCCGCCAGCTTGTGCCCGTCCAGCACCACCAGGTGGCTGGTGTGGCTCTTGGTCATGGCGTCCCGGGCGTAATCCACGGAATCGTCCAGGGTGGCCACCAGGGGTTCCTTCTCCATGATGTCGCTGACCTTGTAGCCGGTCAGGCAGACGCTGTCCCGGTGCATGCCGCGCACGATGTCCCGCTCGGTGATGAAGCCCACCAGGGTACCCTCCTTCAACACCACCAGGGAGCCGATGCCGTGCTCCACCATGCGGGCCACGGCCTCCTCCACCTTGGCGTCCGGGTCGACGCTGAAGATTTCCCCGCCCGCCTTCACCTCCAGCACTTCGCGTATCTGCATGGCCCGCTCCTTCTCTTCGGTGATTCGGTTGTTATAGCCCGTCAGCGCACCAGGCCCGCTTCCACCTGGTCCCGCTTTTCCCGCCCCACCAGAATTTCGATGAGGGTGAGGGCGAAATCCATGGCCGTGCCCGGCCCCCGGGAGGTGACCACCTTGCCGTCCACCACCACCGCGTCCCGGCGCTTGTCGGTGTGGGGCAGATCCAGGTTGTCCAGCACGCCCGGATAGGCGGTGGCCCGCTTGCCGTCCAGCAGGCCGGCGACGGCCAGGGCCATGGGGGCGGCGCAGATGGCGGCGGTGTGCTTGCCCGAGGCCGCCATCTTCAGGAGCAGGGCGCGGATGCGGGAATCGTCCCGCAGATGGTCGGCGCCCGGCAGGCCGCCGGGCAGGGCCACCAGGTCGTAATCCATGGCCAGGGCGTCGTCCAGGGTGGCGTCGGGCTGCACCCGGGTGCCCCGGCTGCCCAGCACCAGGCCGGGCTCCAGGCCGGCGGTCACCACGGCGATGCCGGCGCGGCGCAGCAGATCGACGATGGTCACGGCTTCCAGATCTTCGAAACCGTGGGCCAGGGGCACCAGTACGGTGGGCATGTCAGACTCCTTGGGCGAGCAGCCGGTCCGTCTCCGTCACCGCGCGCTCCGCGCAGTCGCCGATGGACAGGCCGTTGAGGTAATTGCCCACCAGGGCCAGGGGCTCCCCGGTCAGGCGGGCGTCGATGTCGGCCACCCGGCGGGGATGTTCCACCCCGGGGGA
>DAOQNK010000261.1:0-2537 GCA_035332045.1 Thiobacillaceae bacterium | reverse complement strand
TCCAGCTCCACCACCAGGACCGCGTCGTTGACCTGATCCATGACGCTGCGCTGGAGCAGCCGGTGTTCCACCGATTCGAGACGGTCGCGGGTGATGTGCAGGTCCCGCTCCAGGCGTTCGATGGTCTCCTGGAGCATGTCCACGTACTGTTCCTGGAGGGTCTTGACGATATCGTGACGGGTGAGCAGGCCCACCAGGGCACTTTTCTCGTCCACCACCACCAGGCGGCGTACCTGGTCCCTTTCCATGCGCTGGATGGCCACCACCAGCAGCTCCGCGCTCCGCACCGTATGCAGGGGCTGGCTCATGACCTGGCTGAGGCGGATGCCGTCCGGATCGATGCTGTCCCGGGAAAGGCGGACGACGTCCCGCTCGGAGAGCATCCCCACCGGCTGCCCGCCCCGGGCCACGACGATGCAGCTGATGTTGCGCTCCGCCATGCGCCGGGCGGCGGCGCTCAGGCTGTCCTCCTCCGGGAGCATGATGACCCCCCGGGTCATGGCATCGGCGACGGTCTTGGGCTGGATGAGCTGTTCCATGCCGATGGAGCGCAGCAGATCCCCTTCCGTGACCAGGCCCAGGAGTTGGCCTGCCCCATCCACGGCCACCAGGTGGCGGGCGCCCCGGGACGCCATGAGCTGGTAGGCCCGGTGCTGGTCCGTGCTGAGCCTGTCCACCAGGACGGGTTCGCGCATGTGCAGGCTGATGGGCGACTCTTCCTGCCGCTCGCCCCGGGCCATGAGTTCGACATTGTGGTGCTCGGTGAAGATGCCCACGGGCCGTCTCTCCACGGTCACCACCAGGCAGCTGACCCGGTGTTCCGACATGCGGCGCAAGACCTCGCCCAGAGGGGTGTCCGGCGCCGCGGTGAGCACCGTGGTATTCAGTATCTGGCGCAGGGTGACGCTGGTGGACCCAGACATTGACGGCTCCCTTCCGTCAGGCGATGCCAGAGTGTAACGACGACGTCGGATTATTTCTTAGTAAGAAAGTATTAAGGACCTGAGCCGGATCAGGTTTCAGTCCTGGAGGGCCCGGGGCAGGGGAAAATTGACGGTCTCCTCCAGTCCCGGCAGGGTCGATACCTCGCCGACCCCCAGTGACTTCAGGCGGGCGACCACGCCTTCCACCAGCACTTCGGGCGCCGAGGCGCCGGCGGTGATGCCCACCCGGTGCTTGCCGGCGAGCCAGGCAGGGTCGATCTGTTCGGCGTTGTCCACCATATGGGAATCGATGCCCCGGTTCTTCGCCACTTCCCGAAGGCGGTTGGAGTTGGAAGAGTTGGGGGAACCCACCACGATGACCAGATCGCATTCGGCGGCGAGCTTCTTCACCGCGTCCTGGCGGTTCTGGGTGGCATAGCAGATGTCGTCCTTCTTGGGGCCGCGGATGTGGGGGAAGCGGGCCTTGAGGGCCTCCACCATGCGCGCCGCGTCGTCCACGGACAGGGTGGTCTGGGTAACGTAGGCCAGCTTCTCCGGGTCGGCCACCTGGAGTTTGGCCACGTCCTGGAGGCCATCCACCAGATACATGCCCGTGTCGGACTGGCCCATGGTGCCCTCCACCTCGGGATGGCCCTTGTGGCCGATCATCACGATCTCCAGGCCCGCCTCCCGCATCTTCTTCACCTCCACGTGGACCTTGGTGACCAGGGGACAGGTGGCGTCGAACACGGTGAGGCCCCGGGCCTCGGCCTCCCGGCGCACCGAGAGGGGCACGCCGTGGGCGCTGTAGATGAGGGTGGCGCCCCGGGGCACCTCGCTCATGTCCTCGATGAAGACGGCGCCCTTGGCCTTGAGGTCGTTCACCACGAACTTGTTGTGGACCACTTCGTGGCGCACGAAGATGGGGGCGCCGAACTTCTTCAGGGCCTGTTCGACGATGGCGATGGCGCGGTCCACGCCGGCGCAGAAGCCCCGGGGGTTGGCGAGGAGGATGGTGTGTTGCATGGGATCACTCGACAGCAAGAATCTTGACCTCGAATTCCACCGGCAGGCCTGCCAGGGGATGGTTGAAATCCACGGTCACGGTCTCGTCGCCGAGGGCGCGCAGGATGCCGTTCATGGACTGGCCGTTGGGCAGGTCGAAAGCCATTTGCAGGCCTTCCCGCAATTCGGTTTCCGGCGGGAAGTCGGCGCGGGGCAGGGAGTGCACCAGGGCGGGATCCGGCAGTCCGAAGGCCTCGCCAGCCCCCAGTTGCCAGGTCCGATGGTCGCCGGGAACCAGCCCCAGCAGCAGGACTTCCAGGCGGGCGTCGATGTCGCCGCCGCCCAGGGTGAAGGCTTCCGGCTCGTCGTCGGCGAAGGTGTTGACGATCTCCTCGCCCCGGCAGGTGAGGCGGTAATGCAGGGTAACCCGGGCGCCGGGGCGGATGCCGTCGCTCATGCCTGGTTCGTCTTGCGGAAGCTATCCAGCACCAGCAGCACCGCGCCCACGCTGATGCCCGAGTCCGCCACGTTGAAGGCGGGCCAGTGCCAGCCGGCCACGTGGAAGTCCAGGAAATCGATGACGTGGCCGTACAGGGCCCGGTCGATGAC
>DAOQNK010000260.1:0-2541 GCA_035332045.1 Thiobacillaceae bacterium | reverse complement strand
AACTGCTGGCCCGCTTCGACGAGGAGGCCAACATCAACTGGGCGGAGCAGCTGGAGGCGGCCGGCGCCCACGTGGTCTACGGGGTGGTGGGCCACAAGACCCACGCCAAGATGGCCATGGTGGTGCGCAGGGAGACTGGTAAGCTCAAGCGCTATTGTCATCTCGGCACCGGCAACTATCACGCCCGCACGGCCCGCCTGTATACCGATTTCGGCCTGCTCACCTGCAACCCGGAAATCTGCCAGGACGTGAACGACGTGTTCCAGCAGATCACCGGGCTGGGCGACGCCGGCGAGCACACCTACCTGTGGCAGTCGCCCTTCACCATGCACGCCCGCATCCTCCAGGCCATCCGCAACGAGACCGAGAAGGCCCGGGCGGGCGAGAAGGCCTTCATCGTCGCCAAGATGAACGCCTTGCTGGAGCCTCGGGTCATCGCCGCCCTGTACGAGGCCTCCCAGGCGGGCGTCCAGATCGACCTGGTCATCCGGGCCGTCTGCGCCCTGCGGCCGGGCCTGCCCGCCGTTTCCGAGAACATCCGGGTGCGCTCCATCCTGGGCCGCTTCCTGGAACACCATCGGATCTTTTATTTCTGGAACGGCGGCGCCGAGGACGTGTATCTCGCCAGCGCCGACTGGATGGACCGCAATTTCTTCCGCCGCATCGAGACCGGCTTCCCGGTGCTGGAGCCCCGGCTCAAGAAACGGGTCATCAACGAGGGCATCAAACCTTATCTCAAGGACAACGCCAAGGCCTGGGAAATGCAGCCGGACGGTTCCTACAAGCGCCGTCCCCGCAGGGGCCGGGCTTTCGAGGCCCAGGCCTTCCTGCTCAATCTGCTGACAGCGAAGGCCTGAGGCTCGGGGCCGTCACACGGCCCGGATGCCCGCGAGGCGCCAGCCGGGCGCCACCCGGGACCAGGCTCCCAGTTCCTCTTCCAGGACCGCCCGGGTCAGGGGATTCTCCCGCAGCCAGGCGGCCGGCATGCGCAACTGGCAGGCACCGTCCGCGCATTCCAGATCCAGGCCCGGCAGGGGCCCATCGCCCCGGCTGGCATGGAACAGGATGGCCAGGCGCAGGCAGAGAATCAGGGGCCAGTTGGCGTCGTCATCGGCCAGCCCCAGTTTTTCCAGGCCGCCGCGGCTGGCCCGGACCAAACCCGCCAGACAGGACTGGTCGCGCCGGGAGAACCCCGGCATGTCGGCGTTTTCGAGAATGTAGGCGCCATGCTTGTGCAGACTGGCGTGGGCGATGGAAATGCCGATCTCGTGAAGCCGGGCCGCCCAGCTCAAGCGGTGCAGGGCTTCCCCCGCCTCCTCGCCGCCCCGCCTCGCCAATGCCCCGAAAAACCCGGTGGCAAGCCGCTCGACCCGGCGGGCCTGACGGGTGTCCACCCGGTAGCGCCGCTGGAATTGGCCGACCGTGACATCCCGCATGTCGTGGTCATGGACGCGGCCCAGCAGGTCCCAGAGGATGCCTTCCCGCATGGCCCCCAGCGCGGTGGTCATGGTTTCGATGCCCAGTTCCTGGAACAGGGCCAGCATGATGCCCAGGCCGCCGGCCACCACGGGGCGGCGGTCGGCCTTCAGGCCGGGCACTTCCAGTCGTTCCACCTGGCCGGCCCTGATCAGACGCTCCCTCAGCCACTTCAGCCCTTCCAGGGTGATCCCCCCGTCGGAATAACCGTTCCGCTGGCAAATTTCGCCCAGGGCCCGGGCGGTGCCCGAGGAACCCACGGCCTCCTGCCAGGTTCCGGCCTGGAACTGGCCGGCGGTGACGTGGCGGATTTCGATCCGGGCGGCGGTTTCCGCCGCCTTGACGGCCGCCTTGTCCACCTTGCCGCCGGGAAAGAACTGCTTGGAATACACCACGCAGCCCATGCGCAGGCTTTCCCGTTCCCGCGGCTCGTAACCCACCCCCAGAATGCATTCCGTGGAGCCGCCGCCGATGTCCACTACCAGGCGGGGGGTTCGGCTCAGGGGCAGACTATGGGCGACCCCCAGATAGATGAGTCGCGCCTCCTCGCGGCCGGCGACGATCTCGATGTCGAACCCCAGGGCATCCCGGGCCTTGGCCAGGAATTCCGGGGCATTCTTCGCCACCCGCAGGGCGGAAGTGCCCACCGCCCGCACCGCCCCCGGCGGCATGTCGCGCAGGCGCTCGCCGAAGCGGGACAGGCAATTGAGGGCGCGGCGCTGGGAGGCGCCATCCAGCCGCTTGTTGGCCGTCAGGCCGCTGGCCAGGCGGATCGATTCCTTGATGGCGTCCAGATAGAAAAGCTGTTCGCCCTCCACCCGGGCGACCTGGAGGTGAAAACTATTGGAGCCCAGATCGACGGCGGCGAGAGTGGGGTATTCCTGCATGGTGGACCGGGTGGCGGAGAGGCGCCAGGATTATGACACGGCCTCCACCGCCACCGACCCGGCATGGGCCGGCAGGCCCCTCAGGCCAGCCGGAAACGTCCGGCCAGCGCGTTCAGATCGCCCGCCAGTTGTTCCAGGCGCTGGGCCGAGGCCGCCGTCTGGGCCACCGCCGCGCTGT
>DAOQNK010000259.1:0-2541 GCA_035332045.1 Thiobacillaceae bacterium | reverse complement strand
CGCATGGCCCATTGCCGCAGGCCGTGGGCCAGGGCGTTGAGCCCCAGCACCAGGCCCACCAGGACCACCCCCAGGGCGATGGACAGGGGCAGGTCGCCCTTGGCGGTTTCCAGGGCGATGGCGGTGGTCATGACCCGGGTGAAGCCCTCGATGTTGCCGCCCACGATCATCACCGCCCCCACTTCGGAAATGGCCCGGCCCAGGCCCGCCAGCACCGCCACCACCAGGGAATAGCGGCAATCGAAGAGCAGGGTGGCGACACTCTGGCGGCGGTTGAAGCCGAAGGCGCGCAACTCCACGGCGTAGTCCCGCCAGGCGTCCTCCACGATCTGCCGCGCCAGGGCGGCGATGAGGGGGATCACCAGCAGGGTCTGGGCGAGAATCATGGCGGCGGGGGAAAACAACAGGCCCAGGTGTCCCAAGGGGCCGGAGCGGGACAGCATGAGGTAGACGATGACCCCCAGCACCACCGAGGGCATGCCCATCATGGCGTTGAGAAACACGGTCAGGCTGGTGCGGCCGGGAAAGCGGGCCACCGCCACCCAGGCCCCCAGGGGCAAGCCCAGCAGGGTGCCCAGGGCCACGGCGGAGAGGCTGACCTCCAGGGACAGACCCACCACGGCCAGCACCTGGGCATCGAAGCCGCCGAGCAGAGAGAAGGCATCCAGGAGGGTGGGGAGCATGGAGGCGGATTATGGCCCGGGGCGGTGTGCCAAGGGGTTCCCCCCTTTGGAAAAGGGGGGACAGGGGGGATTCAAAGGGGAACTTGGATAGGCACGGATGGAATCCCCCTCGATCCCCCTTTTCCAAAGGGGGAAGAAGATCGCCACGGCTACCCTCCGCCCCGCTGCATGGCCAAATCCATGCGCTTCAACAGCCGTTCCCGGGCTGTCGCATCGCCGGCGGTAAAACGGATACGGGCGCTGAGGGTGGGCAGGCGCAGCAGGGCGATGACCCGGTCGGGGCCGGGCGCCAGGACGATCTCCATGGCGGCCGTCCCGTCATCCACTTCGAACGCCAGGGGCCCGCCGCGCAAACCCTGGGGGAAAGCGTTGCGCAGGCCATGGGCGAACTCGGCGGGGGTGGCGGACACCTCCCGCACCAGTTCCGCCGGGGCACCGCCAGGCAAGTCAGCCGCCGGCGATGGGCGGCCACACCGCCAGTTGGTCGCCCGCTTTCAACTGGTGGCCGGGGCGCTCGCCGGGCGCCACATAGACGCCGTTCACCAGCACCAGATGGACCAGCCGTTCGGGCAGCTGGTAACGGCGAAGGATGTCGGCCACCGTGGCCGTTTCCTCGGCTTCCAGGTTGACCTGATTGTCCTGGCTGCCGGCGGGCAGGTAGTCGGACAGGCTGGCGAAAAGTTTCAGGGTGACCAGCATGTCAGTGCACCAGGGCCACGGGCTGCTGGCTACAGGCCACGTAGGCCTCGGGGAAGCGCAGGGGCGCCTCCAGCAGGATCGCCTTCCAGCGGCCCAGGCGGGTGCGGTTCTGGATCAGGCCGCGCAGCACGCCCACATGCTGGGTGAGGCCGATGGCGGTGGCGCCGATGAGCACCTCGCCCTGGAATTGCAGGCTGAGGTAACGGTGATGGTCCCGGTCCACCAGTTCCACCCCGTCCTTGTCCTCGGTGCCCCACCACTGGCCGAAAGACGTGGAGATGAGGCCCAGGGTGTCCAGTACGTTGATGGCCAGCACGCCGGGCAGCTTCACCTTCTGCCCCGCCATGTTCAGGGCCGCCACCCGGGCCTGGTCGGCGGCGTTGGGCTGGATGGCGGACACCAGGTGGGCGCCGGTGAACAGGTCCGGCGCCTCGGCCACGTCGCCGGCGGCGTAGATGCCGGGCACCGAGGTTTCCAGGTAGTCGTTCACCAGCACGCCCTTGGCCACGTGGACGGGCGTGGATTCCAGGAAGCTGACGTTGGGCACCACGCCGGCGGCGACGATGAGCAGGTCGCAGGGCAGGGCCTCGCCGGTGCTGAGCTTGACCGTGAGGGGGGCGTCGGTACCCGGGTCCACCCGGTCCACGCCGGCTTGGGTGCGCACCCGGATGCCCTTGGATTCAACCCATTCGCGAATCATGGTGCCGGCGGTGGGGGTCATCATGCGCGGCACCATGCGGTCGCCCATTTCCACCACG
Source organism: Thiobacillaceae bacterium (assembly GCA_035332045.1). Classification (GTDB taxonomy): domain Bacteria; phylum Pseudomonadota; class Gammaproteobacteria; order Burkholderiales; family Thiobacillaceae; genus PFJX01. Next base: position 401 of record DAOQNK010000259.1, on the reverse strand, counting down.
GTCAGGTCCACCCCCCGTTCCGCCAGGGCCTGCATGATGATGCAGCCGATGAAGCCGGCGCCCAGCTGCACCACCCGGCTGCCCGGCTTGGCCAGGGCGGCGATGGCGCGGGCGTCCTCCAGGGTCCAGCAGGTCTGCACCTGGGGCAGGTCGATGCCGGGGATGGGGGGGCGCATGGGGTGGGAGCCGGTGGCCACCAGCAGGCGGTCATAGCTTTCCCGGCTGCCGTCGTGGAACAGCACGCTGTGCTGCTCGCTATCCAGCGCCACGGCCCGGCCGGCCCGCTGGGTGATACGAAGCTGCTCGTAGTGATCCGCGCGCTTGCGCAGGTAGGTGCCGGATTCGTCGATGTTGCCTTCCAGCAGGTAGGGGATGGCCATGCGCGAATAGGGCGGCTCGGG
>DAOQNK010000258.1:0-2543 GCA_035332045.1 Thiobacillaceae bacterium | reverse complement strand
TGAAGGCGTAGCGCCAGCGCCGGTCGGCCGGGTCGAACAGCTCCGCCAGGCAGTCCGGGCAGACGGCGGTGTCGGGGCCGATCAGGGTGGCGGCCTGCCCTGCCCCGCTTTCCGTGATGGTGAAGTCGGCGTGCTCGCCCGTAGCCGGAACATCGCGCCAGGTCATCTCGCGCACTTGGGCCAGGGGCGGAATTTCCAGGGGCAGGCGGCGGGTGAAGGCTTCGATGGCGCCGGGGTCGCCCTCCACCAGCACTTCCACGCCGGCGGCGTCGTTGCGCACCCAGCCGGAGAGGTTCAGTGCGTTGGCAAGATGCCAGACGTAGGGGCGGAAGCCGACGCCCTGGACGATGCCGGTGATACGGAAGCAGCGTTGCAATTCGTAGCCTGGATGCAGCGAAGTCGAATCCGAGGTTTCGGACTCCGCGATTTCCCGGATGGCGCCTTGCTCCATCCTGGTATCCCTACTCGGCAGATGCATTACACATGAATTGCTTCCACAGCAACCATTCCTAGCTCACCGTCAGAAAAGACATGCTCTTCGCAGCGAACGTGTGTACCTGGAGAAAATTGCCATGACTCACCACTTGGGATTTGACCTTGAAGAAGATAAACATGATCACCAGTAAGCAACCCTTGGACTGGGCGCCAAACATCAGTACCTTCGCCGAGTAGAGCAACAAAGATTTCACACCCTACTGTCATGCTTATTCCTGGCTAGCCTTCGCCGCCAACGCCGCTTCCAACTCCGCAATCCGCTTCTTCAACAACTCCACATTTGCCTCCCGCGCCCCCTTGGCCCGGGCCAGCCCGGCCAGCAGCCAATCCAGCCAGCCGTTCATGCCCTGCCCGCTGGTGGCGGACACCTGCATGACCTCCAGCTTGGGATTCACCCTTCGCGCGAAATCCACGCACTTGGCCACGTCAAAACTGAGATAGGGCAGCAGGTCCACCTTGTTGAGGATCATGAGGTCGGCGGCGTGGAACATGTCCGGGTATTTCAGGGGTTTGTCCTCGCCCTCGGTGGCCGAGAGGATCACCACCTTGTGGGCTTCGCCCAGGTCGAAGGCGGCGGGACAGACCAGATTGCCCACGTTCTCGATCATGAGCAGGCTGTCGTCGGGCAGGGCCAGGCGTTCCAGGGCGTGGCCCACCATGTGGGCGTCCAGGTGGCAGCCCTTGCCGGTGTTGACCTGGATGGCCGGGGCGCCAGTGGCGCGAATCCGGTCGGCGTCGTTGCTGGTCTGCTGGTCGCCTTCGACGACCGCCACCCTGGCCTTGTCCTTGAGCAGCTCGATGGTCTTCACCAGGAGGGTGGTCTTGCCGGAGCCGGGGCTGGAGACCAGGTTGACGGCGAAGAGGCCGTGCTCGGCGAAGTGCTTGCGGTTGCCGTCGGCGTAGGCGTTGTTCTTGCCCAGGATGTCCTGCTCGATCTTGACCATGCGCTCCTGGGTCAGGCCCGGGGCGTGGGCGTGGGCGGGGCCGAGGCCGTAATGGAGGTCGCCCTTGTGCTCGTGGAAGTGCATGGACCCTGCCCCGCCGTGCAGTTCCGCGTCGGCGTGACTGTGGCTGTGGCCGGCGCCGGTATTGTGCAGGTGGTCGTGATGATGGTCGTGGCCGGTATGGCCATGTTCGTGGCTGTGCTCATGGCCATGGCTGTGGCCGTGCTCGTGGGGGTGGCTGTGCACGGTGCCGTCGGGGTGGGTGTGCTCATGGCCGTGGACGTGGAGATGGTCATGGGCGTGGGTGTGGGGATGGCTGTGATCGTGGGGATGCTCGTGAGCATGCTCATGCTCGTGGCCTTCGATCTTGGTTTCACCCTGGCCGCAGCCGCAGACGGTACACATAGTCAGACTCCTGAAAATTACTCGACCAACAAATCCTTCACCCGCATCTCGGTGCCCCCGGTGGCCTGCACCTGATAGCCGCCGCACTTGGGACAGGCGTCGTAGAGGGCCTGGATCTCCACACTCTCGCCGCAGGCCAGGCAGAAGCCCTGGCCCGGCAGGCGCTCCAGCTCCACCCGGGCGCCGTCGGCGACGCTGTTCCTCAGCACCACGTCCAGGCAGAAGCTCAGGGCTTCCACTTCCACGCCGGACAGGGCGCCAATTTCCAGGCGCACCTCGGTGACCCGCTTGAAACCCTGCTTGGCGGCGGTGTCCTCGACGATCTGGAGGATGCCCTCCGCTAGGGACATTTCATGCATCGATCAGTTCGACTCCATAGGCGACACAAGGGTCCAGGGACTGGGACACCAGCCGGGCCGCCGCTTCCAGGCCCGCCCCCGCCCCCAGGCCGGCCAGGGCCTGGGCCAGGGGGCCGGCGGGATGAAAATTCCATTCCGTGGGGGCGATGATGCGGTAATCCGCGACCTTGCCCTCGTTCAGGCGCACCACGTGGATCAAGAGGCCCCGGGAGGTCTCCACGCCGGCCATGCCGAGATTTTCACTCAAGGCCCAGGAGCGGACCACCCGGGCGCGGCCGCCGCTGCCGGCCTCGGCGCCCAGGCGTTGCGGCAGTTCGGCCAGTTCCAGCAGCCGGGCCAG
>DAOQNK010000257.1:0-2557 GCA_035332045.1 Thiobacillaceae bacterium | reverse complement strand
CGCTTCCCGCTGGAGATCATCAGCGTGGATTCCGCCCTGGTCTACCGGGGCATGGACATCGGCACCGCCAAGCCCGACGCCGCCACCCTGGCCCGGGCGCCCCATCGGCTCATCGACCTGGTGGACCCCACCGAGGCCTATTCCGCCGGCCGCTTCAAGCGGGACGCGGAACAGGCCATGGCGGAGATCGCCGCCCAAGACAAGATTCCCTTGCTGGTCGGGGGCACCATGCTTTACTTCCGCGCCCTGCGGGGTGGCCTGGATGAGTTGCCAACGGCCGATCCCGAACTGCGGGCGGAGCTGGAAGCCCGGGGCAAACGCCTGGGCTGGCCAGCCCTGCACGCTGAACTGGCAGGGCTGGATCCGGTGACCGCCGCCCGGTTGAAACCCAACGACAGCCAGCGCATCCAGCGCGCGCTGGAACTGTGCCTGACTACCGGGGGAAGCATGACGGCGTTGTTGGGTCAGAAAAAAACCGAAATAACCTCCTCTCCGGAAAGGCGCGGGGAGCCTTGGCTGGAGTTCGCCCTGTTTCCCGCGGACCGGGCCTGGCTGCACCAACGTATCAATAAGCGCTTCACCCAGATGCTGGAGTTGGGGCTGGTGGAGGAACTGCGCGACCTGCGCCGGCGCTTCGCCCTCCATCCCGGTCTGCCGTCCATGCGCTGCGTCGGCTATCGCCAGGCCTGGCGCTATCTGGATGGCGAAATCGACGCGACCACCCTGTATGAACAAGGCGCCGCCGCGACGCGGCAACTGGCCAAGCGCCAGCTCACCTGGCTGCGAAGCTGGGAGAACGCGGTGAAGCTGGACTGTGCGGATGCCGGCATCCGGGATGAACTGGCCCGGCGAATCGAGGCGGCTGTATTCTCCCCACCCCAACCCTCCCCGCAGGCGGGGAGGGAGCAGACCCCTCCCCCGCTCGCGGGAGAGGCGGGGAGGGGGAGCCTCAGCCCCGACCCCACCGCCACGTAGACCATTTCTTCCGATCACACCCCATGCTCTCCTACCGCCACGCCTTCCACGCCGGCAACCACGCCGACGTGCTGAAACACTTCATCCTGGTCTTCCTGGTTCGCTACCTGGCCCAGAAGGACAAACCCTTCTGGGTCATCGACACCCACGCCGGCGCCGGCGCCTATGGCCTGGACGCGGGCTACGCCGCCAAGAACGCCGAATTCGCGGACGGCATCGGCCGGCTCTGGAGCCGGGCCGGTCTGCCCGCCGCCCTGGCGGATTACGTGGAACTGGTGCGGGGCATGAATTCCTCGAGCAATCTGAGTTTCTATCCGGGCTCGCCCTACCTGGCCGCCAAGCTCCTGCGTTCCCAGGACCGGCTGCGCCTGTACGAGATGCATCCCACCGACGTGGACCTTCTGGGCAAGACCTTCCAGGGCGACAAGCGGGTCATCGTCACCCGGGGCGACGGCTTCGCCGGTCTCAAGGCTCTGCTGCCACCGCCGCCGCGCCGGGCGCTGGTGCTGATGGACCCCTCCTACGAGGACAAGGCCGACTACAACCGGGTGGTGGAAGCCCTGAAGGACGGCCTCAAGCGCTTCCCCACCGGCACCTACGCCCTCTGGTATCCGCAACTGGCGCGGCCCGAGGCTCGGCGCCTGCCCGAGCGTCTGCGCGCGATACGCGGCGTGGAGTGGCTGGACGCGAGCCTGTCCGTGCGGAAAGCCGCACCCGGCGAACCGGGCATGAGCGGCAGCGGCCTGTTCATCGTCAACCCGCCCTGGACCCTGGCCGCCGCCCTGCGGGAGTGCCTGCCGGTGCTGAAATCCGCCCTGGCCGTCGCCGATAATGCGGCCTTCCATCTCGAAACCGCCCCGGAGCCCCGGCCATGATTCCCCCGATTCACCACGACCACGGCATCGTCACCCTGGATGCCGATTACCTGCGCCCCGGCCTCGCCGCCATCCACCTGATGGTCCAGGACGGCCACGCCGCCATCGTCGACACCGGCACCAACCAGTCGGTGCCCATGGTGCTGGCGGAACTGAAGGGGCTGGGCATCCCCCGGGAGGCGGTGGACTACGTCATCGTCACCCACGTCCACCTGGACCATGCCGGCGCCGCCGGCGCCCTGCTCCAGAACTGCCCCAACGCCCGGCTGGTGGTCCACCCCAAGGGCGCCCGCCACATGATCGACCCGGCCAAGCTGGTGGCGGGCTCCATCGCGGTCTATGGCCGGGAGAACTTCCTCGCCCTCTACGGTGAGATCGTGCCGGTGCCGGCGGCGCGGGCCATCGAAGCCGAGGACGGCCGCCAGATCGACTTCCGGGGCCGCACCCTTACCTTCCTGGACACCCCGGGGCACGCCCGCCATCACTTCTGCATCCACGATTCCGTGAGCAACAGCCTCTTCACCGGCGACAGCTTCGGCCTCTCCTACCGGGAATTCGACGTGGCGGGCAAACCCTTCGTCTTCCCCACCACCACCCCGGTGCAGTTCGAGCCGGAGGCCATGCATGCCACCGTGGACCGCCTGGTGGCCACCGGCGCCCGGGCCGCCTTCCTCACCCACTACAGCCGCATCGAGGGCCTGGCCGGC
>DAOQNK010000256.1:0-2566 GCA_035332045.1 Thiobacillaceae bacterium | reverse complement strand
GCTCGCCAGGCCCCGGAACCCAGGTATCCGGGCAGGTCGCCCGCCGCCAGGGGCTCGCCGAAAAGATAGCCCTGAACCGCGTCGCAGCCGTTTTCCCGCAGAAAATCCAGCTGGCCCCGGCTGCTCACGCCTTCGGCAATGGTCCGGATGCCCAGCCGCTTGCCAAACGCCAGCATGGCCGCCACCAGCTCCCGGCTCTGGAGGTTGTGTTCGATCTCCTCGATGAAATACAGGTCGATCTTGATGGCCGAGAGAGGCAGCTGCTGGAGCATGGAGAAGGAACAGAAGCCGGCGCCGAAATCATCCAGGGCCAGGTGGAAGCCCGCCTTGCCCAGAGCAAGCAGATGGCGCAGGCCCGCCTCGTTGTCGGTCACCGCGGCCTCCGGGAAATCGAAGGTCAGGGCACCCGGGGATAGGCCAAGGCGGGTGATCTCGGCCAGCAGTTCGCCGGCATCGTGCATATGCGCCAGTTGCTGGGCGGTCATGTCCATGGCCAGGCCGATATTCTCCAGGCCCGGCGCGGCCAGGGTCCGGGCCGCCTCGGCCAGGGACAGCCGGCCGATGGCGGGCATGAGTCCCAGACGCTCGGCGAGGTCCAGAAATCGGCCTGGCTCCAGCAAGCCCTGCTCGGGATGACGGAATCGCAGCAGGGCCTCCACCCGTTCCACCTGGCCGCTGGCCAGGGAGATTTCCGGCAGATAGCGCAATTCATAGGCGCCGGCCTGGATGCCACGCCTCAACGCCTCTTCCAGGGAGAGCCGGGCATGGGTGGCGACCTGGTCTTCCAGGCTGAAGAAACGGAAATCCCCGCGACCTTCTTCCTTGGCTGCGTAGAGTGCCCGGTCTGCGGCGGCCAGGAGATCATCCGCGCAGGCACCGTCGTCGGGATAGACCGCCACGCCGATGCTGGCGCCGATGCTGATGCTTCGCCCCTCGATTTCGTAGGGCTGGGACACATTCTGGATGAGCTTCCTGCTGACCTGGGCGGCGGCGTTCTTGGCGTCACCGGTTTCCAGCAGGGCGACGAATTCATCCCCGCCCCGCCGGCTGATGGTGTCGCCGCTCCGCATGCAGGTCAGCATGCGCCTGCTCGCCTCGGCCAGCACCTTGTCGCCGAACTCGTGGCCATGGAGGTCGTTCACCGGTTTGAAGCGGTCCAGATCCAGATAGAGCACGGCCAGCTGGCTGCCGCCCCGGGTGGCCCGAGCCATGGCCCGACGCAGATGGTCGGCGAACAGCAGGCGGTTGGGCAGTCCGGTCAGCGTGTCGTAATGGGCCAGTCGCCGGATCTTTTCCTCTTCCCGCTTGCGGGCGGTGATGTCGGAAAACAGGCCCACATAGCGCGTCGCCCGCCGGGAAGGGTCCTGGACCGCGACGATGGACAGCCACTCGGGATAGAGCTCGCCGTTCTTGCGGCGGTTGATGATTTCCCCCGCCCAGCGGCCCGCGCTCAGCAGGCTGTCCCACATGTTCCGGTAAAAATCGGGCTCCTGCATGCCGGAATTCAGGAGGGCGGGCGTCTTGCCCAGGACCTCGTCTTCCCGATAACCGGAAATCTCGCAAAAAGCCGGGTTCACCATCAGGATGGTCCCCTGGCTGTCCGTCACCACCATGCCTTCGTTGGCCGCCTCGAAAACCAGGCGGGCCAGCCGCAATTCGCGGAGGCGTTGCACGTCGCGCATGGATTTGCCCAGGGCATCCGCCAGCAGATGTTCGTCCACGGGCTTGAGCACATAGCGGTCGATGCCGATTTCCAGGGCCTGGCGCAGATGGCCCACATCGGCGGAGGAGGTCACCACCACGATCTGGGCCGTGGCATCCATTTCCTTGATGACCCGGCTCATCTCCAGACCATCCATGACCGGCATGAGGATATCGGTCAACACCAGGTCCGGGCGCCAGGAATGCCAGGTACGCAATCCCTCCGCCCCATCCCGGGCAGTCCGGACCTCGCCCACCATCTTCTCGACCATATGGCGCAACTGGACGAGAAGGATGGGGTCGTCCTCCACCACCAGCACCTGCGCCTGGAGCAAGTCCGGCGCTTTCCCCGCCTGCATCGGCATGGCACTCCCACCTATTGGGCTTATATCAAGTCTATTTATCGGCCATGGCACCGGCAAGCTTGAATGGTCGGCAAGCGGGACCGTGGAATCGGGCTTCAGGCGCGATAATGCCGGTGTTTGCCACGCTCCAGCCCGGCCCTCATGGAAATCTTTCAACGCTTCGACCTCGAATGTGCCCGACGCCTGCCCCGTCTGCCCCAGGAGCATCCCTGTGCCCGACTCCATGGCCACTCCTTCCGCGTCGAGATCAGGGTCGCCGGTTCCCTGGATTCGGACCTGGGCTGGGTGGTGGATTTCGCCGACATCCGGACGGCCTGGCAAGCCGTCCACGACGCCCTCGACCATCGCTGCCTCAACGACGTGCCGGGCCTGGAAAACCCCACCACCGAGCACTTGGCCCGGTGGATTTGGGCCCGGCTGAAGCCCGCGCTACCCGGGATCAGCCTGATTCAGGTCATGGAAACAGCCAACTCGGGATGCCGATACCGGGGAGACTGAAC
>DAOQNK010000255.1:0-2586 GCA_035332045.1 Thiobacillaceae bacterium | reverse complement strand
CGGCCACGCCGGTCAGCAGGAAGACGGGGGCCACGGCCAGTTGGATGACGTGGGCGATACCGGTGACGTCTGATGAGGACAGCATGGAATCAGGCTAGAACATGAACGGAGCCAGCAACAGGAAAAGAATCCTCGCGGCGGCCAAACCGGCCGCAATCCGCCGGTCCGCTGTGCGGATGGGCATCGGCTTCCGATTGCGCAAGAAGTCGCGTCCCGCGGAATACCCGGCCCAGTCCACGGCATGAACAAGGTTGGTGCACATGCACCCTAAGAAGTCGCCAAGACCCCGCGGACCCCGGCCCGCCGGCCAGGCCAGGACAATACCCATAAACCAATCAAAGCCTTACGCGTCCCTGGCCTCCTGGTACGGATTCTGCTCATTCATATCAAGACGGGCGGCCCATGGCCTACGCGAGAAAGGAAACTTCATGACCCCTGAGCAGATTGACCTGATTCGTTCCTCCTGGAGCAAGGTGGTGCCCATCCAGGAAACCGCCGCCGGCTTGTTCTACAACAAGCTCTTCGAACTCGATCCCGCCGTGAAGCCCTTGTTCAAGGGCGACATGGGGGAACAAGGCCGCAAACTGATGATGTCCCTCAACATGGTGGTGAATGGCATCACCAACCTGGACGCCCTGCTCCCCGCCATCCAGGAAATGGGCAAGCGCCATGCAGGCTATGGGGTCCAACCCCGGCACTACGACACCGTGGGCCAGGCCATTCTCTGGACCCTGGAACAGGGCCTGGGCGCCCATTTCACGCCGGATACCCGGGCGGCCTGGACCACCGCCTACACCACCCTGGCGAATGTGATGAAGGAAGCCGCCTACGGCTCGGCCTGACAGAAAGCGCCTTCCGGCACGCCCTCACACCCTCATTCCCCAGACAGAGACCATCGGCACAGTCCTCTTCCCTGGTTGGAGGAAAACTCTGGCCGGCTCTCCCGTTTCACTTTCCAGCTTTGCTGGGTACTCATGAAATCCATGCCCCGAACCATGGGCTTGAGCCTGCCTTGGCTTTCAACCCGAAAGCGCCTGAAGCGTTCATCCAGGTCGGAGAAGGCATGGAGCCCGGTCCGTCGTCCCGCGCTGACAGCGCCTGGGCGACTGGTCCCTTCCGGCATACAGGTTCAACGTCCCTACACTCAACGAAAGATCATCCCATGAGCACACTCCATTTCATCGGCGGCGAAAAAGGCGGCGTCGGCAAATCCCTGGTGGCCCGTCTCCTGGCCCAATACCTCATCGACCGGGATCAGCCCTTCCTGGGCTTCGATACCGATAAATCCCATGGCGCCCTCCTGCGCTTCTACGGGGAATTCGCATCCCCAGTGGTCATCGACAGCTACGAAAGCCTGGACCGCATCGTCGAGGCGGCGGTGGAGCAACCGGATCGGCGCATCCTGGTGGACCTGGCCGCCCAGACCCACCAGTTCCTGATGCGTTGGGTCGAGGACTCGGGCCTGCTGGACCTGGGCAGCGAACTGGGCCTGGAGCTGGCCTATTGGCACGTCATGGACGCGGGGAAGGACTCCGTGGACCTGTTGGGCCGGCTGCTCGACCAATTGGGTGGCCGCATGCGGGTCATCCTGGTGCTCAATGAAGTGCGCGGCGACCGCTTCGACATCCTGGAAGCCTCGGGCCTGTTAGCGCGGGCCGAGGAGATGGGCGTGAAGGTCATGCGCCTGCGCCATTTGCAGGACGCGGCCATGCGGAAGATCGATGCACGCAACAGCAGTTTCTGGGCCGCGGTGAACGTGACGGACAAGGATGCGGCCAGTCTGGGGCTGATGGAGCGCCAGCGGGTGAAACTGTGGCTGAACAAAGCCTATGGGGGCTTGGAAGCGCTGGCGGTCTGAAAGGGCGGCAGCGACTCCAGTGTCGCCAACCCGGCGGTGCGGGGGCGAAAGGCCATACCGAACAACCTGCGAATTTTCGACCAGCCCCTGTACCGGGGGGCGAAAGGCGCCAAGCCTTCTCGCCCCCGGGGCTGCAAGCGGGCAAACCCTGGGTACGCCTACTTGCCGGCGTCCACCTTCACCTGGTTCACGAAGTAGATGCCGGGAAAGGTGCGGTTCAGGGATTTGCTGTGGAAGTTGGTCATCAGCATCCCCTCGTCGAAGCGGATCTTGTCCCCTTTCCTGACCACCATCCGGTTGGTGGCCAGCCAGCGGCGTTCCTTGCCCTGGGTGACTTCGATGTAGGTGTAGCCACCGGAGTCCATGGCGCTCGCCACGACCCCCTGTTGCGTAAGGGCCAGGGCGGGCGCCCCGGCATTGGGATGGCCGTTCATCTTCATTCCCGCGTGGGGGTCCGCCGGCGGCGCGGAATCGGCGGCAAGAACGGAGGACGATACGGCGATGGCGGCCAGCGCGGCGGCAAGTTTCATGGGCATGGCTTCCTATATGTGAGTTGGGTTGCCGAATGTACCGCAAGCCCGGCGGCAATACCCGCAATGGCGGGCAGGGCCGGCCGGGCGCGCGGCAATCAGGCCCGCCGGCTTACTTGGCCGGGCAGGCGGCCTCGCCGGGTACCTTGCTGGCCAGGGTCATGAAGCCCTTGAAGGGCCCCATCACGCTCATGGCTT
>DAOQNK010000254.1:0-2596 GCA_035332045.1 Thiobacillaceae bacterium | reverse complement strand
CAGGGGGCGTCCACCAGCACCCGGTCGAACTTGCCGGCCAGGCGCTTCACCTTGGCGTCCCGTTCGTGGGCGATGAGCAGGCCCTGGACGTTGGACAGGCCGGAGCGGGCCAGGCGGGGCTTGAGCTTGGCCAGGCGCTTTTCCGAGACGTCGAAGGCGTAGAGCCGGCCGCTGCTGCTCATCAGGGCGCCCAGCAGCAGGGTCTTGCCGCCGGCGCCGGCGCAGAAGTCGCAGACCATCTCGCCCCGGCGCGGCGCCAGCAGGAGGCCCAGCAGCTGGCTGCCTTCGTCCTGGACTTCGAAGCCGCCATCCAGGAAGCGGCCATGCTTTTGCAGGGCCGGCTTGCCCTGGAGGCGGATACCCAAAGGCGAGTAGGGCGTGGGAGCGGCGGCCAGGCCCTCGCCAGCCAGTTCGGCGAGGAGGGCGTCGCGGCTCATCTTCTGGTTGTTGACCCGCAGATCCAGGGGTGCCGGGCTGTTGAGGGCGGCCATGAGAGCGGGCAGTCGCTCGCCATACTGGGCATGAAGGCGTTCATGAAGCCAATCCGGCAGGTCCAGCCGTACGGATTCCGGCTGCGCTTCCAGCTTGGCGCCCTTGAGGCTTCGCAGCCACTCCAGGTCGTCCTTGTCCACCAGGGTTTCGAATTCCCGCAGGTTGCGGCCACCGTGGCGGGCCAGCCAGGCCAACAGCAGGCGGCGGGGCGTGGCACGCGCATGGGGTGCGTCGATTCCCTGGGGCGGCGAAGCCGCCAACGGCTTCGCCGCCGGCTCGGCCAGCGCCTTCAGGCTGCGCAGGTGGCGCAGCACGCCGTACACGGCCTCGGCGATGAAGGCCCGGTCGCGGGCGCCCAGCTTGGGGTCGGCGCGGAAGAAGGCGGACAGGAGGACGTCGGCTGGCCGGTCCATTGCCAGCACCTCCGCCAGGGCATCCACAGCGGGGCCCAGGTCCAGGCCGGCGGGGCGGGCGGGTTCCGGAGCCGGTTTGCCCCGGGGGGGGCGGAGGGCGTTCTTGGATCTAGGGCTTGACGACGTCATGGAGGGTACCGTGGGAGAGCAGGAAATCCAGGAAGGTGCGGGCCACCACCGTGCGCTGGCGGCCGGCGGGATAGACCGCGTACCACTGGCGCAGGATGGGAAAGCCCTGGACATCGAGTATGGCGAATTGGGCGGGATCGTGCAGGGCCAGTGTGTGGCGGGAGAGGACGGACACGCCCAGCCCCGCCAGGACCGCTTGTTTGATGGCCTCGTTGTTGCCCAGTTCCATGCGCGGCGTGAGGGAAAGGCCGTTCTCGGCGAACAGGCGTTCCACCGCTTTGCGGGTGCCGGAACCGGGTTCCCGCAGCAGCCAGGGCTCCTCCGCCAGACGGGCCAGGGATATGTGCTTTTTATGGGCCAGGGGATGGTCCGGGGAAGCCAGCACTACCAAGGGGTTATCCATGAAGGGGATCGCGGTCACCGCCAGGCCTTCCGGTGGCTGGCCAAGGATGTAGAGATCCTCCAGGCCCGCCGACAGGGTTTCCAGCAACTGCTCCCGGTTGGCCACCCGCAGGGAGGCTTTCACCCCTGGATGCAACTGGGCGAATTCCCCCAGCAGGCGGGGCACGAAATAGGTGGCGGTGGAAATGGCCACCAGGCGCAGGTTGCCCTGGGTGAGGCCGGAGCGGGCCACCAGGGATAGCTCGAAGCGCTTCAGCGCGCCCAGGATGTCCCGGCTTGCCGCCAGCAGTTCCTGGCCCTGGTCGGTGAGTTGCAGGCGCTTGCCGTTTTGCTCCAGCAGGGGCTGGCCCACGGTTTCGCTCAACTTCTTCATCTGCATGGACACGCCGGGCTGGGACAGGTGCAGTTCCTCCGCAGCCCGGGAAAGGGAGAGGTGACGGGCGCAGGATTCGAAGACCTGGAGCTGGCGGAGGGTGAGGTGAAGCATGGGTCAATTGTATAAGCATTTACTTATGGTATACATCAGAAATCATGATTTTCTCTTATGCAATCATCTCCTTATAGTTCACCCCCATCCCGAGTAGGTGCATACCCAATCGTGGTGCCGTAGAAAAAACCACATTCACATCTTTTAAGGAGCAAGTCATGGATCAGTCCGCACGCTATTCCGATCTCAGCCTGAAGGAAGAGGATCTGCTCAAGGGCGAGAAGCACATTCTCGTCGCCTACAAGATGAAGCCCAAGGCCGGTTATGGCTACCTGGAAGCCGCCGCCCACTTCGCTGCCGAATCCTCCACCGGCACCAACGTGGAAGTGTCCACCACCGACGACTTCACCAAGGGCGTCGACGCGCTGGTCTATTACATCGACGAAGCCACCGAGGACATGCGGATCGCCTATCCGCTGGAGCTGTTCGACCGCAACATGACCGACGGCCGCATGATGATCGTCTCCTTCCTGACCCTGGCCATCGGCAACAACCAGGGCATGGGCGACATCGAGCACGCCAAGATGATCGACTTCTACGTGCCCCAGCGCGCCATCCAGCTGTTCGACGGCCCGTCCCGCGACATCACCGACCTGTGGCGCATCCTGGGCCGTCCGGTCAAGGACGGCGGCTACATCGCCGGCACCATCATCAAGCCCAAGCTGGGCCTGCG
>DAOQNK010000253.1:0-2707 GCA_035332045.1 Thiobacillaceae bacterium | reverse complement strand
AGCGGAACTCCGCCGAGACTCCGGCCACGCCCAGGGGCTTGAGGCCGGCCAGCAGTTTTTCGATGCGGAAATCAGAGAGGGCGGGTCCGCCCTTCAGATGGATGACGCGGGACATGGGCTTGCCCAGATTGGTTGGGAAGCCGGGTATTTTAGTGCGGATTCATGTCCGGATCATGCCCGGACGGCGACGTTCAATCGAAGGCGTCGGCCGGCGCCTTCATGGCGGCGCGCAAGGCGGCGCCCACACGGCCCGCCTTGAAGGGCTTGACGATGAAACCCACGGCACCGAAGCCCACCGCCTCCCGCACCGTGGTCATGCTGGAATCGCCGGAAATCATCACCACCCGGCAACTGCCGCACTTGGCCTTGATGGCCCGCAGGACATCCAGGCCGGACATGCCGGGCATGTTCACGTCCAGGCAGACCAGGTCGGGCTGGGTGCGCTCCACCTGGGCCAGGGCACTCTGGCCGTCCTTGGCCTCGCCCACCACGGAGAACCCCTCCTCCCGCAACAGGGCCTTGAGGACTTCCCGCATCAAGGTGTCGTCGTCCACGACCAGGACTCGGGTGGGAGATGCCATGATCCATTCGCGAAGCCGTAAAGGTCACTCTTATCGGCCAAGCGAGAGAAAACTTTAGGCGGCTCGACGCCGCCTGCCGCGACCTAGTCCTCAGCTTCGGGATGGACCCACTTGCCCAGATAGTCCAGGCCGCAATAGTGCGCGATGAAATCGGCGCCATCCGGCGTTTCCAGGAGTGAAGGCGCGTAATCGTCCAGATCGGCATCGCAGTCCAGGATGGGGCAATCCCCCTCCAGGTCCCGGGGCGGGCTCTTGGCGCCCGTGTGTGTCTGTATCGTACCCATGACATCCTCCTCGTGATGGGCTGTAATGCTGTTATAGGTAACTGAATAAAAAAGGAAACCATGCGAGAAATTCGCGGCGACACCCTACCCGGCCTGCTTCCCCGGCGGCCGACGGCATGCCACAAAGGGGATTTCGGCGCCGTGGGCGTGCTGGGCGGTGCGCCGGGCATGGCCGGGGCCGCCCTGCTGGCCGGACGAGGGGCCCTGGCCTGTGGCGCCGGCCGGGTCTATCTGGGGCTCCTGGACGAGCGCCTCGCGGTAGACCCGGTCTGCCCGGAAACCATGCTGGCCGACCCCGGCCGCCTGCTGGCGCTGCCCAGTCCCGCCTGCCTGGTGGCGGGCCCTGGCCTGGGCCATGCCGCCGCGGCCCGGGGCTGGCTGAGCCAGGCCCTGGAAGTCAGGCATCCCCTTCTGCTGGATGCCGATGCGCTCAACCTGCTGGCCGGCGACGGGGAACTGCTGGACACCCTCCGGGCACGCGCCCATCCGACCCTCATCACGCCCCATCCGGGCGAGGCGGCCCGTCTGCTTGGCCTCGACACCGCCGGCATCCAGGCGGACCGGCCCGCCGCCCTGGAGCGGCTACTGGCCCTCACCGGCGCCATGGTGGTCCTGAAGGGCGCCGGCACCCTGGTAGGCGGCGGTCCGGGCGGCACCTGGCTCAACACCACCGGCAACCCCGGCATGGCCGCGCCGGGCATGGGCGACGTGCTATCCGGGATCATCGCCGCCCTCCTCGTCCAGGGCCTGGATGCCGAGTCGGCCGCCGTGGCGGGGGTCTGGCTCCACGGCGCGGCGGCGGATGCCGCCCTGGCCGAGGGACGGGGCCCGGTGGGACTGATGGCCTCGGAAGTCATCGTCGCCGCCCGGCGGGTGCTGAACCAGGTCCTCGGCGCCTGACCGCCCGCGCCGCCGCGAGCGGTGTCTGGCCGATCAGGCTGTCCAGAAGGGCCTGACTTTTCCCAAAGCCCGCCAGGCGCCGGCCACCTTGCGCCACCGCCCTGCCTGGCGGGCGGCGAGGGCGCCGCTGATGCGGCCGGCCTCGAAGGCATGGGCGGGATACCCATCCCGGATGCCCGCCATGAGCCGGATGCCGATGCGGAGGTCATTGGCCTCGCCCAGGCGGTCCTGCAACCGCGCCAGGGCGCGGATGAAGGGGCGGCCCCGCTTGCCGTACAGGCCCGCCAGGGCATCGGCGGCATAGCGCAGCTTCTTGGCGGCGAGGCGCGCCCTGTGGCGTTCGTCGCCACCCAGGCTGGCGGCCCGCCGGCCGTAGCCGCGCAGCCGTTTCCAGCGCCGTTTCAGGATGGCCCCGGACCACGCATCGGTGCGGGGGAAGGCGGTGGCGGCGGTGGCGGCGAGGAGATCACTACCCAATGCCAGGACCAGCCCCGTGAAATCCGTTGATGCGAGGCGTTTCTGGGCCACCCTCCGGGCCTGGGCGGCCAGCTCCCCCATGAGGGCCTGGAAGGCCTCGTCCAGGGGGGCGCCGGCCAAGGCCGGTTGAAGGCCCGGCAGGGTCTCCTGGAGGAACACGTCCCAATCCCGGGCGGGGTTGAGGTCGGCCATGATGGCCGCCAGGGCATCGGACCAAACCGGCCTGGGCAGCCCCAGCGCCCTCCCGAGGCCCGCGACGCCGCGCAGCCTGCGCAGGGCGACGCGCAACTGGTGCAGGTACTCGGGTTCTTCCGGCCGCTCCAGAAAGCCGGGCACGTTGGCCACCAGCTGGGCCAGGGCGGCCGCCAGGATGGCCTGCCGGGACGCAACGGCGGGTTCGGCGGCGGCCAGGGCGGGCGCCTCGCCCCGGACGGGCCCGGCCCGAAAGCCATGCAGCATGAAGCC
>DAOQNK010000252.1:0-2773 GCA_035332045.1 Thiobacillaceae bacterium | reverse complement strand
TCCACCCTGACCAACTTCCCGAAGTCCGGCTCCGTGGCCAACAACACCGCCAAGATGTGCGCGTCCGCCATTGTCGAAATGGTGAACGGTCGCGATCCGGATGCGGCGCCCGTAGTGACCAACACCTGCTACTCGGCCACCGGCATGGGCACCGCCTTCCACGTGGCCACGGTGTTCCGTTACCAGGCCGAGAAGAAGGCCGACGATGGCAAGGTCACTCCCGCCTCCATGGTCGCCCAGAAGGGCGGCGGTGTCTCCAAGGAGGAGAGCGAACTGGAATTCGCCTACATGGAAGCCTGGGCCAAGAACGTCTGGGCCGACACCCTGGGTCTGCCCGACAGTTACAATTTCACCATCAAGGGCTGAAGCACGCCGACTGAAGGAAAAGAGGGGCTTCGGCCCCTCTCTTTTTTTGTGCGTGGCTTGGCGCCCTCCCCCTAGGGAGGCCGCCAAAGAATAGGGCGACAATTGGGCGCCTTTTCCCGGCAACCCGAATCGGGAGACACAAGTTCATGGCGGCTGACTCGGCGACCGACGTGCTTGATTACTGGTATTCACCCTCCATCGCGGGGCACTGGTTTGCCTCCACGCCCAGTCTGGACGCGGAAATCCGTCGCCGTTACGCAGGCCTGTGGCGGCAGGCGGCCGCGGGACAACTCGACGCCTGGCGGGATACCCCGCAAGGGGCCCTGGCCCTGGCCATCGTTCTGGACCAGTTTCCCCTGAACATGTACCGGGGGCGGTCCGAGGCTTTTGCCAGCGAGCGGATGGCCGTGGCCGTGGCCAGGGACGCGATCCAGCGGAACTTCCACCTGGAGTTGGCCCCTGACCAGCGCCTGTTCCTGTTCATGCCCCTCATGCATAGTGAAAACCTGGCTGACCAGGATCTGTCCGTGGCGCTGTTCCGGGAGGCGAACATGGAAACCCGCTGGCCCGAGCATCACCGCGCCATCGTCCGCCGTTTCGGCCGCTTCCCTCACCGCAATGCGATTCTGGGCCGGCAGAGCACCGTGGAGGAACTGGCCTATCTCGCCTCGGATGAGGCATTCAGGGGATGATCGCGGGTATGGAAAAGCCCTTTGCCGAATCCTGTGCCCAGAATCAGGAAGCCATCCTGGCCGTATTGAGAGAGGTCTTCGCCGACCGTTGTCGCGTCCTGGAGATTGCCAGCGGCACCGGCCAGCACGCGGTCCACTTTGGCCGTGCTCTGCCCCATCTCGTCTGGCAAACCAGTGAGTTGCCGGCCCTGCATGCCGGTATCCGGCTATGGCTGGACGAAGCGGCCCTGCCCAATGTCCTGCCGCCTCTCAGTCTGGACGTGAGGGAGGAGCCTTGGGCGCTGGCTCCGGTAGACGCCGTGTTCAACGCCAATACCGTCCATATCGTGGACTGGCCGGCGGTGGAGCGCATGTTCGCCGGTATCGGCCAGGTGCTGGAGCCCGGCGGTCTGCTTTGCCTCTATGGGCCCTTCAACTATGGCGGCCAGTTCACAGCGGAAAGCAATGCCCGGTTCGACACCTGGTTGAAAGGGCGGGATCCCGCCAGTGGCGTGCGCGACTTCGAAGCCCTGGATGCCCTGGCCCGGCGCCAGGGGATGACGCTCTGGCGGGACGTGGATATGCCGCGGGACAACCATATTCTGGTATGGCGCCGCTAGGCCGGGCCTGGCATGACTTGAGGCAGCCGTCCCATGTCTGAGGATGCCTCCCCGCTGCGCGGCCTGGTCAGCCGATTCCCAAGGCCCGGGCGTCTGGAGGCCATCCTGTTGCGGCCCGACAGGGGCGCCCCGATCCAGTCCGTGGACAAGGCGGAAGTCTTTACGGGGCGGGGCTTGGCTGGAGACCGTTCCGTCCAGCGGGCAACGGGTGGCAAGCGGCAGGTCACCCTGATCCAGTCCGAACATCTGGCGGCGATCGCGGCCCTGATGGGTCTGGACGAACTGGACCCGGCCCGCCTGCGGCGCAATCTGGTGGTGTCCCGCCTGAATCTGCTCGCCTGTCGAGGGCTGTTCCCTGGGCAATACCTGGTGCTGCGCATCGGTGACGGGGTGATCCTGGAGGTGTCCGGACCCTGCGAGCCTTGCTCCAGGATGGAAACGGAACTGGGTGCCGGCGGCTACAACGCCCTGCGCGGCCACGGGGGCGTCACCGCCCGGGTGCTGCAGGGCGGTGCCATTCAGGTGGGGGACCCGGTTACCTGCGAAGAGGCGTGTTGAGCTCCTTACCGCCTCTGGAATTTGTCGGTTTTTTTTACAAATCGTGGGTTCGCTCCCCGGGTGTTCCGGCCTACCCCTAGGGAAATCGATGATTCTTGCGTCGTGGCATATGTATTGCTTGCTTCTATCTACACGCTAATACCCGAATAACGTCAGAACACGTCAAGGAGAATTTCCCATGAACCTGACCCATCGCCTGACTACTCTGGCCGCCCTGGCTGTCATCGGTGGCTCCGCCCAGGCCGCTCTGACCGCCGATACTCCCCTCTGTGGCAACGGCTCGGCCGCCGCGCTGATGGGCGCCGTGTCCTGTTCCGGTTCCTGGGATGGCAATGACCTCAATCAAACTGCGGATGTCTTGGCCCAGTTGAACCTGGATTTCGCGGACGAAGTGGGTGTTTCTGGCCTTTGGAACTATGTGGGCAGCTCCAACGCCGGGGACTCAGCAGGACCTTTCTCCGGTGTTCCCGTTGAAAGTTCCACGGGAACACTCAGCTTCGACAGCGTGGTGAAAGGCTACTTCGTGGTGGCCCTGAAGTCCGGCACCAATTTCAGTTT
>DAOQNK010000251.1:0-2788 GCA_035332045.1 Thiobacillaceae bacterium | reverse complement strand
CCAAGCCCAAGTACGCCCACCAGGGCGGCAACAACCCGCCCATCATCGTCATCCATGGCACCCACCTGGAAGGCATGCCGGACGCCTACAAGCGCTACCTGGAAAACGTCTTCCGCACCGCCTTCAACCTGCAAGGCACGCCCTTGCGGGTGGATTTCAAGGCCAACTACAACCCCTTCGACCAGCGCGAGGCCTCCAGCCTGACGCCCCGCCAGGTCCGCACCGCGGAACGGGACAAGAAGCGCCTGCCCCGGCATGTCCGCGAAGGTGGCCCCAAGCCGCGCAAGGGCTGAACCTGCCCGACAACGGGCGAACGGCGTCTGGTCATCCGCCAGGTTTGGCAGGCAGCCGGCGGCGCGATTTCAGGTCCTCCCCATGAACGCCGGACTGGTAATACCCGACTAAATCGCTATGGTCATAGCGGGGGCGTGGGGCCATGGCCATGACGCCATGGCCCGCACGCCCGATTGAAACCCGTCGTCCATCCCCGGGCCTGGTCCGCCTAGATGGCATGAGCGCATGGAGGCAACATGGAATACGTTCCCGAGAATCCCGATCTGGCATTCAGCGTCAAGGTGGTCGCCCTGGGAGTATCCAACCTCCTTCGGGCCCGATTTTTCTATGGCGAGACCCTGGGGTTGCCCCCCGCCATGGAGGATGGCGTTCAGGTGGGCTGCCGGCTGAAGAACTGCACCCTCATGTTCAAGGAAAATTGGTACGGCAAGCCCACCGAGGCGCCCAATCCCCGCATCACCCTGGAGGTGAGCAATGCCCGGGACACCGAACGGGCTTTGCACCAGTTGGGCGTAACCATCAGCGACCCGGTGGAGCCCTTCGGGAACGCGTTGGTGGGGGCTTTTCTGGACAGCGAGGGCAACAAGCTCTGGTACTGCTCGGCTGCCTGAGCGAAGTGATATGGGCCGGCTGTCTTCAACGTGTCCGGCGGGACCGGGACGGATCCGCCGGTCAGTCGACCTCCAGGCGCACCCGCAGCATGTCCGCCAAGGTTGCCGCCGGTTCGCCGCCGGCGCGGCGCAAACGCAGGGAGAACTCGGCTTCGGCCGCCTTCGGCAAGGATAGGGCGGCGGGTGCCGGCGCCAGGCCTGGGCCGACCCAGCGTGCTGTACGCAGGGTGACCGCCACCCCGCCCCGCACTGCCGCGAACAGGCCCGCCAGGCTGGCGCTGGTGACAGCCAGGCGATAGGGGCGCCGGGCCGCATCCAGGGCCGCCAGGGCCGCGTCGCGGAAATGGCAGGGCGCATCCAGCAGGGCCAGGGGCAGCGCCGGGCCGGAGGTGGCCAGGCCCTGGTCGGCGGCCAGCCACAGCATGGGCTCGCGGAACGTGGCGACTTCGTCGGCCTCCGGGGCCAGGCGCATGGCCACCAGTACGTCCAGTTGCCCCTCGGCCAGCATTCGGGACAGCTCGGCTGAGCGGCCCACCCGCAGTTCGAAGCGCACCCGGGGATGGCTGCGGACGAAGGTCCGCAACAGGCCGGGCAGCAGGGTTTCGGTGAAATCCTGGGTGGCGCCCAGCCGCACCCGGCCGTCGGCCCGGGCGCCCTTGACCCCGAGCCAGGCGTCGCGATGGGCGTCCAGCACCCGGCGGGCATGGACAGCGAACTCCTCCCCCGCCGGCGTCAGCACCCGGCCCCGGCCCTGACTCGCCAGCAGGGGTTCCCCCACCAGCTCCTCCAGCCGCTGCATCTGGGCCGTGACGGCGGAAGGGGAGCGGGCCACCGCCGCCGCCGCCCGGGCCAGGGAGCCGGCGTCCGCGAAGGCGATGAAGGTGCGCAGCAGTTCGGGGTCCAGAAGCTTCATACTTCCATGATATCGAACTAATCATGCATAACAATTCGATTTTAATAAAACTATCCCCGGGGCAATCTGGACACCCGCGCCCCATGGCGCAACCCTTCCAGGAGACCACCATGCCCTATATCCACGTCGCCGCGACCCGGCAAGCCGACCCCGATCTTTCCCGGGAGATCGCCGCCCGCATCAGCGCCCTCACCGCCACCCACCTGGGCAAGGACCCCACCATCACCGCCGTGGCCGTCACCTACGTGGACCCGCAACACTGGTTCGCCGGGGGCCGTTCCCTGGCGGAGCAGGGGAAGAACACCTTCTGGCTGGACATCAAGGTGGTGGACGGCTCCAACACCAAGAGCGAGATGGCCGCCTATCTGGAGGCCGTGTTCGCCACCCTGTCGGACCTGCTGGGGAACGTCCACAGCGAGAGCTACGCCCTGGTCCACGAGGTGCCGGCTTCGGCTTACGGCTACGCCGGCAAGACCCAGGAGTACCGCTTCATCGCCAGGCAGCTCGCCCAGGCGGCCTGAAGGCCGGGCGAAGGTCCCCCGCCCCCGCGGCGGGACAGGACCGGCGGTCAATCGGGGATGTTCGGCTCCACCAGCAGGGCCAGCAACGTCAGGGATTCCTGCCAGCCCAGGTAACAGGCTTCAACCGGGATCACGTCCGGTATGCCTTCCTGCACCACCTTCAGCTCGGTGCCGCAGGACACGGCGTTGAGCGTCACAGTGGTGACCATCTGCCCCGGCAGGTTGGGGTCGTCGAAGACATCCGTGTAGCGCAGCAACTCGCCGGGCCGCAGTTCCAGGTAGGTGCCGCCGAAACTGTGGCTATGGCCGCTGCCGAAATGGGTGAAGGACATCTTGAAGCCCCCGCCCACCTTCGCCTCCAGGTGGTGGACCTGGCAGGTATAGCCATGGGGCGGCAGCCACTTGGCCAGGGCCTGGGGGTCCAGGAAGGCCCGGTACAGCTTGTCCGG
>DAOQNK010000250.1:0-2793 GCA_035332045.1 Thiobacillaceae bacterium | reverse complement strand
GCACACCGCCTCGGTCCACGATCTTTCCCTGGCTTCCGCCCTGGCCCTGGGCCGGGAACTGGGGCTGGACCTGCCCGGGGAGGTGGCCGTGGTGGGGGTGGAGGCCGCGCCGGAGTTCGAGTTCGGCGCGGCGCTCAGCGAAGCCGTTGCCCGGGCTTTGCCCGAGGCGGAGCGGTCGGTGTGGGCGTGGTTGAAGGCCGCGCGGTGATCGTCAAATCTGAAAAAAGTTCCCGGCTGCCCCGCCTAGATTGATTGCCATCATTTTTCCCCCTGGGAAGCCCCGGTAAAAACCAACCCTCATCGTGGATGGTCGGGAGGTGGTCATGTTGCGCTTCATTCAGGTCCTCATCTGTGTGTTGTTCGGGTTCGGCCAGGCTTGGGCCGACGACTGCGTCGATTGTCACAAGAAGACCTCGCCCGGGGTGGTGACCGACTGGCAGCTCAGCAAGCACTCCACCGCCAAGGATGGCGCCAATTGCGGGACCTGCCACGGCAAGGCCCACAAGGGCATGGACGACGCCAAGCTGGCCAAGATGCCCACCGCCGAAACCTGCGGCACCTGCCACGACAAGCAGGAAGCCCAGTTCAAGAAGGGCAAGCATGCCCACGCCTGGACCGCGCTCCAGGCCATGCCCACCACCCACATGCTGCCCATGCAGCTTTCGTCCGGCATGAAGGGTTGCGGCGGCTGCCACAAGATGGGCGTGAAGACCAAGGATGAGCTGGCCCGCATCAAGAACGAGGGCGGTGCCCACGGCAACGCCAACTGCGACGCCTGCCATACCCGCCACACCTTCAGCAAGAAGGAAGCCCAGCAGCCCCAGGCCTGCCAGACCTGCCACATGGGCTTCGACCATCCCCAGTGGGAGATGTACTCCTCGTCCAAGCATGGCGTCCGCTACCTGCTGAAGCAGTCCGGCGTGCTGCCCGAGACCGCCGCCGCCCCCACCTGCCAGACCTGCCACATGCAGGAAGGCAACCACGAGGTGCGGACCGCCTGGGGCTTCCTGGCCGTGCGTCTGCCCCTGTCCGACGATCCCCAGTGGAAGGCTGACCAGGTCACCATCCTCCAGGCCCTGGGCGTGCTGGATCCCAAGGGCAATCCCACGGGCCGCCTGGATGCCGTCAAGGCCGCCGACGTGGCCCGCCTGGACGCGCCTTCCTTCCAGAAAGAGCGGGACAAGATGCTGAAGACCTGCACCCAGTGCCACGCCGAGAGCTTCGCCAAGGGCGAGCTGGAAAAGGGTGACCAGATCATCCGTCAGACCGACCATCTGCTGGCCGAAGCCATCCGCGTCATCGCCGCCCTCTACAAGGATGGCGTCCTGGAGAAGCCGGCGGGCTACGCCAGCGCCTTCCCCGACCTGCTGACCTTCCACGACGCGCCGCGGCCCATCGAGCACAAGCTCTTCGTGATGCACCTGGAGCACCGCATGCGCGCCTTCCAGGGCACCTTCCACGCCAACCCGGACTATGCCCTGTGGTACGGCTGGAGCGAGATGCTCCAGGATCTCGCCGAGATCAGGGAGATGGCTGCCGAGCTGCGGGAGAAGCACGAGGCCAAGATGGCCAAGAAGGCGGCCAAGAAGTAAGCCCCTTCACCCTGTGACAAGGCCGGGCCTGTGCCCGGCCTTTTTCATGCGCCGTCCCATGGCGGCCCGCCCGCCCGTTTGTCCCCGGGCGCGGTTCGTCTATGATGGTTGTCCGGGCGGCGGGCGCCGCCCCGGAAAACCCGCTGATGGAACAAGAGCATGCAGTCCGGCCCCCGCGAAATCGTCACCCCCTTCCGCCCCATTCCCCTCGAAGTTCCGGAGGGCATGAAACCCAACGAGTTCTTCAACAGCACCGAGAACCTCAACGATCTGGTCCACAACAACGGCCTCTTGCAGAACCCGGAAGGTCTGCTGCTGTACCGCAAGGCCCTGGGCCACAGCAACACCTTCGACACCTCCATCATCTACAACACGTCCCAGAGCATCCTGGATCCCCTGGGCAGGCCGGTGCGGCGCACCCAGGTGCCGGATCAGGTGAAGCACGTCTGGAACCGGATGAACCAGGTCATCGTGGAATACATGCTGGAGAAGTACCCGGATCCGGACAGCCATCTGGTCCTGGCCGGCGAGGCCAGCCTGGACGCCACCTGGCCCCTGACCTCGCCGGGCGTGCCCAGCATCCGGATGCTGCACAACCACTTCATCGCCTTCGACAAGGTGCAGTTGCGGGACGCGCCCATTGCCGACGCCAGCAACCCCAACCTCACCGACGGCGGCCAGCATTCCCTGTTCCAGGCGTACATGCGGGACGTGTACCGTGCCTTCTTCGATGAACTGGACCTGGAGATCCTGCGGCCCTGCGAATCCGGCTCCTGCAAGATCGCCATCACCGGCTATCCCCAGGGCCTGCCCAGCTGGGAAGTGACCGGCGGGGCGGCGTCCTTGAAGGAGGTCCGCTTCTGGAAGGAGTACGACACGCTCCTGAAGGGCTTCATCGATTTCTATCGCACCTTCTTCGGCCAGGTTTCCACCCGCAACGCGCCCATGGCCCGGGACATCTATTTCCCCGACCTGGTGGAGAACAAGCTGCTGTTCAACAACGATCTGCTGAAGACCGCGAAGATGGTCCGGGACCGTTGCATCAAGGACGCGAAATACGCCAACTCCATCCGCTGGCAGCCGGCCTTCAAGCA
Source organism: Thiobacillaceae bacterium (assembly GCA_035332045.1). GTDB lineage: Bacteria > Pseudomonadota > Gammaproteobacteria > Burkholderiales > Thiobacillaceae > PFJX01. The sequence goes on along the minus strand of DAOQNK010000250.1, from coordinate 107 downwards.
ACTGATCTATCGCAACGACGCCGGCCAGCTCATCGTCACCATCAGCCAGAATTCCATCGGCAACGCCATCACCGAACTGCTGGGAGTGGTGGTGAAGCGGGTGCCGG
>DAOQNK010000249.1:0-2794 GCA_035332045.1 Thiobacillaceae bacterium | reverse complement strand
CTGCTGCCGGTGATCTCCTTCAACGCCAAAGCCTCCAGCGACGAGCAGAAGAAGCATCAGGACTTCGTCCAGCGCATGGTGGCCAAGGGCTACACCGAGAAGCAGGTGCGGCTGCTGGCCGAGTGGTATCTGCGGGCGCGGAAGGCGTCGTGACGGGAGCGCGGCCATGAGCCAACTCGTTGACCGCCGCCTTTCGGGCAAGAACCGCAGCGCCGTCAACCGGCAGCGCTTCCTGCGCCGGTTCAAGGGCCAGATCCGCAAGGCCGTGGCCGACGCGGTGTCCGGCCGCAAGATTGGCGACCTGGAGCGGGGGGAGAAGATCTCCATCCCCTCGAAGGATCTGTCCGAACCCGTGTTCCACCACGGTCCCGGCGGCCGCCGCAACATCATCCATCCCGGCAACCAGGAGTTTGTCAGCGGCGACAAGGTGGACCGGCCCCAGGGCAGCGGCGGAGGCGGAGGTGGCGGCAACGCCTCCCAGGATGGCGAAGGCATGGACGACTTCGTCTTCGAGTTGTCGAAGGAAGAGTTCATGGATTTCTTCTTCCAGGACCTGGCCCTGCCGGACCTGGTGAAGAAGCAACTCGCCGCCGTTCCCGAGGTCAAGCGGGCCCGGGCCGGCTTCGTCAGCCAGGGCAACCCCTCCAACCTGCACGTGGTGCGCTCCATGAAGCAGGCCATCGGCCGCCGCCTGGCCATGGCCGCCGGCCCCCGGGAAGCCCTGAAGGAGGCCGAGGAGGCCTTGGAGGCGTTGATCGCTGAAGGCAAAGGTGCCAGCCCCGAGGCGGAGGAACTGCGGGAGGAGATCGCCGGCCTCAAGGCCCGCATCGCGGCCGTGCCCTACATCGACACCTGGGACCTGCGCTACGCCAACCGGGTGGATCAGCCCACCCCCAGCAGCCAGGCGGTGATGTTCTGCCTCATGGATGTGTCCGGCTCCATGGACGAGGACCGCAAGAACATCGCCAAGCGCTTCTTCATGCTGCTCTACCTGTTCCTCACCAAGAGCTACGAGCGCATCGACGTGGTCTTCATCCGCCACCACACGGTGGCCATGGAAGTGGACGAGGAGGACTTCTTCCACTCCCGGGAAAGCGGCGGCACCGTGGTCTCCAGCGCCCTGGACCTGATGCGGGAAATCGTCCTGGAGCGCTACCCCAGCCAGGCCTGGAACATCTACGCGGCCCAGGCCTCCGACGGCGACAACTGGGAGGACGACTCCCCCCGCTGCCGGGAAATCCTGTCCCAGAGCCTGCTGCCCCTGGTGCAGTACTTCGCCTACGTGGAGATCGAGGCGGAGGAACCGCAAAGCCTTTGGCACGAATACGAACGGGTGGCCGCGGCCAGCCCCCGCTTCGCCATGCAACGCATCCTCACCCTGGCGGACATCTACCCGGTGTTCCGGGAGCTGTTCAGGAAGAAGGTGACCTGAGATGGAAGAGACCATTCCCCTCCCCACCGCGCCCGCCATCCAGCGCAAGCCCATCTCCGAAGGCTCGGAATGGACCTTCGAGTTGCTCGACACCTACGACAAGGAAATCGGCCGCGTTGCCGCCCACTACGGCCTGGACACCTACCCCAACCAGATCGAGGTCATCACCTCCGAGCAGATGATCGACGCCTACTCCTCCGTGGGCATGCCGGTGGGCTACCACCACTGGTCCTACGGCAAGGAGTTTCTCTCCACCCAGAAGAGCTACAAACGCGGCCAGATGGGCCTGGCCTACGAGATCGTCATCAACTCCAGCCCCTGCATCGCCTACCTCATGGAAGAGAACACCATGACCATGCAGGCCCTGGTGATCGCCCACGCCGCCTACGGCCACAACTCCTTCTTCAAGGGCAACTACCTGTTCCGCACCTGGACCGACGCGGAAGGCATTCTGGATTACCTGGTGTTCGCCCGGAACTTCATCAGCGACTGCGAACAGCGCTATGGCGAAGAGGCGGTGGAGGAATTGCTGGATTCCTGCCATGCCCTCATGAACCACGGCGTGGATCGCTACAAGCGGCCGGCGAAACTCTCCATGGCCAAGGAACAGGCACGCCAGGTGGAACGGGAGGACTACCTGCAATCCCAGGTCAACCTGCTCTGGCGCACCCTGCCCCCCAAGGACGCGGCGGAGAAGGCCCGCAAGGAGGAACGCTTCCCGGCCGAACCTCAGGAGAACCTGCTTTACTTCATCGAGAAGAACGCGCCGCGGCTGGCCCCCTGGCAGCGGGAGATTGTCCGCATCGTGCGCAAGATCGCCCAATACTTCTATCCCCAGCGCCAGACCCAGGTCATGAACGAGGGCTGGGCCACCTTCTGGCACTACACCCTGCTCAACCACCTCTACCAGGAAGGCCGGCTCACCGACGGCTTCATGATGGAGTTCCTGCAAAGCCACACCAACGTGGTCTTCCAGCCCCCCTTCCACAGCCGCATGTACAGCGGCATGAACCCCTACGCCCTGGGCTTTGCCATGTTCACCGACCTGCGCCGCCTCTGTGAGCACCCCACGGAAGAGGACAAGCGCTGGTTCCCGGACATCGCCGGCTCGGACTGGGTGAAGACCCTGGACTTCGCCATGCGCAACTTCAAGGACGAGAGCTTCATCGCCCAGTACCTCTCGCCCAAGCTCATCCGCGATTTCAAGCTCTTCGCCGTGGTGGACGACGACCGGGAGGAGAAGCTGGAGATCGCCGCCATCCACGACGACGCCGGTTACCGCCAGGTGCGCCAGCTCCTGGCCGAGCAGTACAACCTGGGCAACCGGGAGCCCAACATCCAGGTCTGGAACGTGGACGTCTA
>DAOQNK010000248.1:0-2824 GCA_035332045.1 Thiobacillaceae bacterium | reverse complement strand
TCGTTGCGGTCGATGGAGCCGCGGATTTCCTCCAGGGCGCTGGCGGGCTGGTTCTCCTCCAGGCGCAATTGGCCCGCGAACAGCCAGGTGGCGGGGTTGTTGGGGTCGAGTTCCTTGGCGCGCTCCAGAAGCAGCCAGGCCTTGTCCCTATCCCCCAGGCCCAGGTAGACCCGGCCCAGGTAGGCGTGGAAGAGGGCGTTGCCGGGGGCGCGGCCGATGGCGATTTCCAGTTCGTCCCGGGCGCGGGGAAGGTCCCCGGCCTGGATGTGGACCAGCGCCAGGCCGAAGCGGGCGTTGGCATCGGAGGGATTGAGGCGGACGGCGTTCGAGAATCCGGATTTCGCGGCGGGCCAGTCCGATTCCAGCAAGGCCACCAGGGCTCGCACGCCGTGGCCGATGGCCGAACCCGGCTGCATGGCCAGGGCGTGGTCGGCGGCCCGGCGGGCGGCTTCGCGCCGGCCCAGGGCCATGTTCAATTCGGCTTCCCGGGTCCAGCCCGTGGCATGGCCCGGATCGGCGCTCTGGGCCCGCAGGGTGCTTTCCAGGGCTTCGGACAGGCGGCCTTGCGCCTGCTGGGTATAGGAGAGGGCCAGCCAGGCCACCGCGGAACGGGGATCGCCCTGGATGGCCTGGCGGGCCTGGGCATCGGCCTTGTCCGGCTGTCCCCTTATGCTGGCCAGCACGGAATCCAGGGCCTGGGCGGCGGGCCAGGCCTTATCGCCACCCAGGGCCGGACCCAGGGTGGCTTCCGCCTCATCCAGCAGGCCGATGCGGAGCAGGACGTTGGCCCGATAGATGCGCCAGGGGGCATCCTGCTTTTCCGGCGGCACGCCGTCCAGGATCAGGATGGTTTCCGCCAGGGCGCCCCGTCCCACCGCCTCCCGGGCGTCGGCGGCCCAGTCGGCGCCGGCGGGCGGTTCCAGGGGCATGACGGCGGAATAGGACAGCACCCAGTTGGCCGTATCCCGGCCGCGCACCACCAACTCTTCCTGGGGGCTGAGATCGAGTTCGGGAATCGTCGCGCCGGCGGCGGGGCTGACGGGCTGCTCGGCCCCGGCGGGCATGGCCGTCCACGGCGCCAAACCCAGAACCAGGATCGCGACATTTCGGGCGGAACGCGGGGAAATGGGCATGGCGGGGAGGATGAAGGGAACGGCTAATATTACAGTCCTTGTCCTTGAATGCCTAAATCCCGAACCGGAAGTTTGAGCGGCGGCAACTTTGTTTCTGCCTCCCGTTTTCCATGGCCAGCCAATGCCAGCCAGGGCGTTGAATCGGCGTCCAACTTGGCCTGTAATGGCGTCTGCGCCCCCTTTTCCAGCCGCCATGCCCACCCTGACTCCCGACGCCGCCCGCGCCTTCGCCACCCAGTGGGTGGCGGCCTGGAACCGCCACGACCTACCCGCCATCCTGGCCCATTACGCCGAGGAGCTGGTCTTCGCCTCGCCGCTGGTCCGGGATATCGCCGGCGAAGCCAGCGGCGTGCTGTGCGGCAAGGCCGCGGTGGGCGCTTATTGGGCGAAGGGTCTGGCCCTGCTGCCCGATCTCCGCTTCGAGCTGGTCGACGTGCTGTGCGGCGTGGATGCCCTGACCCTGTATTACCGGGGCCATCGGGGCATGGTGGCGGAGACCTTGCGCTTCGGCGCCGAGGGCAAGGTGGTGGAGGGCCGGGCCTGCTATGCCTGCGCCCCGGGTGAGGCCGGGTGATGGCGCGTCCTCGTCGGACCGGGGCCTGCCGGCGTCGGGCGGCGCGATAGAATGACTGAAATTGTTCCATGCCCTCGCGCTCGCCGCGGTGCCCATCCGATGCGCGGCTGAGGGCGGGAACGGCAAGCTAGATGGAATCTGAGGCTAGGAGAAGGACACCATGAATCCCCCCCTGACGGAAAAGGAAAGTGCCTGGCTGGCCGAGGAGGGCTTCGAACGCTGTCCCATGGCCGGTCCCTTCGCGCCCGCCATGATGCCCGTGTTGTGCAAGGCCGAGGGCAAACACCTGGTTTTCCGGCTGGAAGCCCGGCCGAACCATTGCAACGGCCACGCTACCCTCCATGGCGGTTTCATCGCCACCCTGGCGGACATCTGGCTGGCCTATAACGTCATCCACATGCTGCCCAAGACCGTCAGCGTGGTGACCGCCAGTCTCACCGTGGATTACCTGGCCCCCATCCAGGCGGGGGACATCCTGGAAAGCCAGATCGACCGCGTCCGGGTGGGCGCCAAGCTCTGCCATGCCTCGGGCGCCATCCTGCGCCGGGGCCTCCCCGTCGCCGCCATGCGCGGCAGCTTCGCGGTCATCGAGGGGCGGCCGGCGGGGGACTGAAAGCTAGCGCTTTCTCGGCGGCAGCAGGTCGGTGATGGTGCCTTCCGCCATCTCGGCGGCGAAGCAGAGCGTTTCCGACAGGGTGGGGTGGGCGTGGATGGTGAGGCCGATGTCCTCCGCTGTGGCGCCCATCTCGATGGCCAGCACCGCTTCCGCCAGGAGTTCGCCGGCGTTGATGCCCACCAGGCCGGCGCCGATCACCCGGCCGCTATCCTTCTCCATGATCAGCTTGGTCATGCCTTCGGTGCGGGCGATGGACAGGGCCCGGCCGCTGGCGGCCCAGGGGAAGGCGCCTTTCTCGATGTCCAGACCCTTGGCCTTGGCTTCGGTCTCGGTGACGCCCACCCAGGCCACTTCCGGGTCCGTGTAGGCCACGGAGGGGATGACCATGGCCTGGAATTCCACCTTGTGGCCGGCAATCACCTCGGCGGCCACCTTGCCCTCGTGCACCGCCTTGTGGGCCAGCATGGGCTGGCCGACGATGTCGCCGATGGCGAAGATGTG
>DAOQNK010000247.1:0-2849 GCA_035332045.1 Thiobacillaceae bacterium | reverse complement strand
TCTTGTACACCGGCACGCTGGTGGCGTTGATGAAGTCGATCTCGCCGGCATTCAGTGCCGGGCCACGGTCTCGGATCTTCTCGTAGATGGCGAGCATGTGGTCATAGGCCAGCTTGGAGAAGGGCTCGCTCTCGAAGGCCTCGGTGCCCAGCACCGTGCACTCGTCAGCACCGGTGCCATCATTGCACGTGAAGATTTGGGGCTTGGCGTTGGCGTCGCTGCCGTCCACGTTGCCCAGCAGGCGCTTGAAACTGATCACCGGCTCGTAGAACCCCGGGTCCGGGGTACCGTCGGCATGCTTCCTCACCACCACCGCCCCCAGGGCGGACATGACCATGCGTCGCTCCTTCTCGTTGAGGTAGCCGGGCAGGCTGCCCCGGCTAAGCGCGCGCCAGACCAGGTTACCCTCCACCAGGATATTGGCCAGTTCCGGTTGGCTGGCTTTGAGGGCATCCGCCTTGGCGGCCACCTGGCCGCTGTCCCCGAACAGCTGGGTGCGCACCTGAGACCAGTCGTCGTAGAGCCCTGCGGCGGCCGCTCCCAGGCCGGTGTTGACCTTGTTGGCCTCCATCCACTTCTCCACGCCGCTGGCGGCCATCAGGCCCTTGGCCGCCTCGCAGGAGTTGATGCCCATGGCGTTGACGTCCTGGGCGATCTTGTTGAGGTACTTGATGGCCTCCATGATGTCCGGCGCCATGGACTGCAGCGCGGTCATGAAAAACAGCCCCAGGGCGTTCTGGCCGATGTTGCGCAGCATGGCCACGAACTGGTCCACGTTGATGAAGGAGAAGGCCCCGGCGAAGGCGTCGATGCCGCCGCAGCCGCCGCGCAGGCTGGGCGCTGCCGCCGAGAGCAGCTGGTAGTTGCGGCTGGGGGTGCGCAGGAACAGGCTGCCGCCGGTGTAGAGGTTCATGGTCTGACCCTCGTAGGCCGCCGGACCGGTGACGTTGTTGTACGCGGAGACCGAGTCGTAGAAGTCCTCCAGGCCACCGCCCGTGGCGGCGGGGGCGGCCAGCCCCAAGGTCAGAAGGCAGACGACGGTGATCCGGTTCAGTCTCGGGACGGATAGACGGGGCATGGCGTGTTCCTCAAAAGCTCTCCCCCGGCCGGGTGCGGGTCAGCACGTAAATGCGCTGGACGATCTCATCCGCCGAGAGCATCCCCTGGCCCAGGGGGATGGGCATGTTGCCGGTGGTGGCGTCATGGGGCATCAGATACAGGGCCGGCACGGTGGAAACCCCTAGCAGCCGGGCAATGCCGTTGTCCGGCCGGGGCGTGGGATAGCCGGGCAGCCCGCCCCCATCCAGGCTGATCGGGAAGACCTCCATCCCGTAGGCCGATTCAAGATACTTGAGCACCGGCGCCAGCTGGTGGCAGTAGGGACAGTCACCGCGCAGGAAGAAGTAGAGCCCATGGCTGCGCATGGCCGCCGCCACCGCTTCCGCCTCGTCGGCCTGGTTTCGGACCTTCCAGGTCTGGATGGCGGCGTTGTGGGTGGGCCGGCGCAGGCTGTAATCGAGCTCGGGGCTGGCCCAGACCACCCGTCGGGCCACGTCGGCGAACACCGCCCCCTTCTCCATGACGAACTGCTGCGCATCCAGGAACCGACGCACGTTCTCGGGCGTGGGGGTCATCACCGCCACGTCCTTGAGCCGGTCCAGTTCCTCGCGGATTGCCCGGACACTCTTCAGCTCGCGGATATTCCGGGACGCAGGTTTTACGGGGGCAGGCCGGGCATCCTCCTTGAGTGGCGGGTCCGGCGGATACCACTGGTAGGTGCGATCCGGATCGCCCCAGATGGAGCGTTCCCACCAGTGGTCGAGGAGACCCCCTTCATCCGCCTGGGCGCCCATGGCCAACATACCCAGCAGTCCCAAAAGACCCCATCGAATCCTGGCAGCGGTCATGGCTGTCCCTCCGGCACTGCCGGCTGGGCACCATCACTGGAAAGGGGTGGCCGTCCCCCCTCGCACCAGTTCAGGTAGAACTCCGCATGCCGGTCCCTGGGCATGGTTTCATTGGGCAACATGACCTGGCGCTGGTCGAAGCTCACCTTCAGCCGGGCGCAATCCGGATCCTTCAGACGATGGAGCCGATGCACCGATACCCGTACCGGTTGTTCGATTCCCTGCTCTCGCATACGCGCTGCCACCTCGCCCACCAGGACCGTCGAGGACTGGCCCTCGATTCGCGCCTGCTCCATGAGAGGGGCCAGTTCGCCCGACAGCTTGATGCCCTGGGAGGCCGCCCATGCCGGCCAGAGCAGGAACAGGATGAAGACGGTCCGCTTCATGGATTGGCCGGGTAGTAGCCCCGGGTGGGATCGCTGACGATCCGGTTCTGGATCGCGGTACTGATGGCCGCGGTGTCCAGGGTCGTGGCCTGGATCTCGGCATAGAACTCGGTCAGGTCCATCTGGCCGAAGTCCAGCGACTGCAACTGCTCCGGGGTGAAGCCCGAGCAATCGGGCGACTTGGCGCCGCCCCAGCTCTTGCCGATCTGGCTGCGGCCCTGTTCATTGATGATCTTGGCCAGCCGGGAATTGAAGCAGCAGTAGCTTTCCTTCTTGGTCACGCAGGCGCCCAGGAATTTGCTGGAGCAATAACTGCCCAGGTAGTGGCACAGCCGGTTGCTCTTGCGCATGGCCACCATCTGGTCGGACTCGTCGCAAGAGAGCAGGGCATCCAGGACGAACTGGATGGCGATGCCCACGGCGAAGCTGACAGGGTCGAAGGCCACCACGAAGTCACCGGTGTCCAGCAGGGTGATCGCCGAGGAAGAGAGAGAGGCGGCATTGAAGGTGCCGGTGAAGCCGTAGTAGCTGAAACTGGGATTGGTCGACAGGCCCG
>DAOQNK010000246.1:0-2857 GCA_035332045.1 Thiobacillaceae bacterium | reverse complement strand
TGCCCGAGGACTGGCTCGCCATCATCAACAGCTACGGCGGCGACATGGGCCAGACTTACGGCGTGCCCGTCAGCGAGATCGTGGAAGGCATCAAGAACGGTGTCCGCAAGGTGAACATCGACACCGACCTGCGCATGGCCTCCACCGGTTCCATCCGCAAGCACCTGGCGGAGAACAAGTCCAACTTCGACCCGCGCAAGTTCCTCAAGGAAGCCACCAAGGCCATGAGCGGCATCTGTTCCGCCCGCTACGAAGCCTTCGGCGCCGCCGGCCAGGCCAGCAAGATCAGCAAGGTCTACAGCCTGGAAGACATGCAGAAGCGCTACGACAAGGGCGAGCTGGATCCCAAGATCAACTGAGATCACGCTCACTTCGAGTCGCGGTAACATCCAAGGGCGGCGGGGAATCTACCCGCCGCCCTTTTTCATTCCGGACCCATCATGACCGACGCCCTGTTCGAATCCTCCATCCAGTCCCTGCCCCTGATCCACAGGGGCAAGGTCCGCGACATCTACGCCGTCGACGACAAGCGCATGCTCATCGTCACCACCGACCGCCTGTCCGCCTTCGACGTGGTCTTGCCTACGCCCATTCCAGACAAGGGCAAGGTGCTTACCGCGGTGGCGGACTTCTGGTTCCGGAAGCTGTCGAACATCCTGCCCAACCAGTTGACCGGCGACGCACCCGAATCCGTGGTGGCTCCGGCGGAACGGGACCAGGTGGCCGGTCGGGCCATCGTGGTGAAGCGGCTCAAGGCCCTGCCGGTGGAGGCCATTGTCCGGGGCTACCTGGTGGGTTCCGGCTGGGCCGACTACCAGAAGACCGGCCAGGTCTGTGGCATCCCCCTGCCGGCGGGACTGCGCCAGGCGGACAAGTTGCCCGCGCCAGTGTTCACCCCCTCCACCAAGGCGGCCGTGGGCGCCCATGACGAAAACATCGACTTCGCCCGATGCGAAAGCCTGCTGGGGGCGGACATCGCCGCCCGGGTGCGGGACGCGGCCATCGCCCTCTACCAGGCCGCCGCCGACTACGCCATCACGCGCGGCATCATCATTGCCGACACCAAGTTCGAGTTCGGTCTGGACGAGCAGGGCACCCTGACCCTCATCGACGAGGTGCTCACTCCCGATTCCTCCCGCTTCTGGCCCGCGAACCAGTATGCGGTTGGTGGCAACCCGCCCAGCTATGACAAGCAATATGTGCGTGACTGGCTTACCGCCTCGGGCTGGAACAAGCAGCCGCCGGGACCGGACCTGCCTGCCGAAGTGGTGGCGCGCACCGCCGAGAAATATCGGGAAGCCCTCCGACTCCTGACGTCCTGAGCCCCCGCCAGCCCCCTCCAGCGGGGTCACCGGACCAGCGTTTCCAAGCTAAAGAAGCCACGCGGCTTGCCGATATACCCTTGACATCACCCAAGCCAATGCCTGACCGGCTGGGCTGGGCCTTGTCGAACTCTGCGGTGTATCAGCGAGGGAAATCCTATGCGAGTGAACATGCCTGTGACCGGCGCGGAGCGCCAACTTCGGGACGGGGAAACCATTGTTTCCACCACGGATACCCGGGGCGTCATCACCCACGTCAACGACACGTTCGTCGCCATCAGCGGGTTCAGCCGCGATGAACTGATCGGCGCCCCCCAGAACATCGTCCGCCATCCGGATATGCCGCCCGAGGCCTTCGCCGACCTCTGGGCGAGCATCCAGGCCGGACGGCCCTGGAGCGGCCTCGTCAAGAATCGCTGCAAGAACGGGGATCACTACTGGGTCAAGGCGAACACCACGCCCATCAAACAAGGGGGTCAGATCACCGGCTACCTGTCCGCGCGCATGCGGCCCAGCCAGACCGAGATCGACGCGGCGGAAAAAGCCTACCGCCTGTTCCGGGAAGGCAAGGCGTCCGGTCTGGCCATTCGAGACGGCCAGGTCGTCCACACCCACTTATTCGCCAGGATATTTGCCATGCTCAACAATGTGACCATCAGGACACGGCTCTTCAGCACCATCATCGTGATCGTCGGCTTGGTGATCGTTCTGGGTGGTATCGGGTTGTATAGCCAACGAGAGGCCATGCAGGCCCTCACGGAACTGCATGAGGACGCGGTCATCGCCCAGCGGCTGGCCAGCCGAATCCGCAACCGCGCGGCGGAAAACCGGACCCAACTGGCGCTTGCCTTGCAGCACGATCCGGCCTACCCGGCCTCCAAACTGCACGACCATCCGATCGACCTGCATTTCAATACGGTCGAGAAGAATCGGGCTGAAATCACGGAAACCATCCAGACCCTGGACAAAATGAACCTGTCCCCTCGGGTGAGGCAGGCCCTGGACAAGACCGCCCAGGCCCGCAAGGCCTTCGTCGCGGAGGGCTTGAACCCGACCATGGCGGCGATCAAGGAAGGCCATTACAGCGACGGCGCCTTCATCCTGATCAAGAAAATGAACCCCCTGTTCCAGGAGTTCGAGGCGCAGAACCGTACTTTCCTTGACGTCATCAACCAGGAGGGCGAGGACCTCAAGCAGCAATCGGAGCAGCGCTATTCCATGATGCTGGCCATCAGCCTGGGCATCCTGTTGATCGCCATCACGGCCGCTGTCATTTCCGGCTGGGTGCTGGTGCGGGTGATCGTGCGGCCCCTGGGCAAGGCCATCGGTGTTTTTGACCAGATCGGCCAGGGCAATTACCGCAACGACATCGAGATCGAGCGCCATGACGAAGTCGGCAAGGTCATGGAGTCACTGAAGGCCATGCAGACCAAGCTCGACTTCGACGTGACCGAATCGCGGCGGGTAGCCGACGAAGCGTTGCGCATCAAGATTGCCCTGGACAATGTTTCGGCGAACGTGATGGTGGCGGACAA
>DAOQNK010000245.1:0-2864 GCA_035332045.1 Thiobacillaceae bacterium | reverse complement strand
GGGCCATCGACAGCTACGGCACCTACGACGGCTGGCCGGTGGAGCGCATCCTCGCCCCCTACATCAAGACCAAGGACCAGCGCCGGGAAATTCCCGTCATCGGCGATCCGGACGAAGAGACCCTGGCCCGGGTGAAGTGCTTCTACAACGCCATCGCCGTGATGATCGAGAAGGAATGCGGCCACATGGCCGTGCCCATGCTCAACATCACCCACGAAGGCTTCGGCCGCGCCCTCATCACCGTGGGCAAGCTGGTGGTGCTGGACCGCACCGTGCGCGACGTGCACCGCTTCAGCTTCGACAGTCTGTCCAAGATGAAGGACGAGGCGGACAAGTTCCTGGCCGTGGCCCTGGAAATCGTCGGCAAGTACCCCGAAGTGGCGGGGCTGTAAGGAGACGGCCATGACCGAGGACGAACTGAAGGACCTCGACAAGGAGGTCAAGAAACTGAAGCGGATGGCCAGCGAATGGGCCTCCCAGCTCCACGATCTGGTGGAGGACAAGCTGCCCGCCGGCTACCTGGAGATCCCCGGGATCGCCCAGTCCACCTTTGATGCCTGCAAGGCCTGGGCCGATGCCAACGCCCGCCTGCAAGCCGCCCAGAAGGAGGCCGTGTGATGGACAGCTATACCGCGTTGACCCGGGGCGGCGGCAGCTGGACCCCCACCTTCGTCACCGACCTCAACCAGAAGACCTGCATTGGCTGCGGCCGCTGCTACAAGGTCTGCCCCCGCGACGTGTTCGAGCTGGTGGACCGGGAAGAGGACGAGCTGGACGAGGATCTGGACGAGGACCAGATGAGCGTCATGTCCCTCAAGGACGTCATGGACTGCATCGGCTGCGGCGCCTGCAGCCGGGTCTGTCCGAAACAATGCCACACCCACCAGGCCATGCCGGTGGCGGCCTGAACTGATTCGATCGGACCGGGCCGTTCCCTTCTCCCCCAGCCCCTCCCCCACAGGCGGGGGAGGGGTGCGCGGCAGCGCGGGAGAGGGCACGGAGTCCGGTGCGTCGACCAACCGTAGGAACTAGCACCATGCCCCGCCCCCCCAAACACGTTTTCATCTGCGGCCAGGCCCGTCCGCCCGGCCATCCCCGCGGTTCCTGCGCCGAGCGCGGCTGCCGGGAGACCCTGGACGAATTCCTGTTCCAGTTCCAGCAGCGCCAGTGCTTCGACAAGGTCGCCATCACCACCACCGGCTGCCTGGGTCCCTGCGGCGTCGGCCCCAGCGTCCTGGTCTACCCGGAGGGCGTCATGTACGGCGGCGTCAAGAAGGAAGACGTTTCCGCCATCTTCGACGAGCACCTGCTGGGCGGCGTCCCGGTGGAGCGTCTGAAGGTGCCGGCGGACATCTGGTGATGGCCAGCATCCTGCCACCCGAAGTCGAAGCCGCCGCCCGCCATCTGGTGGAAATGCTGCGCGCCGAGGCCACCAAGTACGTGCCCGCCGACAAGCTGCCGGACATCCGCCTGGAGACCGCCATCCTCTCCGGCGTGGTGGATCCGGCCAACGGCCAGCCGGGCTACGAAGGCCTCTGGCGCAACGCGTTCGGCGAGCGGGTCGGCCGCCTGATCTTCAACAGCGACGGCAGCTACTACGCCGAGTTCGACCTGTGCGTGCGGCATCCGCGCAAGCCCGGCCTGTTCATCGAAGCGGTCACCGCCTGGGGCCGGGACGGCGTCATGAAGGCGGAGCCCCGGGTGCTGGCGGCGGTGTGAGGCCATGCCCGAGTCCGTCGCCTTCCCCGCCGACCTTCGCCTTATCCTGGTCCACAAGCAGAAGACCAGCGCCCGGGTGCGCTTCCTGTGCTTCCCCCACGGCGTCGTCGCCTTCGACCCCCTGCCGGCCCTGTCGGTGGTGGAGGAAGAAAGGGAGGGCGAGCCGCTCGTACCCTACCATCCCAACACCGGCTTGCGCGCCGCCGAGCAGCGGCTCAAGCTGGACAGCGGCAGCCTGAAGGCGGAAGCCGAATACCACGCCACGGTGCAGACGCCGGCCGGCCCGGTGACCGTGCAGCTCGCCACCCTGGACTACGTGGACCCGCCCTTCGAGGCGGCCGAGGCCGTCGGCGGCCGCTTCATCGCCATCACCGAGGCGCGCGGCTGCACGCCGGTGGAACTGGAACTGCTGCGCCGGGCCTACACCGTGGTGTTGGGTTGAGGCGTGGATTAATCACTCGTCACCCCGGCGCAAGCCGGGGTCCAGGGTGTCCATCTGGATTCCGGCTTGCGCCGGAATGACGCCGCTGTAAAAGGAGAATTAGCATGAGCCGCTACGGAATGGGGGATCTGGTCTACGCCGCCCAGGATTTGTTCAACGAGCCGGTGGAGGAAACTGGCGAGAGCGCCATCCCCGGCGTCGAAGTGGGCGCCCTGCTGGCCGCCGCCGGCACCCGGGGCGTGGTGGTGAACGTGGGCCACCCGGAGGCTCTACCGGAAGAGGAAATCTACCTGGTGCGCTTCGAGACCGGCCCCGACGGCAACCTGGGCGAGCCCATCGGCTGCCTGCGGGAGGAACTTCTGGAGAGCCTGGAAGCCGAGCCGGTTGTGGAATAACCCGGCATGAGCCCCCAGGAAGCGGACGCCCTCGTCCGCGCCTACCACGTCCGCACCAAGCACCGCACGGACCGTTACGCGGCCGGCCCCGGCAGCCTGGACTGGGATGCCCAGCCGGACCCGTTCCGGACTTGGTCCGGCACGGAGAAGGTCCTGCTGCCGCGCACGGCCGGGGCCCTCCCCATCCCCTGGGACGATCTGGCCGCCGAACGCCCGCCCGCTCCCCTTAACCTGGACAGCCTGGGCAACCTGCTCCAGCTCTGTGCCGCCATCACCGCCTGGAAGGAATACGCCGGCAGCCGCTGGGC
>DAOQNK010000244.1:0-2894 GCA_035332045.1 Thiobacillaceae bacterium | reverse complement strand
CCGGGGTGTCCAGCAGGTTGATGACGCAGTCGTCGTACTCGAACTGCATGACGGAACTCGCCACCGAGATGCCCCGTTGCTTCTCGACTTCCAGCCAGTCGGAGGTGGCGTATTTGCCCGACTTGCGCGCCTTCACCGTGCCCGCCATCTGGATGGCGCCGCCGAACAGCAGCAGCTTTTCCGTAAGGGTGGTCTTGCCCGCGTCCGGGTGGGAGATGATGGCGAAGGTCCGCCTTCTGGCGACCTGGCGGGCGATGGGCGTGTCAGCTTGCATGGGGGGAATGATTCGCGCGTCCCGCGCTGCGGGACGGCGTGCTGGCAAAAAGAGAAATTCTACCGGTGGGCGGGACCGGTGTCCCGCTGGATGCCAAGCGTCATCGGGTAGCGGGCAGCATGGGCAAGGGCATCAGCATCGGGGTGACGGGTGGCGTGAAGGCGGGGATGCCCATCATGCCGCCCAGGGCCGGCCCATAGGACTGGGGCGCCATCATGGCACCGCTCCAGGCGCCATACCAGGCAGGATTGATCGGGGCGACGGCCATCTGCTGGACCTTGGGATTCAAGGGCGCGGTGGCCCAGCGCAGATACATGTTGGGGTTGACCAGGTTCATGGTGGCGGCCAGGACCTTGGGATCCAGGGGCAGCATGGCCCAGCGCATCATCTTGTTGGGATCGGTCAGCAGGGTTTGCAGGGCGGAATAGAACTGGGGATCGGCCATGGCCTGGGACCAGGCGGTCAGGACCGCCGGATCCATGGCCCGGGCGAAATTGCCGTAGGCCTTGGGATCCATGAGGCTGGCCACCGACTGGGTGTAGAGGTTGGGGTCCATCACCGCGTTCATGGCGCTGGTCACGAACGCGGGCTCGCTCATCGCGAAGAGGGCGGCCATGAATTTCTTGGGATCGGCGAGCATCTCGCCATTGCGAGTGAAGTCAGCCAGGTAGCGGACCCAGGCGTCGGCGCCCTGGGGAATGTCGCTGGCGGCGGGAGCGGGGCCGGCCGCCAGGACAGGGGTGGCGGCAAGGGCAAGGCTGGCGAGCAAGAGGCGCGGATGCATGGGAGGCTCCTATCGACTTGGACGTTGCGGGGCTGGCGGATTGTGACCGGAAACAGCCGGCTAGGCACGGATTTCAGGCAATATTGTTCCATGGAGGCCCTCATCGATACCCATAGCCACCTGGATGCCGGCGAGTTCGACCGGGACCGGGACGCGGCCTACGATCGCGCCATGGCGGCGAACGTGATGATCCAGGTCCTGCCGGCGGTGACCCGGGCCAACTTCGACGACGTGGCCGCCGCCTGCCGCCGCTATCCCGGCTGCCTGCCGGCCTGGGGGCTCCATCCCCTCTACATCGCCATCCACCACGACAGCCACCTGGACGATCTGCGCCGCCAGATCGAGGCCTGGCGTCCCGTGGCGGTGGGGGAGATCGGCCTGGACCTGTTCGTGCCGGAGCTGGACTTGGCCGTCCAGGAACACTTCTTCTCGGCGCAGCTGAAGATCGCCCGGGATTACGACCTACCGGTGCTGCTCCACTGCCGCCGGGCCAACGACCAGATACTCAAGCACCTGCGCCGGATCGGCGTGAAAAGAGGTATCGCCCACGCCTTCAACGGCAGCGACCAGCAGGCGGAAGCCTTCATGAAGCTGGGCTTCAAGCTCGGCTTCGGCGGTGCCTTCACCTGGTCGCGGGCCTCCAACCTGCGCCGACTGGCCGGGGATCTGCCCCTGGAGGCCATCGTTCTGGAGACCGACAGCCCGGACATCCCGCCTGAGTGGGTGGGCAAGGGCCGCAACGAGCCGGCGGAACTGGCGAGGATCGCGCAAACCCTGGCGGAACTGCGGAGTTTGTCGCTGGAAGAGGTCGCAAGGCAGACCACCGCGAACGCCCTCGAAGTGCTTGGTCTCCCCCCTTTCGTAAAGGGGGAAGACAAGCTGCCACCGGTTGACACCCAAACATCATGATCTGGACCCTGCCCAACCTCCTCACCGCCACCCGCCTCGTCCTGGCGCCTTTCGTGGCCTGGCGGCTGGGCGAATACGACGTGGACGGCGCGTTTCTGCTGTTTGTCGCCGCTGCGATCACCGATCTTCTGGACGGCAACCTGGCCCGCCTCCTGAATCAGCGCAGCGTCCTGGGGGCCTGGCTGGATCCCATCGCCGACAAGGTCATGCTGCTGTCCACCCTGTCCATGCTCTGTCTGACCGAATTGCTGCCCCTGTGGCTGCTGTGGGTGGTGCTGGTGCGGGACGCGGTCATTCTGGCCGGGGCGGAGGCCTACCGGCGCCTCACCGGCACCCTGGATGTGCGGCCCACCCTGTCGGGCAAGCTGGCCACGGCCCTGGAATTCGTCCTGGTGTCCTACACCCTGGCCGACTTGGCCCTGGACCTGGGCCTGGACGCGGGCATCGAGCCCTTTACCCAGGCCACCGCCGCGGTGGTGGCCCTGTCCGGCCTGCGCTATGTCTGGCTGTGGGGCGCCAAGACCCGGGACTATCTCAAGCGGAACGAAGCCGTGCGATGAGGGCGGCGGTGGAGCCGTCGTGGGCGGCCGCTTTCGTCGCCCCGCCGGTAAGTTCCGGCAGGATCGCCTTGGCCAGCTGCTTGCCCAGTTCCACCCCCCATTGGTCGTAGGAATTCACATTCCACAGGGCGCCCTGGACGAACACCTTGTGCTCGTAGAGGGCGATGAGCCGGCCTAGGGCGCGGGGCGTGAGCTTGCGGTAGAGCAGGGTGTTGGTGGGCCGGTTGCCGGGGAACACCTTGTGGGGCGCCAGGATCTTGATCTCCCTCTTGGACAGGCCGGCCTGGGCCAGTTCCGTCTCCACCTCGGCGGCGGTCTTGCCCCGCATCAGGGCTTCCGGCTGGGCCAGGAAGTTGGACAGCAGCAC
>DAOQNK010000243.1:0-2905 GCA_035332045.1 Thiobacillaceae bacterium | reverse complement strand
CCGGCAACGCCCATCCCAAGCTGGCCGAGGATGTGGTGAGGCATCTCAACATCCACCTCGGCCGGGCGACCGTTGGCCGCTTCTCCGACGGCGAGGTGAACGTGGAGATCCTGGAGAACGTGCGCGGCAAGGACGTATTTGTGCTCCAGTCCACCTGCCAGCCCACCAACGACAGCCTGATGGAGATCATGCTGATGGTGGACGCCCTGCGCCGTGCCTCGGCCGGCCGCATCACCGCCGCCATCCCCTATTTCGGCTACGCCCGCCAGGACCGCCGGGTGCGTTCCGCCCGGGTGCCGATCACGGCGCGGGTGGTGGCCGACATGCTCACCGTGGTGGGTGTGAACCGGGTTCTCACCATGGACCTGCACTCGGACCAGATCCAGGGCTTCTTCGACATTCCGGTGGACAACATCTATTCCACCCCCATCCTGATGGGCGATATCTGGAAGCAGAACTACGACAACCTGATGGTGGTGTCCCCCGACGTGGGCGGCGTGGTGCGCGCCCGGGCCGTGGCCAAGCGCCTGGAGTGCGACCTGGCCATCATCGACAAGCGCCGGCCCAAGCCCAACGTGGCCAAGGTGATGAACATCATCGGCGACGTCAAGGACCGCACCTGCCTGATCATGGACGACATGGTGGATACCGCCAACACCCTGTGCGAGGCCGCCAGCGCGCTGAAGCAGCATGGCGCCAAGCAGGTCATCGCCTATTGCACCCACGCGGTGCTGTCCGGCAGCGCGGTGGAGCGGGTGGGCAATTCCGCCCTGGATGAACTGGTGGTCACCGACACCATTCCCCTGCGCGAGGAAGCCCGGGCCTGTGCCCGCATCCGCCAGCTTTCCGTGGCCAACCTCATGGCCGAGACCATTCGTCGCATCAGCGACGAGGATTCCGTGAGTTCGCTGTTCATCGAATAGCGCGCTTGCCCAACCGGGTCGCCTGGTCGCGGGCGGCCCATTTTCAACCCGCAAGGAGTTTAGTCATGCATATCGCAATCAACGCTAGCAAGCGCGAAGCGCAGGGCACCGGAGCGAGCCGCCGCCTGCGTCGCGCCGGCCGGGTTCCCGGCATCGTCTACGGGGGCGGCAAGGACGCCCAGGCCGTGGATCTGGATCACAAGGAGTTGTTCTTTGCCCTGAAGAACGAGGCCTTCCATTCCTCCGTGCTCGACATGAACCTGGATGGCGCCAAGGAATCCGTCCTGCTGCGCGACTTCCAGATGCACCCCTACAAGCCCCTGGTGCTGCACGTGGATTTCCAGCGCGTGGACGCCACCCACAAGGTCCACCTGAAGGTGCCCCTGCACTTCGTCAACGCCGATGTGGCCCCGGGCGTCAAGCTGGGCGGCGGCGTGGTCAACCACATCCTGACCGAAGTGGACGTGATCTGCTTGCCCGACGCCCTGCCCGAGTTCATCGAAGTGGACCTGGGCAAGCTGGAATCTGGTCAGTCCCTGCACCTTTCCGACCTCAAGCTGCCCGCCGGTGTTGAACTGTCCGCCCTGGCCCGGGGCGACGACCACGGTGTGGTCAACATCATCGTCCGCGGCAGCGGTGGCGGCGAGGCCGAGGCCACCGGCGAAGCGGCGGCCTGAGCTGCCGCTTCCCATCCCGCCCGGCGGCCGTAACCGATGCAGGCTCCCATCCGCCTGGTCGTCGGCCTCGGCAACCCGGGCCGGGAATACGTCGACACCCGGCACAACGCCGGGTTCTGGTTCTGTGAACGCCTGGCCGCGAGGCTGGGCGTTTCTCTTTCCGTCGAGTCCCGTTTCCATGGCCTGGCTGGCCATGCGCGGCCCCAGGGGGTCTGGCTGCTCCTGCCCCAGACCTTCATGAACCGCTCCGGCCAGGCGGTGGGGGCTTTGGCCCGGTTTCATCGCATCGCCGCGGCGGAAATCCTGGTGGTCCATGACGAGCTGGATATTCCCCCCGGCCAGTTGCGCCTCAAGTTCGGCGGCGGGCTGGGTGGCCACAACGGCCTCAAGGACATCACCGCCCACCTGGGCACCCAGGATTACTGGCGCCTGCGCGTGGGCATCGGCCATCCGGGCGATCGCAACGAGGTGGTCAACTATGTGCTCAAGCCGCCCCGGAAGGAAGAACAGGCCGACATCGACGAGGCCCTGGGCCGGGCCCTGGAACTCTGGCCCCTGATTGAAAAGGCGGATTGGAACGCGGCGGTCAAGCGTGCCAACACCAAGCCCGCCTCTCCCATTCCACCCAATACCG
This sequence comes from Thiobacillaceae bacterium, assembly GCA_035332045.1. Taxonomy (GTDB): domain Bacteria; phylum Pseudomonadota; class Gammaproteobacteria; order Burkholderiales; family Thiobacillaceae; genus PFJX01. The sequence goes on along the minus strand of DAOQNK010000243.1, from coordinate 671 downwards.
TAGCGGAATCACCATGAGCCTCAAATGCGGCATCGTCGGTCTGCCCAACGTGGGCAAGTCCACCCTGTTCAACGCCCTGACCAAGGCGGGCATCGCCGCGGAGAACTACCCCTTCTGCACCATCGAGCCCAACGTGGGCATCGTCGAGGTGCCGGACCCGCGCCTCAAGCAGTTGGCCGACATCGTCAAGCCCCAGCGGGTGGTGCCCGCAATCGTTGAATTCGTGGACATCGCCGGCCTGGTTGCGGGCGCCTCCAAGGGCGAGGGCCTGGGCAACCAATTCCTGGCCAACATCCGGGAAACGGACGCCATCGTCAACGTGGTGCGCTGCTTCGAGGATGACAATGTGATCCACGTGGCGGGCAGGGTGGATCCCCTCTCCGACATCGAGGTCATCGGCACCGAACTGGCCCTGGCCGATCTGGCCACGGTGGAGAAGGCCCACGCCCGGGACGTGAAGAAGGCCCGGGCCGGCGACAAGGAGGCCCAGAAGCTCATCGCCGTCTACGACAGGCTGTTGCCCCACCTGAACGAGGCCAAGCCGGCTCGCAGTCTGGGGCTGTCCGCCGAGGAAAAGGCTCTGTTGGCCCCGCTCTGCCTGATGACCATCAAGCCCGCCATGTATGTGGCCAACGTGGCCGAGGATGGCTTCGAGAACAATCCCCACCTGG
>DAOQNK010000242.1:0-2956 GCA_035332045.1 Thiobacillaceae bacterium | reverse complement strand
CGGGCATCCCCTTCATCTTCGATCCGGGCCAGGGCCTGCCCATGTTCAGCGGCGTCGAATTGCAGCAGTTCGTCGAACTCGCCGACTACGTGGCGGTCAACGACTATGAGGCGAAGCTGTTGCAGGAGCGTACGGGCCACACGCTGGAGCGTCTGGCGAAGGAGGTGAAGGCCCTCATCGTCACCCTGGGCGCCCAGGGCTCCCGGATCTACGCCGACGGGGAGGAGATCGACATCCCCCCGGCCAAGCCCCGGGCGGTCATGGACCCCACCGGCTGCGGCGACGCCTATCGGGCCGGTCTCATGACCGGCATGCAGAAGGGACTGGACTGGTCCACCTGCGGGCGTCTGGCCGGACTCATGGGGTCCATCAAGATCGCCCACCGGGGTGGCCAGAACCACCGCTTCGGCTGGGACGAGATCGCCGAACGCTTCAAGGAAGCGTATGGCTATGACCTTTGAGGAGTGAACATGAATACCCGTTGGATGGCAGTCCTCCCCCTCCTGGCGCCGGCCCTGCTGGCCGGTTGCGCCAGCGGCCTGGGCAGCAGTGACTATGAGCGGTCCGAGGCCCGCCGCGTCTACGAAGTGAAGATGGGCGTGGTGGAAAGCGTCCGGGCCGTGAAGCTGGAAGGCACCGCCACCGGCATCGGCGCCGCCTCGGGCGGCGTCATCGGCGGCGTCGCCGGCAGCGAGGTGGGCGGCGGCAAGGGCCGGATCGTGGGCGGTGTGCTGGGGGCCGTGGTGGGAGGCGTGGCCGGCGCCGCCGCCGAGGAGGCCGTCACCCGGAAGACCGGCCAGGAAATCACCGTGCGCCTGGACAGTGGCCGGATCATCGCGGTCGTCCAGGAGGACACCGGCGAGAAGTTCGCCCCCGGCGAGCGGGTCCGGGTCCTGGAATCCGGCGGCCAGGCCCGGGTGACCCATTGATGGCCTAGCCCCTTGCGGGGCGTGGAGCGGCGGCCCTGGCCCGGGCCGCCGCTCCGCTTCTTTCCTTTAACCGTTTTTTCATTCCCCCGTCACCGCCCTGTAACCCGCATTTCCTACCTTTGCCCCATCACGGCAAAGAAAAGGAAATCCCATGCTCCAGGAGCGCATCGGGCATGAACGGCGGCAACGCAAGAATTTCAAGGTCGGCCTGGCCCGGCACCAGGACGAGGTCCGCGAAGCCCAGCGGCTGCGCTGGAAAATTTTCGCCGAGGAGATGGGCGCCCGCCTCGCCAGCCCCGAGCCGGGCCTGGACATCGACCTCTACGACGCCCACTGCGAGCACCTGCTGGTCCGCGACGAGGACACCGCCGAGGTGGTGGGCACCTACCGCATCCTCAGTCCCGCCGCCGCCAAGCGCCTGGGCAGCTACTACTCGGAGGGCGAGTTCGACCTGACCCGTCTCCAGCACCTGCGCGGCCGCATGGTGGAACTGGGCCGCTCCTGCGTCCACGGCGACTACCGCAGCGGCGGCGTCATCACCCTGCTCTGGGCCGGCCTGGCCGAGTACATGCTCAAGGGCAACCACGAATACCTGATCGGCTGCGCCAGCATCGGCATGGCCGACGGCGGCCACAACGCGGCGGGAATCTGGCACGCCACCAAGGAGAAACACCTCTCCCCCATCGAGTGGCGGGTCTTCCCCCGCTGCCCCCTGCCCCTGGAGGCCCTGGATTCCACCGCCGCGCCGGTGCTGCCGCCCCTGGTGAAGGGCTACCTGCGGGCCGGCGCCTACGTCTGCGGCGAACCGGCCTGGGACCCGGACTTCAACACCGCCGACCTGCCCATCCTGCTGCCCATCCGGAACCTGAATCCGGTCTACGCCAAGCACTTCCTGAAACCTAGCAACAGCGGTTGACCGCTTTATTGCCCTCGAACTGCCGCATGAATATTGACGACATACCCTTCGACAGTCTGCACCTGTTGGGTGCACCCGCTACGCACCCGCTGGAACGTCCAGGCAGGCGTCTGGCTTTGTTGCTCCTCCTTGCAGGCCCCGGCCTGCGGCGTCGTCGCGTCGCGCCAGCCACCTGCCTGAACGACCCATCGGGCGCGTCCAACCGCCGTTTCTAGGTTAAACAGCCCTGATGGCCAGCCTGGCCGGACGCGGGGACTACAATGCCCCCATGTTCACCACCGCCCTGAAAAGCCTGCGGGTCGGCGCCCTCCTGCTCTCGGGCGCCCTCACCGTGTTGCTCCTCTTTCCCCATCTGGACCGGGCCGAGCGGGCCCGGCGGGTGACCCGCTGGGCCGCCGGCCTGCTGGCCATCGTCGGGGTCCGGGTGCGGGTGGAAGGCCGCCCGCCCGGGGTGCGGAGCGGCGGCGCCCTGCTGGCGGCGAACCACATTTCCTGGCTGGACATCCACGTGCTCCACAGCCTGCTGCCGGCCCGCTTCGTCTCCAAGGCCGAGGTGCGGGGCTGGCCCCTGATCGGCTGGCTGGCGGAAGCCGCCGGCACCGTCTTCCTGGTGCGGGAGAAAAAGGCCGACGCCAAGCGGGTCAACGCCCTCATGGCCGAGCATCTGCGCCTGGGCGAGTGCCTGGCCATCTTTCCCGAGGGCACCACCACCGATGGCGGCGCGATCCTGCCCTTCTACCCTTCCCTGTTCCAGCCGGCGGTGGATGCCCAGGCCCAGGTCTGGCCGGTGCGCATCCGCTACCTGACTCCGGCCGGAGCACCCTGCGAGGCCGCCGCCTATTTCGGCGGCATGAGTCTGGGGGAATCGTTCCTGAAAGTGATCCGGGCCGGCGGCATCGTCGCCGAGGTCCGCTTCCTGGCCCCCGTGGAAGGTCGGGGCATGGCCCGGCGGGATCTGGCCCGGGCCGCCGAGGCGGCTATCCGTGGGGAGAATGCCGGGCCTGGCAGCGCACCTGGAAGCACTGTTCGTCTTCCAGCCTGAAGGCCGTCAGGGCGCCGCCCCACAGGCAGCCCGTATCCAGGGCCACCACGTCCTCCCGCAGCAGCAGGC
>DAOQNK010000241.1:0-2974 GCA_035332045.1 Thiobacillaceae bacterium | reverse complement strand
TGGGGTTCATGATGCGGGTGTAGATGTTGCCCGCCACCTTCAGGTCGAACAGGTCCGCGCCGTGCTGGGTGGAATCGAAGGCATAGGACGTGGTCTGGTAGATGGGGGGCGCCACCGCCTTGGTGGTGGGCTCCGGGCTGTATCCGCCGTGGACGGCGATGGTTTCGATCTTCATTTGTAGTGTCTCCTTCGGTGGGTGCTGCCGCGCGTAGTACGAACAAACCGGCGGATTATGCCTGAGTAAGGCGCTCAGGTGCCTTGGTGTTCGATCCGGCACAGGCCGCCCATTTCGCACCATTTGCAGGTTTCGGGCGCGCCCTGGGCGGGCAGCGGGGCGCCCGCCGCCACCCCCGCCAGGACGGCAGCCAGACGGGTGGCCTCGGCTCCGGCGGCGGCCGCCAGATCCTGGGGCCAGTCCAGGGTTTCCACCTTGTCCGCGTCCACGGTGACGAAGCCGGCCTGGGTGGCTTCGGCGAGCCAGGCATAGGCAGGCAGCTGGACGTCCTCGCCCGGGACGGAAAGCTTGCGCTTCAGGGTCTGGGGGGACTGGGTCTTGTAGTCCAGCAGGGCCGGGCCGTCCGGGTGGTCGTCCAGGCGGTCGGCCCGGCCGTGGAGCTGGGTGACGCCGCCTTCGCCCCAGGCCACTTCCCGGGCCAGGGGCGTTTCCGCCCCCCGGAAGCGGTAGCCCCCACGCTCCCGCGCCAGGGCCCACTCCACGTAGGCGGGGATGTGCCGTTCCCAGCGCAGGCGCCAGGCCAGGGCCAGGTAGCTGTCGGCCTCCGCCGGGGCGAAGACGGCCCGGGAGAGTTCGGTGAGGGCCAGAGTCAGCTCTTCGGGCGTGGCCTCGCCCAGCACCGGCCGGCTTTCGTGGAAGCGGGCCAGGATGCGGTGCACCAGGCTGCCGTAGTCGGCCTTGTCCATCTCCTCGGGCACCTCGTCCCGCTCGTTGAGCCTGCACAGATGGCGGGCGAAGAACTGGTAGGGGCAGGCCACCAGGCTCTGCCAGGCGCTGACGCTCAGGCGATCCGGCGCGCCGTCGGCGCGGGGAGATGCCTGGTCGGCCTGGGGCGAAGGCCCGGCGGTCGGTTGTGGCGGCGGGTCGGCCCGACGCGCCCAGGGCGAGCCCCAGGCCGCCTCCTGGAAGGTGTCCAGCCCCACCAGCCAGGGCGACAGGGGCATGTCGTCGCCCTGGTCGGCGCATTGCCAGACACAGGCCGCCCGGGGAACCCGGGCCAGGAGGTCGGCGAGCAGGGCCCGCTGTATCCGTTCCGTCTCGGCGGTGCCCGGCAGCCCCAATTGCAGGCGGGCGGCGTCATTGAACAGCCCCCGGGGCCGGGCCCCGGGCAACTGGGCGGCGCCGACGCCCAGCAGGATCGCGCCTTCCAGGTCCCGTGCGTGGACGGCGGCCAGGTGGGTGAAACGCAAGGGGCTCGCCACGGTGGCGTCCAGGAATGTGGACTGTTCCAGATGCAGGAACAGCCAGCGCCGCCAGTCGGCCAGGCCATAGCGGACATCATGGCTGGCGCTGTCCTCCGCCAGCCGTTCCAGCCGCTTCCACAGCTGGCGGCCCACGGGATCGGCCTTCAGCGGCGCCTCGGCGGCCACCCGGGCCAGGGCGTCGAGCAGGTTTCGGGTCCACTCCCCAAGAGGCCGGCGGCCCCTGGAAAAGGCCGCGAGGGCGGATTCCAGGCGCCGCAACAGCGGCAGGGCGGCATGCAGCCCTTCGCGCCGGGCCAGATCGATGTGGCCAGACAGGCCGTCCGGGGCGCCGTGGCGGCGGAAGGCCTCGTCCAGTTCGTGGGCGGCGGCCAGGCGCTGCTCGCCGGCATCAGCGAAGACGAAGGGTGACTTGAGGAAATCCAGCAGGTCCCGGAACCAGGCATCGCCGGTGGCCAGCCGCAGCCAGCACTCCACCGGGTGGCTGGCCGCGGCGGTGGAGAAGGCCCAGCCGGTCTCGTCCTGGACCAGGATGCCGCGCCGCTCCAGGAGGGCGCGCAGGCGCCGGGCCATGAGCCGGTCCAGGGCCACCAGGGCAATCTGGCGGCGGCCTTGCGCCAACCAGTCCAGCAGGATGGCTTCCGCCGCCCGGGCGGCGGCCTCCAGCCCCGGCGCCGCGAGGAGTGTGACCTCACCGGCCAGGGGATCGGCACCCTGGGCGTGGACAAAGGCCCGGGCCCGTTCCGCCAGCGACGGCTCATCCCGTTCCCAGACGCTGTGAAACAGGTCCGCCCGAACCGGGAAGGCAGGCGGCACCGGCAGATCCACAACGGGCGCCCGGCGTGCCCAGGCGGCCAGGAAATCCCGCTCAACCCCGGCGAGTTGGACCAGGCCCAGGGTGTACAGCGGGGTGTGGGCCCTTTCCGCCAGGCTGGCCAGACAGCGGGCGTGGACCGCCAGCCGGCCGGGCTGGCCACCGCGGCCCAGGGCGCGCCAGACTTCCGCGGCGATGCCGGCTTCGATGCCCAGGTAGCGGTTGCTCCCCAAAGCAAGCCGGCCCAGGACATCCTCTGGCGCGCCCAGGCCATCCAGTTCATTCACCAGGGCCAGCAGTTCCCCGGCGGCGTCCCACAAGGCGGCCTGGGGCACTTGGCCCGTGCGGGCAAGGAAATCCCGTAGTTGGGCCAGGCGGACGGTGTCGGGTTCGGGCTTGAGGTCTAGCCCGGCTTCCGCGGCCAGGTCGGGGAAGGTCAGCAGGCGCGGCGGCCGCAGGTGCCGGCCGGGCAGTGCTTCCACCAGGGCCTGGCGAAATGCGAGGCCGGCGTGATGGTGTGGCACCAGCACCCGGCAGTCGCTGAAATCCGGCATGCGCCGCCCTTCATGCTCCAGGAAGGCGAGGACGGCGGGGCTGAGGGTGCGGGGCATCCCCCATTCTCAAGGCTCGGGGGGTAAAAAAAAACCCCGGCCCAGGGCCGGGGTGAAGAGAGGAGGAGGATGTCAGCCACACCGGTGCAGGTGCGCGGCCAACAATCCCGGC
>DAOQNK010000240.1:0-2978 GCA_035332045.1 Thiobacillaceae bacterium | reverse complement strand
GCCCTGCGCCAGGCCAAGAAGCTGCAAGGCAAGCTGGAAGGCTTCTTCCAGTTCTGAACCGCGCCCCGCCCCATCCGGGGCGGACGCGCCAGGCGGGACTGAACGGGACTAGAGCTTGTCGCCGAAGGGCAGCTTCACGTGGCCGTAGCGGATGGACAGCACCGCCAGGGTGAGCAGCAGCACCGAGGCCGCCACCCCCAGCATGTGCCACTGGTCCAGGTTTTTCAGGTCCAGGACCAGATACCGGGCCAGGGCGACGATGGCGATGTAGATGGGGAACTGCACCGGCAGTTTGCCGGATTCGAAGTACACCCCCACCATGGCCAGGATTTCCAGGTAGAGAAACATCAACAGCAGGTCCGCCAGGCTGACGCTCTGGTGGCTGATCATGGCGCTCACCTCGCCTATGCCCGCCGCCACGGTGGCGATGGTGATGGTGGTCAAGCCGACGTACTCGATGAAGCCCAGCACTGTCTGGGCGTGGTGAGTGAAGATGTTCTGGCGCATCGCACTTCTCCTCGTGGGTTGGGCGATGCTACTCCGCCCGGGGCCGCTCGGGCAGTGGGCTGTCGCGTTCGGCACAAGGTCCGGGGGCTGGTGGGTTTTCCCACCCGGACCGGGCGCCGCCGGGCGCATGCAAGGCCTTGATGGATAAGCCTCTTTCCGGCGGATATGAACGGGTATGGCGATTGCAAGGCAATACGCACCCTTGCCCGCCGAGCCTGCCCATGACCCGCCAGGAAACCCTCCCCACCCCCGGACTAGCCGAATTGAAAGCCGACATCGCCCGGCTATGGAGCCACCGGGAAGCCCTCAAGCGCGATCTGGAAACTGGCGAGGTGGGCGCTCGCCCGGGCCTCCGCCGCCTGGTGGAACTGGACCGGGCCTTGTCGGACCTGGACAGCCGCTTCAAGGCCCAGTGGGACGCGGGCGACCGGAAGGAAGCGGCATGAACTACCAGGACATCCAGCCCGAACAGCTCGCCGCCTTGCGCGCCGCGGGCGAACTCACCGTCTTCGACACCCGCGACGTGGCCAGCTACGCCCGCGCCCACCTGGAGGACGCCGAGCCCGTCAGCGACGACGCCCTGCGCCGCCTCATCCAGTCCCGCCAGCGGCAGCGGCCCATCCTGGTCTACTGCTACCGGGGCAACAGCAGCCGGGACGTCTGCCAGCTCATCGCCGGCATGGGCTTCACCCGGGTCTACAACCTGGCGGGGGGCTGGCAGGCCTGGGAGGCCTTCCTCTCCGCCGCCCCGCCCCAGGCCCGGCCCTCCCCCGGCCTGGCCGCCTGGCTCGCGCATCAGGGCTTCGCCCCGGCAAGCCTCCACGACCGGGACGAGGACGGCATGACCCCCCTCATGGGCGCCGCCCTCCAGGGTCTGCGCCCCTGGGTGGAAGAGCTCCTGGCCCTGGGGGCGGACCCCAACCACGTCAACCACGACCTGCACCACGCCCTGTGGTTCGCCTGTGTCCAGGGCGACCCGGACCTGGTGTCCCTGCTCATCGAGAAGGGCGGCGACGTGGACAACCAGAACGTCAACGGCGCCACCTGCGCCATCTACGCCGCCTCCACCGGCAAGCTGGAAATCCTGAAGCGCCTGGTGGCCGCCGGCGCCGACCTCTCCCTGGAAACCAGCGGCGGCTACAACGCCCTGGAAAGCGCCGCCACCCTGCCCGTGCTGCGCTACCTGCGGGGCCTGTCCCCGGATCGTTCCCGGCTCTCGGCGGCCTGACGCCCGGCGTCTAGCGCTCCCCCAGCCCCAGTCTCACGCCCAGGGCCGCGAAGGCGGCCGCGAACCCCCGCCGCAACCAGGCCTGGACCTCTGCCGAACCCAGCACCACCCGGCGGAATCCATGGGCCAGCAGTCCATAGGCCACGAAGACCACGAAGGTCATGGCCATGAACACCCCGCTCAACGCCAGCATGTCCAGCACCGGCCGTGCCGCGCGGGGATCCACGAACTGGGGCAGAAACGCCAGGAAGAACAGGGTCAGCTTCGGGTTCAGGATGTTCAACAGAAACGCCCTGGCCACCAGGCCCCGGGCCGAGGCCCCGCCCCCCGCGTCCCGGGTCGCAAAGGCCGAGTGATCCCGCCAGGTGGCCACCGCCAAGTAGAGCAGATAGGCCACCCCGGCGAACTTCAACGCCTGGAAAGCCAGGGCGCTGGCGTGCATGACCGCCGCCAGCCCCAGCACCGTGGCCAGCAGATGGGGCAGGATGCCCAGGGTGCAACCCAGGGCCGCATAGGTGCTCGCCACCCGTCCCAGGCGCAGGCCGGTGGAGACGGTGAACACCACCCCAACGCCGGGGATCAGCACCACGATGAAGGCGGTCAGGAGGAAGTCGGGTGTGATCATGGGCGTGTCCGGTCAGCGTCAACGGAAGACGGAATACTCGCTGTTCGTGGGCCCGGGCGGAAGTCCAGCCGCGACGCTGCCCAGCCGCGAGGCGGATTCACCGGCCGCGAATCCAGGCGGCGATGTCGGCGACGACCGCCGGCTCGATCCCGTTGAAGCCGTGATACGCCATGGCTTCGCACGGGTCCCCCCGGGATTCCCCGCCCCGGTAGGTGAGCAACCCCTTGCGCGGCGCCCGGCTGAGCCTGTCCATCAGGGACGGCAGGTCGCCGAAGGCGCAGTGGCCGCAGCCGTCCAGCTCGTGGTGGACCACCAGGACGGGAATCGACACCCGATCCAGGGGCAAGGCCGGCACGGCGGTCGACTTGCTGTCGGTCAGGATGCTGGAAGTCAGGACCAGGCCGTCGGGACCCTCGGGGCCGGCGAGTTCCGTGGCGATGTAGGCCGCCGACTGGGTGCCCCGGCTGGTGCCCACCAGCCAGACGGGCACCTGGGCCTGGGCCCGGACCCAGGCGATGACCGCCTGGATGTCCTGGACATGGCGGCCGGTCTGGCGGAAGCCCGCGAGAAAGGGCGGCGATTGCCGGTCCGAGGGCGCATCCACCACGATGCTCAGCA
>DAOQNK010000239.1:0-2978 GCA_035332045.1 Thiobacillaceae bacterium | reverse complement strand
TGGTAGAGCAGCGGACTCTTAATCCGTAGGTCCACAGTTCGAATCTGTGACAACCCACCAAAATCGAGGGGTTTGGCCATGGCCAAACCCCTTTTTATTGGCGCGGGAGGATGGCCTTCGGCTTGACCGGGGCGGCTCCAGTCGCTAGTGTTTAACCCTTTCTGAATATTAGAAATTCACGCCATGGCCGACATGGAACTGACCGGCGCGGAGATCGTCGTCCGCTGTCTCCGCGACGAAGGCGTCCAGCACATCTTCGGGTACCCCGGGGGCGCGGTACTCAACATCTACGACGAAATCTACAAGCAGGAAGATTTCAAGCACATCCTGGTGCGCCACGAGCAGGCCGCCGTGCACGCGGCGGATGCCTATGCCCGCTCCACCGGCCAGGTGGGCGTGGCCATCGTGACTTCCGGTCCCGGCGCCACCAACGCGGTCACCGGCATCGCCACCGCCTACATGGACTCGATTCCCATGGTGGTGATCACCGGCCAGGTGCCCACCGCCGCCATCGGCCAGGATGCCTTCCAGGAAGTGGACACCGTGGGCATCACCCGGCCCTGCGTGAAGCACAACTTCCTGGTGAAGGACGTGAAGGACCTGGCGTCCACCATCAAGAAAGCCTTCTATATCGCCGCTACCGGCCGCCCCGGCCCCGTGGTGGTGGACGTGCCCAAGGACGTCACCCAGCACAAGTGCGAGTACGAGTATCCCAAGAGCGTGACCATGCGCTCCTACAACCCCACCAGCAAGGGTCACGCGGGACAGATCAAGAAGGCCGCCCAGATGCTGCTGGAGGCCAAGCGGCCCATCCTCTACACGGGTGGCGGCGTGGTGCTGGGCAATGCGGCGGAGCAGGTCACCGAACTGGCCCGCCTGCTGGGCTACCCCGTCACCAATACCTTGATGGGCCTGGGCGGCTATCCTTCCCCCGATCCCCTGTTCCTGGGCATGCTGGGCATGCACGGCACCATCGAGGCCAACATGGCCATGCAGCACTGCGACGTGCTGCTGGCGGTGGGCGCCCGTTTTGACGACCGGGTGGTGGGCAATCCCAAGCATTTCGCCAAGGAAGCTCACCGCATCATCCACATCGACGTGGATCCGTCCTCCATTTCCAAGCGGGTGCGGGTGGACGTGCCCATCGTTGGCGAAGTGGGCCAGGTGCTGGACGAGATCATCAAGCACATCCGGGCCGGCAAGGAAAAGCCGGACGATCAGGCCCTCAAGGCCTGGTGGGCCCAGATCGAGTTGTGGCGTTCCCAGGACTGCCTGAAGTACGACCGGGCCGCGTCCGTCATCAAGCCCCAGTACGTGGTGGAGAAACTCTACGAGGTCACCGGCGGCGACGCCTTCGTCACTTCCGACGTGGGCCAGCACCAGATGTGGGCGGCCCAGTACTACAAGTTTGCCAAGCCCCGCCGCTGGATCAACTCCGGCGGCCTGGGCACCATGGGTTTCGGCCTGCCCGCCGCCATGGGCGTGCAGATGGCCCATCCGGACGCGACGGTGGCCTGCATCACCGGCGAGGGCAGCATCCAGATGAACATCCAGGAACTGTCCACCTGCAAGGAATGGAAGCTGCCCCTGAAGATCATCCTGCTCAACAACGGCTACCTGGGCATGGTGCGGCAGTGGCAGGAGTTCTTCTACGAGGAACGCTATTCCGAGTCCTACATGTCGTCCCTGCCGGATTTCGTGAAGCTGGCCGAAGCCTACGGCCACGTGGGCATCACCGTGGAGAAGCCCGAGGACGTGGAGCCCGCCCTGCGCGATGCCTTCGGCAAGTACAAGGATCGCCTGGTGTTCCTCAATTTCCTTACCGACCCGCGCGAGAACGTGTTCCCCATGATTCCCGCCGGCAAGGGTTTGTCCGAGATGATCCTGGTGTAAGGGAAGCGAGATGCGACACATTATTTCCCTGATGATGGAAAACGAATCCGGCGCCCTGTCCCGGGTCGCCGGCCTGTTCTCCGCCCGGGGCTACAACATCGAGTCTCTTACCGTGGCCCCCACCGAGGACGCCACCCTGTCCCGCATGACCATCGTCACCCGGGGTTCCGACGACGTCATCGAGCAGATCACCAAGCAGCTCAACAAGCTGGTGGACGTGGTCAAGGTCCAGGATCTCACCGACGGGTCCCACATCGAGCGCGAGCTCATGCTGGTGAAAGTGCGGGCCACCGGCGAGATGCGCGAGGAGATGAAGCGCATGACCGACATTTTCCGGGGGCGAATCCTGGATGTTTCGGACAAGACTTACACCATCGAGCTGACCGGCCCGGGCACCAAGCTGGATGCTTTCCTGGCCGCCGTCGATCCCGCCGCCATCCTGGAAACCGTGCGGACCGGGGCCTCCGGCATCGGCCGAGGCGACCGCATCATGAAAATTTAGTGAGGGGTGAGGAGTGCGGGGTCAGACGTCTGGTCCGGTTTCACTCCTCACTCCTGGCTCCTTACTCCTCACTGAAAGGAACTGAAATGAAGGTTTACTACGAAAAAGATTGCGACCTCTCCCTGATCAAGAAGAAGAAAGTCGCCATCGTCGGCTACGGCTCCCAGGGTCACGCCCACGCCAACAACCTGAAGGATTCCGGGGTCAAGGTCACCGTGGGTCTTCGCAAGGACGGAGCCTCCTGGGAGAAGGCCAAGAAGGCCGGCCTGGCCGTCAAGGAAGTGGGCGCCGCGGTGAAGGACGCCGACGTGGTCATGATCCTGGTGCCCGACGAGCAGCAGCCTGGCGTGTACTACAAGGAAATTGAGCCCAACATCAAGAAGGGCGCCACCCTGTGCTTTGCCCACGGCTTCAACATCCACTACAACCAGATCGTGCCCCGCGCCGACCTGGACGTGATCATGATCGCCCCCAAGGGCCCCGGCCACACCGTGCGCTCCACCTACCTGGCCGGCGGCGGCGTGCCCTCCCTGATCGCCGTCTACCAGGACAAGTCCGGCAAGGCCAAGGACATCGCCCTGGC
>DAOQNK010000238.1:0-2985 GCA_035332045.1 Thiobacillaceae bacterium | reverse complement strand
TTTCAGGGCCTGGCGGATGGATTCCTCCAGGCTCAGGCCCTCCGGCAGCTGCTTGATGGCGGGCACGGCCTCCTTGTCGGAGTAGCCCAGGGCCAGCAGGGCGTTGAGGGCGTCGGCCTGGACGCCGGCGGCGGTGGGAGCGCCCCCCGGCCCGGCCGGCAGGGCATCCGCCAGCTTGCCCCTGAGTTCCAGGAGCAGCCGCTCCGCCGTCTTCTTGCCGATGCCCGGCACCCGGGTCAGCCGGCCGGCGTCCTGCATCGCCACACACTGAGCCAGGTCGTCCACCGACAGGCCGGACAGCACCGCCAGGGCCAGCTTGGGGCCGACGCCGGAAATCCGGATGAGGGCACGGAAGGCCTCCCGCTCCTTGTGGGTGAGGAAGCCGAAGAGCTGCTGGGCATCCTCACGCACCACGAAATGGGTGTGGAGGCTCACCCGCTCGCCGGTGGCGGGCAGGTTGTAGAAGCTGCTCATGGGCACGTCCACCTCGTAGCCCACCCCGGCCACGTCCAGCAGCACCTGGGGCGGCTGCTTTTCCAGCAGGAGGCCGGTGAGCCGGCCGATCACGCCCCAGCTCCCCAGGCCAGCACGGCCCCCAGGAGCACGGGTTGGAGATGGGCGGCGACGATGGTCATCTGCAGGGCGGGCATCAGTTGGGGCGGCTGGTGGGCATGGGCGGACAGGATGCGGCCAGCGCGCAGCGCCGGCAAGACGGCCAGCAGGGAAACCAATGCCAGCCCGGGCAGCCGCCCGGTCGCCACCAGGCCGGCCAGGGCCGCGCAGGCCAGCCCCAGGATCAGCCAGTAGCCCCGGGCCGCCACGGCGGGTTCCAGGCGCGCCACCCAATGGCGCTTGCCGGCCTGGATGTCCGCCGCCCGGTCGGGAAACTGGTTGATGTAGAGGATGTTGGTCACCAGCAGCGCATAGGGCAGCCCCAGCAGCCACGGTTTGGCGGAGACGGCGCCGCGCTGGACGAAATCGGCGCCGGCGACGATGAACAGGAAGCCGGCCGCCACGCAGGCTTCTCCCAGACCCCGGCTGTTGAGCTTGAGGGGCGGCGCCGAGTAGGCCCAGCCAATGGCCAGCCCGGCCAGGCCGATCCAGAACAGGCCCGCGCCCCGGGTCTCGATGAGCCACAGCCCGCCGGCGATGACGCCGCCAAACAGCGCCAGGGCCCAGCCGAGCATCTGCCGCGGCGACATGACCCCGTTCTGGATGAAGCGGGAGCCGCCGGTGAAGGGAAACAGCCGGTCCACGTTCACCGCGTCGGTGCCGTTGAGGTGGTCGTAGTAATCGTTGAAGACGTTGACCCCGGCCTGGGCGGCCACCGCCAGCAGCACGGTGAGCAGGGCCAGGGGCCAGGAGAAGGCGGCATCCAGGGCGGTGGCGAAACCCAGCAGGCAGCCCGCCAGGGCGATGGTCAGGAAAGCCGGCCGGGTGGCCAGCAGATAGCGGTGGAGGGGATTGGCCAGAGCCTCCCGGGTGGGTTCCAGGGGGGCGGAAACAGTCTTGCTCACAGCATTCTCCCGGCCCGCCGGCGGCGGGTGGCGGTGGTCAGGCCGCCCAGGCCCATGCCGCCGTGGGCGTGGCAGATGGCGCAGGCCAGGGCGTCGGCGGAATCGGAACGGGGCTCGGCGGGCAGGTTGAGCAGGCGCTTCACCATGTGCATCACCTGCTGCTTGTCGGCGTGGCCGTTGCCCACCACCGCCTGCTTGACCTGGAGGGCCGTGTATTCGAACACCGGCTGGTCGGCGGCGGTGAGGGCCGCGATGGCCGCCCCCCGGGCCTGGCCCAGCAGCAGGGTGGATTGGGGATTGACGTTGACGAACACCTTCTCGATGGCGGCGGCGTCAGGCTTGAACTGTTCCAGCACCTCCAGCACGCCGTCGAAGATGATCTTGATGCGTGCCGGCAATTCCCCGGTTTCCGTGCGCACCACGCCGCTCGCCACATAGCTCAGCTTCTGGCCGTCCTTGTCGATGACCCCGTAGCCGGTGATGCGCAAGCCGGGGTCGAGGCCGAGGAGTCTCACTCGGGCAGGATCGCCGAGGTGTAGACGTCCTGCACGTCGTCCAGGTCGTCCAGCATGTCCAGCATCTTCTGGAACTTCACCGCCTCGTCGCCGCCCACGTCGGTCTCGTTCAGGGCCTTCATGGTGATCTCCGCCACCACGGGCTTGAGGCCGGCGGCTTCCAGGGCCTCCTTCACGGTGGTCAGGTCGCCGGTGGGGGCGGTGAGCACCTCGATGGAACCGTCGTCGTTGGCGATCACGTCCTCGGCGCCCGCTTCCAGGGCCACTTCCATGACCTGGTCCTCGCCGGCGCCCGGGGCCAGAACGATCTGGCCGCAGTGCTTGAACTGAAACACCACGGAGCCGTCGGTGCCCAGGTTGCCGCCGCACTTGGAGAAGGCGTGGCGCACATCGGCCACGGTGCGTACCCGATTGTCCGTGAGGCAATCGACGATGACCGCGGCGCCGCCGGGGCCATAGCCCTCGTAGCGGATCTCCTCGTAGCTCACGCCCTCCAGTTCGCCGGTGCCCTTCTTGATGGCCCGCTCGATATTGTCGTTGGGCATGTTCTCGCCCTTGGCCTTGTCGATGGCCAGGCGCAGGCGGGGATTGAAGCTGGGATCGCCGCCGCCCATCTTCGCCGCCACGGTGATTTCCTTCGCGTAGCGGGAGAAGATCTTGCCCCGCTTTTCATCCTGGCGACCTTTCCGATGCTGGATGTTCGCCCACTTGCTGTGTCCCGCCATGATCGATTCCCGCTGAAAAATGGCGGAATTTTACACCGCCCCGCGACGGCATCCCCCGTTCGGCGGATGATCAGTCCCCCGGCGGGGCGGGTTCGATGAGCATGGCGTCGCCGTAGCTGAAGAAGCGGTAGGCCGACGACACCGCATGGGCGTAGGCCCGGCGCATCAGGTCCGCGCCGCCGAAGGCGGACACCAGCATGAGCAGGGTGGAGCGGGGCAGGTGGAAAT
>DAOQNK010000237.1:0-3019 GCA_035332045.1 Thiobacillaceae bacterium | reverse complement strand
GGCAGACCCTGCTGAAACAGGCCATCACCCGCCTCAACCTGTCCGCCCGGGCCTACCACCGCATCCTGCGGGTGGCGCGCACGGTGGCGGACCTGGCCGGCGTGGCCGACCTGGGCGCGGCCCACGTGGCCGAGGCGGTGCAATACCGGCGCGGCATCGGCGCCTGACCCGCCCGGCGGCTCAGCGCCCGGACGCGGCGCCGCCCCGCAAGGTCATGACCGTGCCGGCCGCCAGGGCCACCAGCTTGCCGTCGTCGCGGACGATCTCGCACTGGTAGTGGGTGATGGTGCGGCCCTGCTGGACGGGCCGGGCCGTGGCGGTGAGCACGGATTTCCAGACCGGCCGGAAGAAACTGATGCGCAGGTCGATGCTGGTGAAGGTCTCGCCCGCCTCCAGGACGGTGGAGTGGGCGGTGCCGATGGCGGCGTCCGCCAGTTCGCTCAACAGGCCGCCGTGGACCGTGCCCTGCTGGTTGCCGTGCAGGGCGGCGTCGGCCTGGATCTCCAGGCTGGCCATGCCCGCTTCGACGGCGGTGACGCTGAACCCGAGCAGCCTCGAGATCGCCGTCGGGTATTGCATGTCCGTGTCGGCGCCGGGCGGCAGGCTGCCGTCGATCTGCCGCCGCAGGTATTCCAGGGTGGGAAGTCGGGCATTCATGGCGTCTCCAGGTATTGCATGGCGAATGCCCATAATCTAACGGCCCGTCTAATATAATTAAATTCGATTGTTTCTATTCTGTTTGATAGGAATTACCTATTTTAAAGACCCAGCACCTGCGCTTCCTGGTGGCGGTCGTCGAGTACGGCGGCGTCAGCAAGGCCGCCGAGCGCCTGCACCTGTCCCAGCCGTCCATCTCCGCCGGCCTCAAGGCCCTGGAAGAGGAGCTGGGCGGGACGCTGTTCGACCGGGGCGGACCGGCCAACCGTCCGCTCCGCCTGACAGCGGCCGGCCAGCGCTTCTACCGCCGGGCCCAGGAAATTCTCAGCCAGTGCGAAGCCGCCCGCCTCGCGTTCTCCGGCGGATCGATCGGCGGGAAGGGTTTGCGGCTGGGCTTGCTGGATACCCTGCCGCGCGACGTGGTGGCCGATGCCCTGGCGCGATTCGCGGCCCAGGAGCCCGATACGCGGCTCGAATCCTGGGAAGGCACGGCCGGCGGCATGGAGCGCTGGTTTGCCCAGGACCGGCTCGACGCAGTCTGGGGCAACATCGGCGATCTGACGCCCCACTCCCGGGTGCTCTGGCGCGAGCCCTTGCTGGCGGTGGTGGCCGCCGGCCATGCGTACGCCCGGCCGGCCGGCGCGATCGCCCTGGGCGACCTGGCCCGGGTGCCCTTCGTGCACCGTTCCAACTGCGAACTGGATGCGCTGGGCCGCGCCCGGCTCAAGGCGGCCCGGGTAAAGCTGGACGTGCTGGCGCGCGTCGAACGGGAAGACCTGGCCTTTCAGCTGGTCAGGCACGGCAAGGCCATCACCCTGGCGCCCAGGAGCCTCGTGCCGGCGGATCTGGTCACGCTGCCCGTCTCCGGCCTGGACATCGAGCGAAGCATCGGCTTGCGCTGGCGGGAAACCACGCCGCCCGAGGCGATTTCCGCGTTGTCCGCCGCCATCGAAGCCGCGGCGGCGGCGCGCTGACGGGGCCGTCAGCGGGGCGCCTCGATCCACGCCCGGAAACGCCGCCCAAACCGGCATAATCACGGCCTCGGACATACCTCCACGCCGCCATGGATCCCCTGGAAAGCTGGTCAGAAGAAAAACGCTCCGCCTGGCTCTACCGAATCGTCTCCGACGCCGAAGCCGGCACGCCCCGCCAAGTCCTTTTCCTGGAACTGGCCCGGACCGCCGACAGGCAGGCCGGCCTCTGGGAAGCCGAAATGGCCAAGGCCGGAGTCGCCGTGCCCGATCGCTACCATCCCGATGCGCGCACCCGGCTGGTGGGCTGGCTGATCCCCCGTCTCGGGGTACGGCCCCTGCGGGGCATGCTGGCCGCCATGAAGGTGCGGGGCATGAGCCTCTACCATTCCGCCAGCCCCCCCCACTCGACACCGGTAAGCCTGGAGCAGATGCGCGCCGAGAGCCACAAGACCGGCGGCGGCGGCAACCTGCGGGCGGCCGTGTTCGGGGTCAATGACGGCCTGGTTTCCAATGCCAGCCTGATCCTGGGCGTGGCGGGCGCCGGCGTGGGCGGCGACGTGGTCCTGCTTTCCGGGGTCGCCGGCATGCTGGCGGGCGCCTTTTCCATGGCCGCCGGCGAGTATGTCTCGGTGCGTTCCCAGCGGGAGTTCCACGAGTATCAGATCACCCTGGAGCGGGAGGAGCTGGACCAATATCCCCAGGAAGAGGCGGCGGAACTGGCCCTGATCTACCAGGCCAAGGGCGTGTCGGCCGAGGAGGCGAAACGCATGGCGGAATCCCTGATCCGGGATCCGGACCGGGCGCTGGACACCCTGGCCCGGGAGGAGCTGGGCCTCAACCCGGAGGAGCTGGGCTCGCCCTGGGGGGCCGCCATCTCCTCCTTCCTGGCCTTCGCCCTGGGGGCGCTCATCCCCCTGCTGCCCTACCTGCTGCTTACCGGCCAGACGGCCTTCCTGGGCGTGCTGGCGGCCAGCGCCATCAGCCTGTTCGGAGTCGGCGCCGCCATCAGCCTGTTCACCGGCAAGGGCGCGGTGGCGGGCGGGCTGCGCATGCTGCTCATCGGCGCCGCGGCGGGGGCCGCCTCCTGGTTCATCGGCGGCGCCCTGGGCGTGGCCCTGGGATAGAATCCTCCAACGATCCAGCCCCCGTCCCATCATGAGCGAACGCACTTTCAGCATCGAATTCTTCCCGCCCAAAACCCCCGAGGGCATGGCCAAACTGCGGGAAACCCGCCGGCAACTGGCCCAGTTGAAGCCCAAGTTCTTTTCGGTGACCTTCGGCGCCGGCGGTTCCACCCGAGACCGCACCCTGGAGACCGTGCTGGAGATCCGCGCCGAGGGCCTGGCCGCCGCGCCCCACCTGTCCTGCGTCGGTTCCACCCGGGACAA
>DAOQNK010000236.1:0-3022 GCA_035332045.1 Thiobacillaceae bacterium | reverse complement strand
CCTGGCTGATCTCCCGCATGGGCACCCGGATGTCCGGCCGGCTGCCTTCCACGTAGACCTTGCGCGAGTTGGGCAGGGGCTGGATGGCGGCCTCGTCCACGTGGGCGGTGGCGGCGAGAAACTGGGGATTGGCGTTCATGGTGTTCCTTCCTCTCGATACACGGTAAGGAAGGCGGCGGAGCGTCGCTTCCCTACGCCGGCATGACCCGGATCAGGTTCCAAGGGTATGTCTCACTCCACCGCCGGCCCGGCCGGACGGGGGAGACCCCTAGCGAAAAACGAGTTCGGATCATACCGCTTCCCGCCTGGCTGAGGGGGCATGGCCCCACCGCCACCAGGGTTCCCGCGCCGGCGCCGGAATGGAAAAACCCGGCTCAAGGGCCGGGTTTCGGGGGGATTTGATTGGAGGCGCGTACCGGAGTCGAACCGATCTAAACGGATTTGCAATCCGCTGCATAACCGCTTTGCTAACGCGCCGCGATGAAATCTTGGCCTGGAAACAAAAGGGGAAAGCAACTTGGCTTTCCCCGGAGAATCTGGAGCGGGAAACGAGGCTCGAACTCGCGACCTCAACCTTGGCAAGGTTGCGCTCTACCAACTGAGCTATTCCCGCGTCGAAGTGAACGCGCATTCTAGCGTCCAAACTTTTTCTGTCAACTGGCGGGCTCGTGTTTGAGCGCCTTCCAGGCCATGAGCAGGTAGTGGAACATGGACCACAGGGTGAGGAAGGCGGCGAGATAAAGCAGCCAGCGGCCGACAATCTGGGTGTATTGCCAGCCGACGATGGGATCGTGGTACAGCAGCATGAGGATGGCGAGCATCTGGGACGTGGTCTTCAGCTTGCCGACGAAGGACACCGCCACCTTGCCGGAACGGCCCAGCCTGGCCATCCATTCCCGCAGGGCGCTGATGGCGATTTCCCGGCCGATGATGATGAGGGCCACGTCCACACCGGCCCGGTCCAGGTCCACCAGAACGATGAGGGCCGCCGCCACCATGAGCTTGTCCGCCACCGGGTCCAGGAAGGCGCCGAAGGCGGACATCTGGTTGAGGCGCCGGGCCAGCCAGCCGTCCAGCCAGTCGGTGATCGAGGCCAGGGCGAAGATCGCGGTGGCGGTCAGGTTGATGTCGTGCTTGGGCACCCAGCCGTCGGGCAGGTAGAACACCGCCACGAACAGGGGGATCAGCAGGATGCGCAACCAGGTCAGCGCGTTGGGGAGGTTGAAGGGCATGGGGCTATTGTCAGGGATCAGTGCAATTCTCGGTATATCCGTTCCGCCAAGTCACGGCTGATCCCCTCCACCCGAGCCAATTCCTCCACGCCCGCGTCGATCACGCCACGCAGGCCGCCGAAGGTTTGTAGCAGTTTCTGCCGCCTTTTTGCGCCGATGCCGGCGATGTCCTCCAGGCTCGACTGGGTGCGGGCCTTGCCGCGCCGGGCCCGGTGGCCGGTGATGGCGAAGCGGTGGGCTTCGTCGCGGACCTGCTGGATGAGGTGCAGCCCGGGATGGTCCGGCGGCAGTCGCAGGGGCTCCACCTCCCCGGGCAGGAAGAGCTGCTCCATTCCGGCCTTGCGCTCCACCCCCTTGGCCACCCCCAGCATGGGCAGGTCCCCCAGGCCCAGTTCGGAGAGCACGTCCACGGCCACGTGCAGTTGGCCCTTGCCGCCGTCGATGAGGAGCAGGTCGGGCAGCTTGCCCTCCCCTTCCGCCAGCTTGCCGTAGCGGCGGGACAGGGCCTCCCGCAGGGCGGCGTAGTCATCCCCTGGCGTGGGAGCGCTACCACCCCCGGCACCTTCCTTCGGTCGGCGCCGCCCACCGGGGGGGGCGGGAAACGCTTGGGACGGCCCGGCGAGTTTCCCGACGGCCACATTGAAGCGGCGGTATTCCGAAGGCTGCATGGCGCCGTTGTCGAACACCACGCAGGACACCACGGTGGCCTCGCCCATCGTATGGCTCACGTCGAAGCACTCGATGCGGGCGATGCCCTCCTCGGTCAGGGCCTCGTTGAGGGCGGCCAGGCGGTTGGACTGGTTTTCCCGCTGTCCTTCCCGGGTGCTCAAGGCCAGTTCCGCGTTCTTCCTCGCCATTTCCAGCCAGACCCGGCGTTCCTCCTGGGGATGGGTGACCACCTGCACCCGCCGCCCGGCCTGCTCCGACAGCCAGTCGGCCAGGCCCTCCACCTCCCATTCCAGGACCAGGGCGGAGGGGATGGGATGGCCGGCGTAATGCTGGCCGGCGAAGGCGTCCAGCAGGGCGGGCGGGTCCGCCTCTTCGCCGTGGGTGGGGAAGAAGGCCCGCCCGCCCAGGCTGCGGCCGCCCCGCACCATGCTGAGGTAGACGCAGGCCACGCCGCCCCGGGCCACCGCCGCGATCACGTCCACGTCCCGGCTGGAGCGGCTCTCCACGAACTGCACCGCCCGCACCTGGGCCAGGGCCTGGATCTGGTCCCGGTACACCGCCGCCGCCTCGAAGCGCAGGGCCTCGGCGGCGGCCTCCATGCGCGCCGTCAGGCCGGCGATGACCTCGTTGTCCTTGCCCTCCAGGAACAGGGTGGCGTTCTCCGCGTCCCGGGCATAGTCGGCGGCCGACACCAGCCCCACGCAGGGGCCGCTGCAACGCTTGATCTGGTGCAGCAGGCAGGGCCGGGAGCGGTTGGCGAACACCGTATCCTCGCAGGTGCGCAGGCGGAACACCTTCTGCAGGATCTGGATGCTCTCCCGCACCGCCAGGGAATGGGGAAAGGGGCCGAACACCCGGTTCTTCCTGTCCGGCGTGCCCCGGAAGAAGCCCAGGCGGGGGTATTCGTGCCCAGACAGCAGCAGGTAGGGGTAGGACTTGTCGTCCCGGAACAGGATGTTGTACTTGGGGCTCAACCCCTTGATGAGGTTGTTCTCCAGCAGCAGGGCTTCCGCCTCGGTGCGGGTCACCGTGGTCTGGATGTCCCGGATGCGCGCCACCATGTGGCGGATGCGGGGGGAGAGGTCGGTCTTCTGGAAGTAGCTGGAGACCCGCTTCTTCAG